>CAIPTQ010000086.1 GCA_903868035.1 uncultured Phycisphaerales bacterium
AGGGCGAGAGGCCCTGGGAGGGAGCTCTCGCGCTATGGGGGGGGGGGAATCGTGACCGGCACGCCATGACGCGTCACCGGGTTTTTATTTTGTTCGTGGCACCGCCGGTCCGCCGGTGTTAATGGGCGCAAGCCCAAGCCACGTAATTCAATGCATCGGCAAAATGCCGAGGCCACAGTTTGGAGGCGGAGGGAGTTGAACCCTCGTCCCGAGGCAGGTTGACGAAAGCCTCTACGTGCGTAGGTCAAATTTTATCTTATGCCGCGCGGCGTCTTAAACCGAACTCCGCGGGCACCAGCTCCTCCTGGGTCTTAGCGCCGGCCCAAGGAACCCTGGCCAACGAGCGGTCTGCTGAAATGACAACTCATCCCATGACACAGACGATCACAGGTGAATCGTGCAGCCAGTATTTAGGCCGCAAGACGGAGGCTTTCGCCCCCGACTGGGAACTTGTAGTTCTCAGTAGCATTTAAGTTTTGCCACACAGTTTTACGACTTGCATGACAGGTCGGCACGCCACCAGCATCACTACTGTCCGGTCGATACCTGGCGCCCCCGAATTTTCAAAGAGCAAAGCGTGTTCGCATTTCCGCTTTTTGTCGCGTTGCGACCGTAATAGTTATCGGCTTGACAGGCCTCGAGGACTACACGTTCTTTCGGGAGGTTCTAACCCTTGCCCCGCCGCAACTGCGACTGATTGAATAAGCATAGCAAATGGCCGCGGAATGTCAAGCGTGTCGGGGCCGAATGTTGGGAAATTATTGCGGCGCGTGGGCGCGGCGGCGTTTGCGAGCCGGGCATGGGAGCGCCTGCATTGGGCCCGGCAGGAGTTGAACCCGCATCTGTCTCCTTAAAAGGGAGCGACTCTGCCAGTTGAGCTACAGACCCGTGGAACACTGTTGATGGCCCGGGCGGGAGTCGAACCCGCGGGAAGCAGGGTTTAAGCCTGCCGTGTCTGCCGGTTGCACCACCGGGCCGTGGGGATTTTCGATTTTCGATGGGGGGATGCTCTCGGCAGGATTCGAACCTGCACGCCCGAAGGCGCGGCCACCTCAAGGCCGTGCGTCTGCCAATTCCGCCACGAGAGCGCGCTGAAACTCGAAACATGAAACTTGAAACTCGACGATCCCGGCGCGGCTCGAACGCGCAGCCTCCGGCTTCGGAAACCGGCGCTCTTCCAGTTGAGCTACGAGATCAAAATCAAAAATCATAAATCGAAAATCGAAAATCAAAAATCCACCATGGCCCCGGCAGGACTCGAACCTGCATCAATCCGCTTAGAAGACGGATGCTCTGCCAATTGAGCCACGAGGCCGACGGTCGCAAGCGAACTCACACCCTTGCCACCCGCGCCCACCCCCTATAATGCATGGAGACAACCCGCACTGGCCGAGCCCGCCGTCTGGACTCCCAACATAGCTTGGAACTTTGCCGTTGCTGCCGCGTTGGGGGAAATATGAAGGAGACCTGCATGCGGCGGCACATTTCCGCCAGGCTCCTTTTTCCTGGCTGACGGCCCTGCATGGCGGGGAGGTCAGTCGCGCCAGCGGTTGGGCAACCGGCGTCCCGCCCCGACGACACCCGCTGGCATACTCTCGTGGCACTGCCTGGAGCCCTCATGCCTACCGATAGCTTACCCGCCCCCCCAACCGTTCCCCCGGCCTCCCCGCAGGCCCCAGCGAACTCCCTCCCCGTGGTCGCGGCCATCCAGGGCATCCTCGACACCGGGCGGCCGCTGCTCTACATTCAGACCACCGAAGAGGACCGCGTCATCGGGGTGTTCCGGCGGATCGCCGAAGCGCGGCGCGGGGACCTGTTCCTGTGGAGCGTGACCGAGGGCCTGCTGCAGAACGGCAAGCCGCTCCCGAGCCAGCCCGAGGGGGCGCGGGGCATCCTGGATTTCATCGTGGCGCACGACCAGCCGGGCATTTTCCTGCTCAAGGACTTTCACGAGTTTCTCCACGACTCGGTCGAAATCCGCCGCCGGCTCCGCGACCTGTACTACCGCTGCCTGGATACGGGCAAGTTCACGGTGATCTGCGCGCCCACGAAGTACATCCCGGAGGAAATCAACCGCGAGGTCGCCTTCAGCGAACTGCCCCGGCCCGACCTCAAGGAACTGGAGGAACTGCTGGCGGCCGAGGCGCAAGCCATCACCGGCGGCGCGGCGAACCTGTCCGCGGAGACGATCTACGAGCTCACCCGCGCGGTGCAGGGGCTGACGTTCCACGAAGCCCGGCACGCCCTGCGGCGGGTGATGGCCGAGCATGGCCAGCTCGACTCCTCCATCGTGCGGACGCTGGAACAGGAGAAACAGCAGCTCGTCCGCAAAACGGGCCTGATCGAATACGTCCCCAACACGACCGGCATCGACCAGATCGGCGGGCTCGAGGTGCTCAAGACGTGGCTGACGCAGCGGCGCGGACTGTTCTTCTCGCGGGAGAGCATCTCCGCGGAGATCGTGCCCAAGGGCCTGCTGCTGATGGGCGTCTCGGGCTGCGGCAAGAGCCTTTCGGCGCGGGCCGTCGCGAACGTATTTGACCTGCCGCTGTACCGCATCGACATGGTCCATGTGTTCGCGGCCGGGATCAACAACGCCGAGCGGCTCTTCGCCTCCGCCTGCCGCACCATGGAGGAAGTGTCCCCGGCGGTGGCCTGGTTCGACGAGATCGAAAGCGGAATCTCCCGCGACCACCAGGATGACACCGGCGTGCTCGACCGGCTCTTCAGCTACTTCCTGACGTGGATGCAGGAGAAAACCGCCGGGCTGTTCGTCGTGGCGACGGCCAACCGGATCGACCTCCTGCCGGCGGAGATGATCCGCAAGGGGCGGTTCGACCAGGTCTTCTTCATCGACCTGCCGGACGCCGACGAGCGGCTGGAGATCTTCAAGATCCACCTCTCCCGCCGCGGTCTGGACCCGTCGGGAATGCGGCTCAACCTGATCGCGGACCGCGCCGAGGGCTGGACCGGCGCGGAGATCGAGCAGGCGGTGATCGCGGCCATCATTGCGGCGCGCATCGCCAAGGAACCCGTCAGCGACAAATACATGTTCATGTCGCTCCATCAGATCGTGCCGCTCTCGAAGACCATGAAGGAGCAGGTGAACCACATCCGCTCCTGGGCGTATGACCGCGCCCTTCGCGCTTCGGTGCGCAAGTTGTGATGCGGCGTGCGGGACTTGAACTCGCAACCTCCTGGTTGGAAGCCAGGCGCTCCGCCAATTGAGCTAACACCGCGCGGGAATTTTCGATTTTTGATTTTTGATTTTCGATTTTGTTCACGTGCTCCCGGCAGGATTCGAACCTGCATCAAGCGGTTCTTGAGACCGCCGCGTTTGCCGCCTTACGCCACGGGAGCATAAGTGCCCGGCGAGACTTGAACTCGCAACCTCCGCATTGGCAACGCGGCGTTCTGCCGGTTGAACTACGGGCACGTGGAAAAGCCCACACAGGGACTTGAACCCCGAACCTCCTGTTTACGAAACAGGCGCTCTGCCAGTTGAGCTACGCGGGCGCGTGTGATTTTCGATTTTTGATTTTCGATTTGCGTGTTGGAACAAGACCGGGACGGGACTCGAACCCGTGCGGGCATGACCTGCCGGTGGATTTGCAGTCCACTGCCTTCGCCGCTCGGCCACCCGGCCAAATTGAATCGGAAATCGAAAATCATAAATCGAAAATCCACTGACCCCGGCAGGACTTGAACCTGCAACCTTCCGGGTAAGAACCGGAAGCTCTGCCAGTTGAGCTACGGAGTCGGATCGGTGTGCGGTGGAGAGATAGGATCGGGCGGAGTCGAACCGCCCACCTCTTCCTTATCAGGGAAGCGCTCTGCCAACTGAGCTACGATCCTGAATTCTGGAAACTCGAAACTCGAAACTTGAAACTAAAATAGCGGGAGTGGGATTCGAACCCACGGCACGTGGCTTATGAGACCACGGACATCGACCACTCGTCCATCCCGCGATATATCCAATAGTGGCGGCAGGAGTCGAACCTACGCACTGCCGGTTATGAGCCGGCTGCTCTGCCTCTGAGCTACGCCACTGTGAGCGCGCGGTCCTTGGGAGGAAACCGCGGCCACTCCCATCTGAGGATCAGAAGCCGGAAGACAGAAGACAGGAGTCAGAGGCGCGGAAAATTCCGGCCTCCAACTTCCTGCTTCTTTGCCCTCGGGCTTGCCTTCAGCCCTTCAACTCCACGTTCCAGTACGCCTCGTCGACAAACTGCGCCCACGAGGCGTGCTGCACGCGGATCAACTGCGCCGGCGTCTTCAACGCCCGCGGCACGCGAATCAATTTCATCCGCGCCTCCGCCGGCGTCTTGTCCGCCTTCCGCGAGTTGCACTCGGTGCATGCGCACACCAAATTTTCCCACGTGTCGCCGCCCCCGCGCGACTTGGGCACCACGTGGTCCAGCGACAGCTCGCTGGAGGGGTACTTGCACCCGCAATACTGGCACGTGTTGCCGTCGCGGTGGTAGATGTTCCGCCGGTTCAGCGGCACAAACGGCCCCGAAATCTGCCGGCCCCGGTGCTTCCGATACCGCTGCCGGTCGAACTTCGTCAGCCGCACCACCGTGGGCGCCGCCAGGCGGCCGCGCACCAGGCCGACCCAGTCATGCCGCTCGCTTTCAAACTCGGACTTCAAATCCGAAAGCTCCCGCCACGACGCCAAATCATACGTCCCCAAGTGTGGATCATCTGTGTCCACCACCTCCGCCGCTCCCGTCACCAGCAAGGACAGCGCCCGCCGCACATCAATCACATGAATGGGCGCGAACACCTTGTTCAGCGCCAGAACCGGATACGAGAGAACCGCCGTCACGGGAACCTCCTTTCTAGCCCGGCGTGGCAACGCCCGGCAAAACGCGACTAGCCCGTGTGTGGTCAGTTGCCAGTGGCCAGTTGTCGATGAACATCACCGACGAACTCCTACTGACCACTGACAACTAACCACGGACCACTCCATTCAGGCTGGGCGGACTTGAACCGCCGGCCTCTTGCGCCCGAGGCAAGCGCTCTGCCATGCTGAGCTACAGCCTGGTTAGTTTCGAGTTTCCAGTTTCAAGTTGCGAGATCGATTGCTTGAAACTCGAAACTGGAAACTGGAAACTGGAAACTCGAAACTGGAAACTCGAAACTCGTCCACGGGAGATCGACGGGACTCGAACCCGCATCCCCGGCGTCACAGGCCGGTGCCTTCGCCGCTTAGGCCACGATCTCCATCTGTCTTCTGACTTCTTGCTTCTTGCTTCTTGCTTCTTGCTTCTGTCTTCTCCCATTCAGGCAGACAGGACTCGAACCTGCATGCTCCTGGTCCCAAACCAGGCGATCCGCCGCTTGATCCACTGCCTGTGATTTCCAGCAGCATTCACCACGGAGCCACGGAGACACGGAGAGAAATGAATTTGAGGTGTGCCGTTGTGACACGTATCAACGTTTTTCCCCCACTCTCTCCGTGCCTCCGTGTCTTCTGGATTCTTGCTTCTGTCTTCTTGCTTCACCCACAAGCACGGCGGGCGGGAGTCGAACCCGCATGGACCGGTTTTGGAGACCGGGGCTCAGCCTATCGAGCATCCGCCGTATATAACCGTGGCATCGGCGTCCCGCCGATGTTCATGGAGCGCGAGGGATTCGAACCCTCAACCTCCTGCATGCAAAGCAGGCGCTCTGCCAATTAGAGCTACCGCCCCGGTTGAGTCTTGAGGTTCCAGTGTCATGTTTCAAGTAGTTCTCGAACCTTGAACCTTGAACCTTGAACCTTGAACCTTGAAACTCGAAACTCGAAACTCGTATTGGGTCGGCAGGATTCGAACCTGCAACTGCCGGATTCAAAGTCCGATGTGCTACCATTTGCACCACAACCCACGCGACCGCGGCAGGGCTCGAACCTGCAACCTCCGGCTTCGTAGACCAGCACTCTTCCAGTTGAGCTACGCGGTCCTAGCCCGGCGTGGCAACGCCCGGCAAAATGTGGCCCCCGACACAACGCCCCAATCACCGCCCAAAGCTGCAAGGGTGGGAATCGAACCCACAACCCTCGCCTTAACAGGGCGCCGCACTACCGTTGTGCTACCTTGCAATTGAAACTCGAAACCCGAAACTCGAAACTAAAAAGCGGAGGGTGAGGGAGTCGAACCCCCAAGGCTGTCACACTCGACGGTTTTCGGGACCGCTGCCGTCGCCAATCGGCTTGACCCTCCAAGGTAGCAGGCACGCTCCGCGTGCCGTCCGTGCGGCGGACGGGCTTTGCCTCACCCGCCCGCCGCACCGTCCTAAGGTAAAACCCTTCTCGAAACTCGAAACTCGAAACTTGAAACTCGGAACTTGAAGTTCTGTTCTTGATACTGGAAACTTGAAACTCGAAACTCGCCACCAGACCCAGCGGGAATCGAACCCGCGCCGACGGCTTGAAGGGCCACCGTGCTCCCATTACACCATGGGTCCATGAGCGTAATTGGTAACTGGTAATTGGTAATTGGTAATTCGGCGCACACACCTCCAATTACCAATTACCATTTACCAATTACCTGTAAATTGGCTATTCACTTGTCAAAGACCCGCCGGCGCTTGCCGCCCTGTTCTGACCACCGACACGAGGCCCTGTCATCGGGGGCCTCGTGGCCGGATCGATCAAATTGAAGTGGCTCGGGTGGGATTCGAACCCACAGGGGCCTGTTTCTGAGACAGGCGTGTCTGCCAAAGTTGCACCACCGAGCCAAAGGCCATGCCCAAGCCAAAAGCTGGGGCAGGAATTTCGGGATGCGCTGGGGCGAAAATAATTGGGAAAATTCGACGGCCAGCGCGGGATCGGGGGGGCTTCCCCCGCACTGGCGGAGGAAGGTTACCTATTCACTCGCTCGCTACCAAAATCCTGTATCGAGCCTGGATAGCGTTTGGGTGATAGGCTGCCGCCCATGATGGCGGCCGCGGCGAGGTCCGCGAGGGGGGGGGTCGTCGGGGCAATCAGGGTCTGGGGCCCTAACTGCGGATGTCCCCGGCGCAACCGTGCCGCGCAGCGCCCTTGCGGGGCTGTGGGCGTTTCGAAGTTGGGCCATCGGGACATCATGGAAGGTCATCCTTTTCAGGCGAAGCAAGCTTCGCACATGAGAAGACACGCGAACAGGCTCCGCGTGAGCCGCAGCCTTGGTCAGGCCGCCAAAAGACTATACGCACAACCCGTGCCAAACGTGCGGGCTTTCACAATAAATTCCCACAAAATCCCGCAAGGTGCCAGAAACACAGCATTTGCAGCCATCAGCCCAAAACCGCCGCATGCCGCCTTGGTGCCGATAACCCACTCGATTACGCGCTTTTGGGATAAATGTTTATCCCGCAAGATAGCTATGTTCTCATATCTCATATCTCAAATCTCAAATCTCAAATCTCAAATTCCACACATCCGTCTCTGTGTTCTCTGTGCTCTCGGTGTTCTCTGTGTCGAAATCGTCGTGTCGTCGTGGTTCAATTTGGTTGCGCTTCGCCGCTTACGCTACGGGTTCAGTTTAGTTGCCAGCCTGCCGGGGCGCGGTATAAGCTTCAAACTCACTTATTGGAGCATACGCATGGCCGCCACCCCAGAACCCCACAAGATCATCTATTCCATGATCGGCGTGGGCAAAAAAATCGACAAAAAAGTCCTCCTCAAGGACATCTACCTCTCCTATTTCTACGGCGCCAAGATCGGCGTGCTGGGCATCAACGGCGCCGGCAAGTCCACGCTGCTCAAGATTCTCGCCGGCGTGGACCAGGAGTTTGACGGGGAAATTTCGCTCCAGGCGGGGTATACGACCGGGTTTCTCGAGCAGGAGCCCAAGCTCGACCCCGAAAAAACCGTCCGCGAAATCGTCCGCGAGGGCGTGCAGGGAACCGTCGATCTGCTCCAGGAATTCGAGGATCTCTCGGCAAAGTTCGCCGCGCCGATGTCCGACGACCAGATGAACAAGCTCCTCGAAAAGCAGGGCGTCTTGCAGGAGAAGCTGGATGCCGCCAACGCCTGGGAGCTTGAGCAGCAGCTCGATATGGCGATGGATGCGTTGCGCTGCCCGCCGGCGGATATGAAAACGGCTACGCTCTCCGGCGGCGAAAAACGCCGGGTGTCGCTTTGCCGGCTCCTGCTCAAAAAGCCCGACGTGCTGATCCTCGATGAGCCGACGAACCATTTGGATGCCGAATCGGTGCAGTGGCTCGAGGAGCATCTGCGGCGTTACGAGGGCACCGTCATCGCCGTCACGCACGACCGCTACTTCCTCGACAACGTCGCCGGCTGGATACTCGAACTCGACCGCGGCGCGGGCATCCCCTACAAGGGCAACTACTCCTCCTGGCTGGAGCAAAAAGGCGTGCGCCTCAAGATCGAGGAAAAACAGGAAACCCAGCGCCAGCGGGCCCTCGCCCGCGAACTCGAATGGATTCGCTCCAACCCTTCCGCCCGCCGCGCCAAATCCAAGGCCCGCATCGCGGCCTACGAGCAGATGGTCTCCGAAAACTCCGAGAAAAAAGCCGCCGAGATCGAAATCTACATCCCCCCCGGCCCGCGCCTCGGCAAAAAAGTCATCGAGGCCCAGGGCATCTCCAAGGCCTACGGCGACAAGCTGCTGTTTGAAAATTTCTCCTTCTCCCTGCCCCCGGGCGGCATCGTCGGCGTCATCGGCCCCAACGGCGCCGGCAAGACCACGCTGTTCCGCATGATTACGGGTGCCGAAAAGCCGGACAAGGGAACGATCGTGGTGGCCGACAACGTGAAGCTGGCCTATGTCGAGCAATCGCGCGAGAGTTTGCAGGATGATGCCGCCGTGTGGGAGGCCGTCTCCGACGGCCTGGAAAACACCAAGCTCGGCACCATGACCGTCAACTCGCGGGCGTACATCGCCCGCTTCGGCTTTGTCGGCCCGGACCAGCAGAAAAAAGTCGGCGTGCTCTCCGGCGGCGAACGCAACCGCGTCCACCTCGCCCGCATGCTCAAGAGCGGCGCCAACGTGATCCTCCTCGACGAGCCGACCAACGACCTGGACGTCAACACCATCCGCGCCCTGGAGGAGGCGCTCCAGAACTTCGCCGGCTGTGCCGTCATCATCAGCCACGACCGCTACTTCCTCGACCGCCTGGCGACGCATATCCTGGCCTTCGAGGGCGACTCGCAGGTGGTGTTTTTTGAGGGGAATTTCCAGGACTACGAGGCCGACAAGCACAAGCGGATGGGCACCGAGGCCGACAAGGTGCATCGGATCAAGTATCGGAAATTGACGATGTGATGCGTTTTGCTCGGGCGTACGTAATTCGACCGCTAGCTCCTTAGATCGCCGTTACTAAATACATCATGCATTTGGCTGCTGGTAGAGTCAAGGATAACGAAATCGAAAATCAAAAATCAAAAATCGAAAATCCCTCACACGCTCATCCCCGTCACCGTCGCCTCGAACACCAAATTCCCGTTGTGGATGCCCTGGCATTTCGCCTTGGCGCGGCGGCGCGTCAGTTCGATGGTCTCGGCAATCATGTACAGACGCCCCGGCGGCACCACCGTGCCGCGGAAGACGACCTCGTCGCAGCGGGCGAAGCCCACGAAACCCATCTCCGGCTGCAAGCGCATGGTCAGGTAAGCGCACAACTGGGCGGCACATTCGATCATCAGCACGCCGGGCATGATGGGCCGGCCGGGGATGTGGCCGCGCACCCAGAAATCGTCGCAGGTGATGTCCTTGAAGCCGATGATGAATATGCCGTCGTCATGGACGATGCCGGAGAGCATTTCCATTTCGTAACGATGCGGGAGAATCTTGCGGATGCCTTCCGGGTGTACGACGACTTTATTGAGATCGACGGTGGACAGGTCGTAGAGAAAAGACGGGGCCATGAAACCTCAGGTTGAAAAAGTGGAGATGGAACAAGGAGGACCAGGGCCACTCGGCGCGCAGTCCGCAATGATCCGTGTTTTTACAGCACGGCATGTGCCGCGACTCAAGGGGCGGTGGAACGGGATTCCAGGACGCGCACGCGGAGGGCCTGGGCCTGGGACTTGATGTCCTGCATGCTCTTGCGCACGCGGGTGCCCGCGGCCTTGTTGCCGCCGATGGCCTTCTGGTAATCGCCCTCGGCCTCGGCCACCAGGCGTTTGAGCTTCTCGTACTCATCGGTGGGTGTCGCAGGAATGGCGAGGGGGGCCGCTGGGGCGGGGGCGGGGGGCGATGGAATGCCGGGATTCATGGTCATTAGGGATACCTCCCAAAGAAAAAGCCTCATCCGTGGCACAAGTTGGGGACATTGTCCCGATTATTGGCCTGATTTCAAGGGTTTTTCCGGACGCGGAGAAAATTACACGTTTGGCCATAAAAGTGACACTCTTCAGCGTGGTGCTGACGGGGTAGGATCAAGGCCGTAAAATGGAATACCTGATTGGCCAACCTTGGAGTACGAATGTCGGCACTGCTGGTTTCCATTTCCCAAACCGGGCGGCTGCGCGTGGAGGAAACGGCGACCGCCGCGGATTCAACGGGGATGGGGGACGGTGCGGCACGGCGGATACTCAAGGCCTTTGATGACGGCGCGGGGGGTGGTTTAGGGGCGGGGCTGCTGCATCTGGCCGTGGGGGAACTGCAAACGCCGCTGGGCGCGGAGTTGGGCTTTGCGCGGGATTTCGCCAAGGAGTATGTCACGTGGCTATGCCACGCGGCGGCGACGGCGGGCGGGACCGAGGCGGCGGGGTGGAAAGCGGTGCCCGCGCTGGCGGAGGAGGAGCGGGCGCAGCACGTGATGCGCGCCCCGCCGATGAAGGGGCTGGAGTATCTGACGGTCGAGGCGTTGGGCGAGTGGTGGGAGGCGATCGATGCCGCGGCGCGGCAGGCGGCGGAGAATCATCCGGCGGGTTTGCAGGGCTACCTGCGGGAGGCCAGTCCGCTGTGGCGGATGGTAGGGCGGGTCACGTTTCATCTGGCGGAGAACAAGCGGCATCCGGATAAACCGTTCGCGTTTCTGGCGACGTACGCGCGGCGCGTGTCGGCCCAGGCCCGGGTGCAGCACCAACCCCTGGGCGCGGCCCTGCGCGAATATGGCGGGGGCGGGGGGGCGGGCGGGACGCGGGACAAGGAGCGGCTCATTGCGCTGCTGACGCCCATCGAACGGGCGGCCGGGAAGAGCCTCTGGGTCAAGGAACTCGTCGAGAGCGGCGAGGTGTATCATCCGCTGGCGTGGTCGCCCGAGGAGGCGTACCGGTTTTTGCGGGAGCTTCCGGTTTTGGAGGAAAGCGGCCTGTTGGTGCGCGTGCCCGACTGGTGGAAGGCCAACCGCCCGCCGCGGCCGGCGGTGAGTGTGAGGATTGGCGAGGCGAAGAAGTCCGCGCTGGGGCTCGATGCGCTGCTGGATTTTCAGGTGGGGGTGGCGCTGGGGGGCGCGCAACTGTCGGCGGCGGAGATCAAGGGGCTGCTGGCGTCCTCCAGCGGGCTGGTGCTGCTCAAGGGCCAGTGGGTGGAGGTGGACAAGGAGAAACTGGCGGCGGCGCTGGATCATTGGAACAAGGCCAAGGCGGCGGCGCGCGGCGGGGGCGTGACGTTTCTGGAAGCGATGCGGATGCTTTCGGGCGTGAAACTCGCGGATACCGGGGCGGCGGAAGCGGTGGTGAGCGAGGCGGACTGGTCGCAGGTGTCGGCGGGCGAATGGCTGGGGCGGACACTGGCGCGGATTCGGACGATGGAAGAGGGGACCGCCGGCGGCACGTGCGAGCCGCCGGGTTTGACCGCGACGCTGCGGCCGTATCAGCGCATCGGCGTGGAATGGCTGGAGTTCATGGTGCAACTGGGCCTGGGCGCGTGCCTGGCGGACGACATGGGCCTGGGCAAGACCGTGCAGGTGCTGGGGTTGCTGATGAAGCTGCGGGCGCTGGCGGGCGTGAGCGGCGATGGACAAACAGGAGGCGAAAAAGCGGGACGCGGCCTGGCGGCGGGGCAGCCGAGCCTGCTGGTGGTGCCGGCATCGCTGCTGGGGAACTGGAAGGCGGAGATCGCGAAATTCTCCCCGGACCTGGCGTACATGGTCGCCCATCCTTCGGAGTCGGAGGAGGCGACCTGGACGGCCGACGCGCTGGCGGGACGCGAACTGGTCATCACCACCTACGGCATGCTGGTGCGCGTCGAGGCGCTGCGCCGGCAGGCGTGGAACCTGGTGATCCTCGATGAGGCCCAGGCGATCAAGAATTCCGGCACGCGCCAGACGCGGGCGGTCAAGGAACTCGCGTGCCGGGGTCGGATTGCGCTGACGGGCACGCCGGTGGAAAACCGCCTCTCGGATTTGTGGTCGCTGTTTGATTTCATTAATCCCGGCCTGCTGGGGCCGGCGGCGACCTTCGGCAAGGCGGTCAAGCGGATGGCGACGGGCGAGGCCGGCGGCTATGGCCCGCTGCGGGCGCTGATCCGACCGTACCTGTTGCGCCGGCTGAAGACCGACAAGCGGGTCATCGCCGATCTGCCGGAGAAGACGGAGGTGCGGGCGTATTGTACCTTGAGTAAGCGGCAGGCGGCGTTGTACGAACAGGCGGTGGATCTGCTGGCCAGGCAACTGCAGGAAGCGGAAGGGATTCAGCGGCGGGGCCTGGTGCTGGCCTACCTGATGCGGTTCAAGCAGATATGCAACCATCCCTCGCAGTGGCTGGGCGACAATGGGTATGAGGCGGGCGACAGCGGGAAATTCGCGCGGCTGGGCGAGATCTGCGCCGAGCTGGCCGAGCGCCAGGAGCGGGCGCTGGTCTTCACGCAGTTTCGCGAGTTGACCGGGCCGTTGGCGGATCACTTGGCGGGTATCTTCGGTCGGCCGGGGCTGGTGCTGCACGGCCAGACGCCGGTGGGCAAGCGGCGGGAATTGGTGGAGGCGTTCCAGCGGGAGGATGGGCCGCCGTTCTTCGTGCTCTCGCTGAAGGCCGGGGGGACGGGTTTGAACCTGACGGCGGCATCGCAGGTGATTCATTTCGACCGCTGGTGGAACCCGGCGGTGGAGAACCAGGCGACGGATCGGGCGTTTCGGATCGGGCAGAAGAAGAATGTGCTGGTACACAAGTTCGTCTGCCGGGGGACGCTGGAGGAGCGCATTGACGAGATGATCGCCGGCAAGCAGAGCCTGTCGCAGGAAGTGCTGGAGGGGGGCGCGGAAAAGCTGCTCACGGAGATGAAGGACGACGAGCTGCTGAAATTTGTCTCGTTGGATATACACCGGGCCGGGGCGTTGGTGTAGACTGTGCGGCGTGTGGTTTTTGACAAGGAGGTCGCTTATGGGTTGGGGTTACGGTTACGGATACGGTTACGGATATGGCGGTTTCGCACCTTATGTGAGCGTGGCGCAGCGCCGGGCGAATGCGGCGCGCGAAATGTCCAAGCTGACCAAGAAGGGGCAGGTTCTCGCGCCGGTGAAACTCGCCGGGCGGACGATCGCGGCGAGTTTCTGGGGCGAGGGGTGGTGCGATCACATGGAGTCATACAGTGATTTCGCCAACCGCCTGCCGCGGGGGCGGTCGTACGTGCGCAACGGATCGGTGCTGGACTTGCAGATACGGCCGGGCCGGATCAGCGCCATGGTGATGGGATCGGAACTGTACGACATCAAGATCGCGATTCAGCCGCTGAAGAAAGACCGCTGGCAGGCGCTCAAGCAGCAGTGCGCCGGGAAGATCAAGTCCGTGCTGGAACTGCTCAAAGGGGGCGTGTCGGTGGGCGTCATGGAAGTGATGTCGCACCGCGAGAACGGCATGTTCCCCGCGCCCAAGGAAATCGAGATGGAATGCTCCTGCCCGGACTCGGCGTACCTGTGCAAGCATCTGGCGGCGGTGCTCTATGGAGTAGGCTCGCGGCTGGACACGGCGCCGGAATTGCTCTTCACGCTGCGCCAGGTCGATCCCGCGGAACTGATCGCCCAGGCGACCCAAACGCTGGTCACGACGCGGGCGGCACGGGCCAGGGATTTGCGCGGCGATGAGTTGTCCGAAGTCTTCGGCATTGACCTGGTCGAGGGCGCGGAGCTGGAGGCCGCGGCGGCCAAGGTTGCAGCGGACCAAGCACCGCAAGTTGCGATTGTGCCGCGTGTGGTGCGGACATTGGTGAAGCAGCGTGCCACCAAGGCCAAGGCCAAGCCCAAAGCCCGCAAGCGCCGTGTACGCGCGGCGATGGCCCTCTGAGGCGCGAGCGCGGTCCGGCTGCGAATACGATCACGAGACCGCGGCTTTATCAGCCTGGGGCGCCGGGTTCGCGGCGGGGCATGTTTTCAAGCTGGTCGGTGGGATCGATGGGGCGGGCAAGTGTGTATTTGCCGTCCACCCAGTTGCTCAGATCGCGGAGGCGGCAGCGGTCGGAACAGAAGGGGAAGGTGGGGACGGCGGCATGGGGGAGGATGGCATGGCACATGGGGCATCGGAAGACGGTGCCGTCGTTGCCGATGGGTTTGGGGTTGTGGGCGGGCATGGGTCGCCTCCTGCGCGGGGACGGATGGCAGTTCAATGCGGGCTACTGGGACTTGGCGGCGGGTTTGGATTCGGACTTGGACTCCGTTTTGGCGGGGGACTTGGTTTCGGATTTGGCCGGGGCGGCGTTGGTTTTGGGCGCTTCGGTCTTGGTGCCGGTGTCCGTCTTGGTGTCCGTCTTGCCGTCGGTCTTGGCCGGGGCGGCATCGGTTTTGACGGGGGCGGAATCGCTTTTGGCGTCGGCCTTGTATTTGTCGGAGCGGTAGTCGGTGGTGTAGAAGCCGCTGCCCTTGAAGATGAAGCCGGCGCCGGCGGAGATGAGGCGTTTGACCTTGCGCTTGCCGCAGGCGGGGCATTTGACGGTGGACTTAGCCTTGATGGACTGGAACTCCTCAAAGCGATGTCCGCAGGCGGAACAGGCGTATTCGTAGGTGGGCATGGGGGCTCCGTAGATCATTGAAATTGAATCATTGAGAAATTGAATCATTGAATCATTTTCATAAATGATTCAATGATCCGATGATTCAATGATCCAATTCATTTGCTCACTTTCACCTTGGCCGGCCGCAGCACGCGGTCGCCGATTTTGTAGCCCTGCTGGAAGGTCTGGGTGACGGTCATGGAGGGCTGGTCGCTGGCGGCCTGCATGATGGCCTCGTGCTGGTGGGGGTCGAAGGGGAGGCCCAGGGGGTCGAAGGATTCGATGCCGCGGCTGGCGAGGACTTTGCGGAGCTCGTCGTAGGTGATTTTGATGCCGCCCAGCAGGCCCTGGGCGTCGATCTTTTCGGGATCGACAGATAGAGCCATGTCGAAGTGATCGAGAACCTGGAGCATGGATTTGGCGAAGTCGGCGTCGGCATTCGAGCGGGCCTCGAGGACTTCGCGGGCGGCGCGGCGCTGGTAGTTCTGGAAATCGGCCTGCCCGCGGATGAGCTTGGCCTTGAGGTCGGCGATCTCCAGTTGGGCGGCCTGGGCGGCCTCATCGGCGGCGTCATCGGCGGCGGAAGCGGCGATGTCGGCAGCGTCGGGCGGGGGGGCGAAATCATCGGGGAGAGACTCATTTTGAGCATTATTTTGAGCATCATCGCGGGACATGGCGCACCTCAGTTAACTCTTGTGCCAGCAAGGGGATAGGGCGAATTTTCCGCCAAAATAAGTGAACAAAAGTCGACAAAAGTCGACACTAAGTCGACATAAGTTGACGTAAGTTGACGCAAGTTGACGGAAGTCGAAGCAATCTGACGCAGGGTTTTTCATGGGTTCTCCCGTTCATCCTGTTGGCGTTTTTTTTCGTCTTCGGTGCCGACGACGTAGTCCTTGAGTTTGTCGAAGAAGCTTTTCTGGGCGGGGAGGACGTTGATGTCCTCAAGTTTAGCGTATTCGCGGAGAACTTCTTCCTGTTTGCGGTTTATCTTTTTGGGAATTTCGATGAGGATTTGGACGAGTTGATGTCCCTGGGTGCCGCGGTTGTGGTCGGGGAGTCCGAGGTTTTTGAGGACGAGGACTTCGCCATGCTGGGTGCCGGGGGGAATGCGGAGGTTGGATTTGCCATAGAGGGTGGGGACTTCCATGTCGGCGCCGAGGGTGGCCTGGGCGAAGGAGACGGGCAACTGCATGACGAGGTTGTTTTCATCGCGGACGAAGAACTGGTGGGGCTGGACGTGGATGTGGACGTGGAGGTCGCCGGGGGGGCCATTGCCATCGCCGGGCTCGCCGCCGCCCTTGACGCGGACGGTCATGCCGTCGTGCATGCCGGGAGGGATGGGAACCTGGAGGGTGACTTTTTTGGCCTGGCGTCCGGAGGCGTCGCAGGTGGGGCAGGGGATTTCGACGGTGGAACCCTGGCCCATGCAGTGGGGGCAGGTGGTGACCATCTGGAACATGCCGCCGAAGCCGCGTTGGGCGACCTGGCCGCGTCCGCCGCAGGTGCGGCAGACGGCGCGGTTGGTGCCGGGCTTAGCGCCGGAGCCTTTGCAGGTTTCGCAGATTTCCTGGCGGGTGAATTCGATTTGGCGCATACAGCCGGAGGCGACATCCTGGAGGGAGAGGGTGGTTTGGGTTTCGAGGTCGTAGCCGCGGCCTTGGCCGGGGTGGCCCTGACGACCGCCCATGCCGCCCATCATGCCGCCGAAGACCTGGTTGAAGAGTTCTTCGATGCTGGTGACGTTCATGTGGTTGAAGTCATGCATGGGCTGGCCGCGGAGGCCGTCGTGGCCGTACTGGTCGTAGCGGGCGCGTTTTTCGCGGTCGGAGAGGACTTCGTAGGCCTCGGCGGCCTCCTTGAAGCGGTGCTCGGCATCCTTGTTGCCGGGGTTTTTGTCGGGGTGGTATTTGAGGGCGGCCTTGCGATAGGCTTTTTTGACATCGTCCACGGACGCACCCTTGGCGAGTTCGAGAATCTCGTAGTAGTCGCGTTTGGTGGTGGGCATGTCAGGTTCCCAAAGCAGGCGACCCGGAGGCCGCGGAAATCTCGTTCATCAATCGGACGACATCTTCGGCGACTTTGATGGCACTTTCGGCTTCGGCCTCAGTGGCGATTTCGCCGCGGTGAATGATGGCGTTGCGACGGTCGTAACTGGCGGACAATCGCGTCCAAAGTTCTTCCGGTTCCCTGAAAAATGAACGCCCAGATACCAGCCGCAGTCCGATGGTCATCCGATGCCGAAGGCCAAAATCGAGTCCTTTGAGGAATTTCCGGCTCTCGCTCCATTCATCGGAAAGTTGTGCGTCCACAAGCGAATCGAATTGGCTGCTAAATGTGGCGTCAATCGTACTCCAAGAAAGAGCACGGCTTCGCGAAAACGGCCGTCTTCGAATGCTTGGTGGGCATCGAGTAGGAACAAATTCACAACTGGCGGCTCGGTTCCATTCGCGAATTTATGACGGATATTTTCTGACAATTGCGAAAACTTGCTCGTATATTTCAGATATGCCTGTAAGGCCAATGGTGGAGAAAATGTCAGGATTTTGCCCCAAGACCCGTTCGTATCGTCAATGAAAAACCTGAATGGACTGGCCTTCCAGAGCGTCAGTTCATTGACTAATGACGTGTCAGAAGTGATGACCCGATACCAGCGAATGAGCCGGTTAATTCGAACGATAAGAGAACGCGCTTCGCTCGTCTGTCGGCTATCGATGGCGAGGCGCGTAACCTCATCGGAATGAAAACCACTCGAGAAGGTGCAGTTGGTTGAGTTCCAGCGCAGAGGTTCACGCCGATTGTCGGCATAATCTCCGTCCGCAAGAGCGAGGGAGAAGGGAAGGGCACATTCAATGCGGATTTGCGGCATGTTTCATTTACGCCACATGCAAGATTTCGAGGGAAAGGCTGTGTTCCTTCGCGATGAGCTCGAGATCCTCAATGTAATCATCCACGAACTGATCTGTCTGCATGCCCTTTTTATAGGATAAATAAGCGCGCAATGCCGTCTTTTTGCGAAATAATTGGGCACTCGCCTCCGCGTGGTCACTTTCGTACAGGCCGAGATACTCGCCGTACTCCGGGATTACCGCACCGGCCAGTTCTGGTTCCGCTTTTACCGTCATCGAATGGCTCCTAAAATCGTCAGACATTATACGATAGTGGATTCCAAATTGACACCGGCAAGCGTTTGCCGTGTTATTTCACCGACCCGGCGACCTGCTCCTTTTCATCCTTGAGTTCGGTCACCAGCACATCGGTGGTCAGCAGCAGCCCCGCCACGCTGGCGGCATTCTGCAGGGCGGAGCGGGCGACCTTCGCCGGATCGACGATGCCCAGCTTGTACATGTCGCCGTATTCGCCGGTGGCCGCGTCGTAGCCGTAGCTGCCTTCCTTGGCGAGGATGTCATCGACGACGACCGAGCCGTCTTCGCCGGCGTTTTCGACGATCTGGCGGGTGGGGGAACGGAGGGCCGAGAGGATGATGTCGAAGCCGACTTTTTCGTCGCCGCGGGCCTTGGACTTGGCGTCCTGGACGGCGGCAATGGCGCGGAGGAAGGCGACGCCGCCGCCGGGGACAATGCCTTCCTCGGCCGCGGCGCGGGTGGCGTGGAGGGCGTCCTCGACGCGAAACTTGGCTTCCTTCATGGCGGTTTCGGTGGCGCCGCCGACTTTCAGGACGGCCACGCCGCCGGTGAGCTTGGCGAGGCGCTCCTGGAGTTTTTCACGGTCGTAGTCGCTGGTGGTTTTTTCGATCTGGCCGCGAATCTGGGCGATGCGGGCGTCGATGTCCTTCTTCTTGCCGGCGCCTTCGATGATCGTCGTGTTGTCCTTGTCGATGACGAGGCGCTTGGCCTGGCCGAGCTGTGAGATTTCGATGGTGTCGATTTTTACGCCCAGGTCTTCGGAGATGAAGGTGCCGCCGGTGACGGCGGCGATGTCGCCCATGAGGGCCTTGCGGCGGTCGCCGAAACCGGGGGCCTTGATGGCGCAGATGTTGAGGATGCCGCGGAGGCGGTTGATGACCAGCGTGGCGAGAGCCTCGTTTTCGACGTCCTCGGCGATGATGAGCAGGGGCTTGGCGGCGGTGACGACCTTGTTGAGGAGGGGGAGGAGTTCGCTGATGGTGCTGATTTTCTTTTCGTAGATGAGGATGTAGGCGTTTTCGAGGACGCACTCCATGGTGCCGGGGTTGGTCATGAAGTAGGGGGAGAGGTAGCCCTTGTCGAAGGCCATGCCCTCGACGAGGGTCATTTCGGTCTTGAGGGATTTGCCTTCCTCGATGGTGACGACGCCTTCCTTGCCGACCTTGTCGAGGGCGTCGGCGATGAGGTCGCCGATGGCTTTGTCGTGGTTGGCCGAGACGGTGGCGACCTTGCGGAGGTCCTCCTTGCCGGTGACTTTTTTGGATTGGGCTTTGATGGATTCGACGGCGGCCTCGACGGCTTTGTCGATGCCGCGCTTGACGACGGCGGGGTTGGTGCCGGTGGTGACGACGCGGAGTCCGGCGGCATAGATGGCCTCGGCGAGGACGGTGGCGGTGGTGGTGCCGTCGCCGGCCTGATCGTTGGTCTTGGAGGCGACTTCGTTGACCAGCTTGGCGCCCATGTTCTCGAAGGGGTCGGGGAGTTCGACCTCCTTGGAGACGGTGACGCCGTCGCGGGTGACCTGGGGTGAGCCCCAGGCCTTTTGGAGGACGACGTTGCGGCCGGAGGGTCCGAGGGTGACCTTGACGGCGCCGGCGAGTTTTTCGATGCCGTCGAAGATTTTGCGGCGGGCGTCCTGATCGAACATGAGTTGTTTGGCGGACATGATTATTCCTCATTGAAGGAGATTGAGAGATTGAATCATCGGATCATTGAATCATTGAAATATCACCATCGGAGCAATGATCCGATGAATCAATTTCCCAATGATTCAATCGTTTTCACTTTTCGACGACGCCGAGGAGGTCGGATTCGCGGAGGATGACGAACTTGTCGTCGTCCACCTTGACCTCGGTGCCGGCGTACTTGCCGTAGTAGACCTCATCGCCAGCCTTGACGGCAATGGGGGCGCGTTTGCCCGAGTCGAGCATCTTGCCGGGGCCCACGGAGATAACCTTGCCGCGGGTGGGCTTTTCCTTGGCCGTTTCTGGCAAAAGAATGCCGGTGGCGGTTTTGGTTTCCGCTTCGGCTTGCTTGACGACGAGACGATCATCGAGGGGACGGATGTTCATGGTTTTTTGCTCCTTGGAATTCTGGATACTATCACTTGTGTCTACCCATTAAGGGCGACGCGTTGGACGCCTACAAATCTCGAAGCTTGCGTGTCGGGCTTCCCTTTGTCATCCATGCAGGCCTCAATGGCCTGTTTGATTCGCTTTAGCAGCGAGGGCATGGTTTTGGCCTGGCTATGGCATCCTTGAAGTTCAGCCACAGTCCCGTAAAGCCATCCATCAACATCCTCCGAAATAATCACGGTGTATTCACGCAATCTCATGGCCTGTCCGGCGCCCCCGTGCGCCAGCCTGCGGGAACGACTCAAGCGGCGGGCCGCCTCGATTCCCGTCTGGCCTCGCCCAAGGACGCGCACCCGGGAAAAATCAATTTCCTTGGGCGGCTCTTCGGCCAGTTCAGCTTCGCTGAACGTAACTTCTCTATGCTTTACGCTGCTCATAGTCCCTGATTTCCGCTTTGGTCGCGTTTCTTGCCGAGATAATTCGAATAATTTCCTCATATTCGCCACGATAGCAATAGGTGACGACTAAAACACGCCCGCGTTCTGAGATTCCAATCTCGCGAAATCGTTCCTCGCTGGCGGAATGAACAGCGTCTTCGATCGTAAGGGATCGTGGATCGGTGAAAACGCCCGCCGCTTCGTCGAAGCTGACTCCATGCTTCTTGCGATTAGTCGTGGCTTTGATGCTATCCCATTCAAGATTCACCTTCCTGACCTCATGGTTAAGCCTCGGGTTAATCCCAAAACGCCAAGATCACATCATGCCATCCATGCCGCCCATGCCGCCCATTCCACCCATGCCGCCGCCCATACCGCCCATGCCGCCGCCGCCCATGCCGCCGGGGCCACCGGCATCCTTGGGCTTGGGCTTTTCGACGATGATGGCGTCGGTGGTGAGGAGGAGGGTGGCGACGCTGGCGGCGTTTTGGAGGGCGCTGCGTTCGACCTTGGTCGGGGTGATGATGCCGGCCTTGACCATATCCTGTTCATAATCGAGTGTCAGGGCGTTAAAGCCAAAATTGCCTTTGCCCCCGAGAACTTTCTTCACGATGACTGCTCCTTCTTCGCCGGCATTTTCCGAGATGCACCGCAGGGGTTCCTGCAGGGCGCGGCGGACGATTTCGATGCCGGTCTGTTCGTCGTCGCTGTCGGTTTTAAGGTCGTCCAAGACCACGAGGCTCCGCAGCAGCGACACTCCGCCGCCGGGGAGGATGCCTTCTTCCACGGCCGCGCGGGTGGCATGCAACGCATCCTCGACGCGGGCCTTTTTCTCTTTCATTTCGGATTCGGTGGCCGCGCCGACGTTGATCTGGGCGACGCCGCCGGCGAGTTTGGCGAGGCGTTCCTGGAGTTTTTCGCGGTCGTAGTCGCTGGTGGTGATGCCGATCTCGCGGCGGATTTGTTCGATGCGGGCCTGGATGGCGGTGCTCTTGCCGGCGCCTTCGATGATGGTGGTGTTGTCGGAGTCGATCTGAATCTTCTTGGCCTGGCCGAGGTCGGCGACGGTGACGCGGTCAAGGTCCACGCCGAGATCCTTCATGATGGCGCGGCCGCCGGTGAGGGTGGCGATGTCCTCGAGCATGGCCTTGCGGCGGTCGCCGTAGCCGGGGGCCTTGACGGCGGCGACCTGGAGGACGCCGCGGAGCTTATTGACGACCAGCGTGGCGAGGGCTTCGCCGTCGATGTCCTCGGCGATGATGAGCAGGGGGCGCTTGGCGCTCTGGATTTTTTCGAGGATGGGGACGAGCTTGCTGGCGGAGGAAATCTTGTCTTCGAAAATGAGGATGTAGGCTTTTTCGAGTTCGACGGTCATGGCGTCCTGGTTGGTGATGAAGTTGGGGGTGAGGAAGCCGCGGTCGAACTGCA
>CAIPTQ010000087.1 GCA_903868035.1 uncultured Phycisphaerales bacterium
ACGCCATTCCCCTGCGTCATATTGAACGTACCCGTCCCCGCCAGGGTCAGCGTGTTGGCCGTCAGCGAACCGCCGCTCTGCGTCACGCCCGCGCCCGTCAGTGCGAGCGCATTGGTCCCCGCGTTCACCACCCCGGTGAGCGTCAGCAGGTTCACGCCCGTATTCAGCGTCAAGCCATTGTTCGCCGTCGACAACGCCCCCACCGACAGGGCGCTGGCGTCCGTAAAGCTC
Source organism: uncultured Phycisphaerales bacterium (assembly GCA_903868035.1). The sequence goes on from CAIPTQ010000087.1 coordinate 232, forward strand.
ACCGCACCGGTCACCGCCCCCGTCAACGTCCCCACGCCATTCCCCTGCGTCATATTGAACGTACCCGTCCCCGCCAGGGTCAGCGTGTTGGCCGTCAACGAGCCGCCCGCCTGGTTCACGCCTGCGCCCGTCAGCGTTATAAAGCTCGATGAACTCACCGCCGCGTTAAGCGCCACCGCGCCCGTCGCGTTGATCGCCACGCCCGCGCCCGTCACCGCGAAGTTGTTCGTGAACGTCGAACTCGTCGCGCTCACCAGACCCGTACCCGTCACCGCCGCCCCCAACAATACCGCCGACGCCGTCCCGCCATTGAGCGCAATCGTGGTGCCGTTGATGGGCGCTGAGGTATTAATACCCAAGCCAGCGATGCTCACAAAACCTGTCGAACTAATGCCACCGCCAATCGTGACCAATCCGGTATGCGCCAGCGCAACCCCGTGAGCCCCGATCATGCCAGAACTGCTGAAGCTGCTCCCTTGGCTGGAGAGTGATCCGCCCAGTGAGACCCCCGCGAGTTGGACCGCCGCATTGCCGCCCGTGTCCGTGGCGATCAACACCAAGTTCCCCATCGTGCCCCCCAATGTGCCCGCGGCACCGACGTTGCCGAGTGTAATCGACCCCGCCCCGCCGCCGCCGGAAGTCGTATCGATCTTCAGACTCGTCGTCCCGGCACCGCTGGCGTCGACTGGCACACCCGAAGCATTGAATGTGCCGGCGTTGGTGGAAACAGTGATGGTTCCCCCGGGCTGGTCGACGTAAACGTGACCCGCGTTGCTCAGGTCAATCGGCCCGATCGTGTTGATATTGGAAGTGATGGTGAAGGAGTTGCTCGACACAAAAAGACCGCCCGGCTGCGAGGCGCCAACGACGCCGGTCAGGCTGACGTTGCCGTTGGTTCCGTTCTTGGCCTGCAGATTCAATGTGTCGAAAAGGAAAAGGGTGGCGTCCAGGGCGCCGATGATCGTAATATTGCCCGCCACGCCGCCCGTCCCGACGCTGTTCAAGGTGGTCGATTCGCCGCCATTGCCGTTAAGCAACACGTCGGTCGCACGCAATGTGATATCGCCGCCCCCTGAACTCACGGCATTATTGCCGCCCAAGGTGATCGTCCCCAACGCGCCGCCACCGCCCATCGTCGTGTCGCCGGCGGTGATCGCTATCGCGCCCCCGCCGGTCGACTTTACGGCGGCATAGTTCGTTGCGTCGGTAACCTGTATCACCACGTCCCCGCCCGCCTGCAGGGTGATCGACCCCGTATTCGTCTGGATTCCACCCACACCCGCCCCCGTGCTCAACAGCGTGATGGTCCCGCCGGCTTTCAGCGTCACCGGCTGGCTGCCGGTGACAATCTTTACGCCTGAGGCCAGTTGGATATTGCCATATGATGCCGCCAGCGATGGCGCATTCAGGGTGAACGCCGTCATGGACGGAAATGCCGTGAAATCCAGCGAATCATTGACGAAAATATTGCCATCCGTCGTCGTCAGAACCACGGCGCCGATCAGTCCCTGTAACGCCCCGGGCGAAAATCTGAAATTCTGGTTGCTGCCCGACGTGTTGAAGATCGGGGTCAACACCCCGTCATCCGTGCCTGCGGCCTGGATGGTAATCGTGCCCGGGTCCAGTAGAATCGTCCCCGCCGTTCCATACGGCGCGCTCACATCCACCCGCCCCGTGAACCCCAGATTCTGCTTGCCCGACACTTCCACAAACCCGCCGTTCCCCGCCAACGCCCCGCCCCGCGCATAAATCGTCCCCGCAAAAATCGTCGCCGCATCCGACCACACCGCCACCTGCCCGCCGTCCCCGCTCGTCAACGCATCCGCCTTGATCACCGCATCCGCGCCCACCACCGTCACGCTCGACGCCGGCGTGCCCGCCGCGCCGTGGAAATCCCCGCCGATCCTGATCGTCCCGCCGCCCGTCGCCCCCGACGCGTCCACCGTCCCGCTAAACACGCCCACCTTGTCCCCCAGAATCTCCACCGTCCCGCCCTTGCCCTGCGCATTGCGCGCGTCAATCGTCCCTTCGTTGACCGCAGTGTTCGCCCCCGCCCGCAGCGCAATCGACGACCCTTTGAGCGTCCCGTTGTTGTAGATGCCCGCCGCATACAGGTCGCCGGCGCCCATCGACAGCGCTCCGCCGCCCGCGTCAACCGTGCCCGAATTGCTCACCCCGGTCCCGTCCTTCACCGCGCTCTGGTCCGAGCTCACCTTCACCAGCACCGACGTCTTGCCCGTCGGCGATTCGCTCTCGCCGATGTACACGTCCTTGCCCGCCGTCATCGTCACGATGCCGTCGCCCGTGGTCACGATCTGCCCGAAGTTCGCCACGCTCCCGCCCACCAGGTGAATCTCGCTCGCCTGGATCACGCCCATATTGCGCACCGCCCCCGTGTTGTCCGTGAACTGGTTGATCCCCGCCATGAAGTTGGCGTCGCTGATGTGCCCCGCCGCCGCGTACAACTGCCCCACATTGACCACCGACCCGTTCCCGAACATCACCCCCGCCGGATTCACCAGGTACACCCGCCCGTTGGAATACAGAATCCCGTCGATCACCGACGGCTCCGGACCCTGGATGCGGTTGAGCACCCGGCTGGCGGCGTTGGGCTGCAAAAATTGCAGCGTCTCGCCCGCGCCCACGCTCAGACGCTGGTAGTTGATGATCGTGTTCTGGGTGGCCGTGCGGATGGTCATGACGTTCCCGGCCTGCGTCACCGACGCCGCTCCGGCCGCCACGTTGTTGACCTGCACGCCCCCGGCGCTCCAGGCCGCCGGCGTGCTCGCCGCCACCGCCACCATCACCGCGCCCTGCAGCATCCGTCGCGCCCATCCGCCGTTCCGGTTGCCGCCCTTGGTTCCACGATTCAGCGTCATAACAACTCCTTTATCTGCCCGCCCCGATTTGGCTCAAAATCTTCGCTTCCATCTGTCAACGCAACTGTTCGTTCGTCACTGACCACTGGCCACTGGCCACGGACCACTGCTCAATACAAAATCGTCGCCGTGAAATGCACCCGGCTCGAATCCGGGCCCGTGCGGACCCCCAGATCCTGGATTCCGTTCAATGGTATGCCCCAGTCCACACGGAAATTGAAATTCTGCTTGATCTGCAGTTCCATCCCCACGCCCGTACCCCACAGCGTCCGGTTGCTCTCATAGCCCTGCCGCGCCGAGATGTCCACCTGCCCCACATCCGTGAACGCCCGGAATATCAGGTCCCAGTCCGGGCGGCCGTACGCCGTCTGCGGCGAATAGCGGAAACTCTTATCCCACAAGAAGGGCGTCTTCGTCGGATCGTTCTGCACCGGGAAAATCCGCGGCACATGGAACCGGTACTCCGCCGTCGCGATGATCGTCGAGTCCCCCGCCACGATGGACTCCGGATAACCACGCACCGAGAACAACCCGCCCGCCACCGTCTGCCCCTGCGGGAACAGCCGGTTGTCAAACGCGTATTGCCCGCGCATCCCGAAATACAGTTCGTGGGCCAGCGTGCTCTTGCCGGTGGCGAAATTCTGGGCGTCCAGCAGCGGCTCGAGGAAAAAGCTGTGCGAGAAATTGTACTGCAACACCACCGGATCCCGCGTCGGCATGAACGTCCCCAGACCCTCCAGGTTCGTTATGTCCGTCCCCGTGATGAACCCGATCACCTTCACATCGCCCAGCGTCGTCGCCAGGTCCGTCGCCCGTTCCAGCCGCAAGCCCAGGTACGGCTCGACGAACAACCCCAATCCCTGCCCCGAGGCGCCGGTCGTCTGCGATTCCTCAACCTTGATCCCCCCAATGGCGTCCAGGAACAACTCCCGATGCTGGAAAAAGTTCATCGTCAGTTCGTTCCCCACCGCCCAGGCCGTCCCCGTGAAATTCAACTTGTTCTGCCCCACGTCCGAGGCCGTGTATTCGCTCCAGGAACCGTATACCCGGTAGCGCACCCGCTCCAGGTTCATGAACGGCAGCTCATACGCGCCCTGGATCGCATGCGACTTGCTGAAATCCGCCGTCATGTAATCCAGCGACAGCACGTCGTCATGCCCCGTCAATTCGTTGTTCACGTACCCAAACCGTTCCCGGATGTCCGCCGTCTGCGCGGTTCCCGTGTTGGACACCTGCGCAAAGGCGTACCACGCCCGGTTCTCCGACACCAGGTAATCCAGGTTCAACTCCCCCGCATTGCCCGTCCCGGATATCGCCACATCCACGCGCCGGCCCGGGAACCGGTTCAACCGCAGCACGTAATCGTCCAGCAAGTCCTTCCGTAAAAGATCGTTCCGCTCCGCCGCCCCGGCCGCCGCCGGCTGCAACGGCGAGTGTTCCCGTATGAATTGCTGCGATGGATTATCCACCCGTTTGTCGGTCACCGCGTCGCTCATCGCCACCGTGCGCACCGTCTTGACCACGCTCGTGACGATCTGGAAATTCATGCTCGTGCGCCCCGAACGGATATCCTTGTCCTTGGTGTCGATGTCCGCCGGATCCACCACCACAAACACCCCGATGATCCCCCGCGAATTCAGCTCCGCAATCAAATGGTTGTAGATCGCCTTCACGCCGCTTTGGGATATCTTCTGCACGCCGCTCTTGCCAATGTCGCCCAGTTTGATCGATGCCGACGGCACGCCGGGACGCCAGGCGACATATCTGCCCTCCACCACTCCCAAGGTGATCGTCGAATCCAGCATCTCGCCCACGGTCGGCAAGGACGGATGTGGATATGGATATTCCAACAATACCGCCGTGAGCGGAAATGACGCGCCATCATCCACCGCCACTGGTTGCGCCGCAGGCACCGCGCCTGGCGTTGGGGCCGCGGCCGCGGGTGCCGCCCCCGCCCCCGCCGTGGGTGTCGCGGGTTTCGTTGCGGCCGTCGGCACTGCCGCCGGTGCCGCCGGTGTCGCCGCCGTCGGCACGCCCGGACGCGTTGTAACGTCCACCGGCACCACCCCTTGCGTCGCCGCCGCGGGCGCCGCCACCGGCACTAAACCCCCGGCCCCTCCCGCCGCGGGTGCCGCCGGAATCGCGCTGCGCGCGGGCGTCGGCGCCGCCGCCGCCGGTGCCGCCCGGCCCGGACCCGTCACGTTTACTGGGTCGATCGCCTGGCTCTGCCCCCACCCGGCACGTACGCCTGCCAGCAGCCCCAGCGCCAGCAGGGCCGCCGTGTACACGCCTCGCGCTCCGATTCGACGCCCTGGGCCTGACAATTTGCATTCTTTCATCGAACGACCTACCTTCCAGTGCGCATGGTTACTTATTGATATCTTGCTGCCCACCTGGGTTGAGTTGTCAGTTATCGGCGCGGAGTGTGCATTTCCGATAACCCTGGTCCACAGCTTGAACGGCCACAGTGGCCTGTGCGAACTACCTACCGGCGGATATTTTTCAATCCTCGAAAATTCCTATTAGCGTAATCTATGGTGTGTTACCCGAACCTCCCCGCCATGTCAACATAAAAATCCCGGTTATCAGACCAATAACACGGTGCAATTGCGGGTGCAAAATGGCTTGTTTCCCCACACCGCACACTATCCGTATGCGGCTTTCCCCGCGCGGCCCGTGGTTGTTGAGCGCGCTAGTGCGCAATAATGAGCGCATTTCTCTCCCATCCCATGAAAAATTTGAACCAAACACGCCCCTGTGGCGTCATATATAATGTCTTCCTAGGAGCCTCCTATGTCCGCCCCCACACCCATGGAACACGGCGTGATCGTCCACTGCCTCGCTGGCATCCGCCGCCGCTTGTGGAGCGTCCGCCTGGTGGAAAGATGCATTCTCGCTATTCAATGGGGGGCAATTATCGGGCTGTGCTTGGGCGGCAACCGGCTTCTCCGCGAGCCGCTCCCTTGGGAGAACTTCCCGTGGACATCCCTCCTGCTGGCCCTCCTCCCGCTGATCGCCGCCGGATGGCTCTTCCGGGCGGCAAAGAGGTTCCAATCCTTGGGTTTGTCTGTGATGTTAATTCATATAACAGCAGGACTTACAGCTTTTCTATCGGTGGCGATGCTGGTACTGGTTCTTGCGCCACTAGGCAAAGTCATTCCCGTCTGGTGCGTGCCCACCGCCACAATTATCGCTTTTGTGTCGATAGCCGCCGCCACCGTTCGCATGATCGACAACCACTCCGCAGCCATCTATGTGGACCAGCAAGTTGGACTTCACGAACGCGTTTCAACGGCACTGGAAATGCTGGAAACCTCTGCCAAATCACCACTTGAGAACGTTTTCCGCGCCCCCGTCATCGCCTCGGCCCTCGCTGCCTGCCAGCAGGTTCGCACCGCCAAAGTCGGCTACCACCGGCTGGATTCCAGAATATACGCATTGGCGGCGCTGGTGGCCATTGCCGCGGCAAGCCTCACACTCATTCCGCCCATGCCAGCACGGGCGATTAGCGTGCGCAAGCCTTCCACTATTATTGTGAAACAATCCAAAGATTTACGCGAAGTGCTAAAAGAACTCGAAGACAAGAAGCTGCCCAACGATAAAATCACACAAGAACAGTTAAAACCTTTGCAAAATGCCATCACCCAGCTACAAAACGGGAATATGAGCCAAATCGAAAGCAACGCAATCCTGAATGAAGCCAAGGAACAGATGAAACGCGAACAGGAGGCGATGGCCGCCTCGGACAAGGTTCAGGACATGCTGCGGCAGATGGGGCAGACGCAGGATTTGGCCAAAGCCGCCGAAGCCGTGAAAGGCTCGCAAATGCAGCAGGCGAAAGGGGATGCAGCGGCGGCTGAGCAGCAAAAATCGGCGGACCAAGCCCTTAAAAATGCCGCCGAAACGCTGGCCAACAGGATGAAATCCGGCCAAATGTCGGATGCCGAAAAACAGGATTTGGCCAACCAGCTCCAGAAAGCGGCGGACAAAGCCGCGGCCGATCCGCAACTGCAAAAGGATTTACAGAACGCCGCCGATGCCGCCAAGAGCGGCGATGCCAACCAACTTTCCCAAAGCATGCAGTCGGCCGGCCAGCGCATGGGCCAGCAGTCCGCCGGCAGCCAAATGTCGCAACAAGCCGTGAAACAGGCCATGTCCGAAATCGACAAAATGCAAAACGGCGCCCAGGGCAGCCAGTCCACGATGGCCCAGAACGGCAACCAGGGAAATCAAGGCGATCAGGGCGGGAAACCAGGTGATAACCAGGGACAAAACCAGAACGGCAGCGCCCAGGCCAGCAATGGCTCGGGCAAGCAACCCGGCCCGGACGGGTCGAACAGCGCTTCCCCCGGTCCCGGCCCGATGAACGGCCAGGAAGGCTCCAACGGCTCGACCATGCTCGAAGGCCGCAGCGGACCGGGCGACCAAAAGGAAGGCCCCACCGGCACGGTGAAAACCTTCGTGCGCCTCTACGACGCCAATGCCACCGACACCAACGGCACCCAGCAAAAAGTCGGCAGCTTCATCAACCCGATCCACCCGGCCAGCGGCACCATGGACGTCATGGGCACCGCCGACGAAAAGGACTCGCAGATCAAAACGTATGCGGATGTCCTCCCCGAGGCCCGCAAACAGGCCATCGACGAACTCACGCGCCAGGAATATCCGCCGCAGTATCAGGACATGGTGCGGGAGTTTTACAACGACACGCCCAGAAAGTAGATTGGCCCGTGCCGCCTATTGGGAAATTCCATGAAAACCTTGAAAACCTTCCACTTTCTTGCCTGCGGCCTGCTCTGCGTCGGCATCGGTGTACTGCGTGCGTCTGCCGCCAGCGCCACGGTCCCCGCGCCGGATCGCAGCACGCCCGTCAAATCCCTGATCGCCATGATCGACGCCGCCCAAGCGGAAGACTACGCCACCGTACGCGCCACGTATTCCGCCACCACCAAGCCGGCCATCGCCGCCGCCGATGACATGGCGCACACGCTGGTGAGCCTGCATCGCTTTACTCGCGTGATGGACAAACACTTCCCCGGCCAGAAAGCGCTGGTCTCTGACATGGGCAGCGATCTGAACCTCCAGCAATCGCACGCGGAACTGGCCAAAATCACTTTCACTATTCAGGGCAATCACGCCACCGCATCCAGAGAATTCCTGGGCGGCGACTTCGTCTTTGACGGCCACATCTGGCAGATCAATTATGATTGCACGGATAACATCGAGAACTATCTCAATGAGAAAGCCGGCACCGGCATGGCCACGATGCGGCTCATCGCCCGCACTGCCCCCGAACTTGACGCCATCGCCGCCGATATCGAATCCGGCAAGCTCAAAACCTACGACGAAGTCGCAAAAATCGTGCGCGAGCGCACATCGAAATTGAGTACCCAGATGGAAAAAGAATTCACCGACCTCCAGGCCGCCGCCGCACTGGATCTAAGCACCCCGGAAAAAACAATGGCCGCCTACCTGAAGGCCCTCGAAACGGAAAACCGCTTCGCCCTGCGCGCCACGCTGGCGGCAACGACCAAGCCGGGCGCCGCCTGGGCCGACGATTGCGCGCTGCTGATAGTCTCCAATCACCGCTTCCATCGCGTGCTCGACAAAAAATTCCCCGACCACAAACAGTCCGTGATCTTGGAAATGGCCGGAACTGCGCAGATGACCAAGATGCGCGATGGCATCGCCAAAATGACCTTCACCATCAACGGCAACCACGCCACCGCCTCCGACGACGCCCTGGGAATGACACTGATCCTCACCGGCAAGACCTGGCAGCTCGACTTTGACAACCTGCGTGGATATGAGAAATACCCCCAAAACAACGGCGGCGACACCGCGGCCATGATGTACATGCTGGCGCGCTACGTGCCGGCATGGGAGGCGGTCGCCGACGACATCGAAGCGGGAAAACTCGCCGACATCGACGCCGTCAAGCAGGCCCTGGAGGAACGCTGCGCCCCCATTCAGGAACGGGTGGAAAAGGAACTCAAGGCCCCACCAAACCAACCGAAACCATCCCCCTAAAGGGCGCTGCGGCAACATCTTCCACTTGGATATCCCAATGGCAGAACCGGGGCCGCCAGTTGGGTGCATGACAGAATCGGCAGCCAACGGAACCCGTAGCGTAAGCGAGGTGGAGTTCCGTTTTTCCGTTTTGCCTCCGCCCAGAATGTCATGCACCCCCGCCAGTTCAACAACGAAAACTCCCAAGAAAACAGCTCCGTGTTCTGTTATGATTAACCAATACCCCATGGGTAACGCGGCGGCATAAGGAGCCGATCATGACGACTGAAGTTGAGGATAAGGTAATGGGAAGATTCTCGGTGGATGTGGAATTGGCCAACAACAACGACCGTTCAATTGCGGATGGCGGGTACATCGCCCCCGAGAAAGTGCGCCGCATGAAAGTGCGCGGCGTCGTTGACAGCGGGGCCACCATGCTGGTGATTCCCGAATCCGTGGTGCGCCAGCTTGGGCTCAAGACGGCGGGGACGACCAAGGTGCGCTACGCCAACGGACAAACCGCCGACCGGCCCATCGCGCGGAACATCAGCCTGAGCTTCGGGGGCCGCGAAAGCGTGTTTGACGCGGTGGTCGAGCCGTCACGCCAGTCGGCGCTGATCGGGGCGATCGTGATGGCGGTGCTGGATTTTGTGGTCGATTGCGGCCGCCAGCAGTTGGTGCCGCGGGATCCGGATCAGATTATTACGGAAGTGGAATAGTCCCCGCGGATGTTGTTGCCCAGCGCCCAGCCTCTACGGGCATGCAGATTGACATCGCTCATGGCACACCGCTCAGTTCCTTGATCTTCACCAACAGCGCCTCCCGCTGCTTCTTCAAGTCCGCCAATTCCGCATCATTCCCCCCCGCCGCCCCGATCCCCTCGCGTTTGGAAATCTCAAACTCCAGCGTCGCCAGCGTCAGTCGCAGCTCGGCCAGCGTCAGCGCCGACACCGCCGCCGCCAGCGCCTGCCTCAATTCCGCCTCTTTGGCGGCGGAAAGCGGACTGTCCAGCGACTGCCCCAACGTCACACCCGCCGCCCCCACCTTCAGCCGCGCCTCGACCAGCGCCAGATGCAACCGCACGCTTTTGGCCCACACATCATCGGGCTTGGGATCGGTGATTTTGTCCCATTGTTTCTGCCAGTAATCACGCGACTGCTTGTTCTCCGCCAGGAGCGCCCGCGACCGCGCCGTGAGCGCCCGGCCCTTGTCGCCGGCTCCCTCCATCTGCTCGGCAAGCGCCAACTGCCCCGCCCGCTCCTTGGCCAGCGTCATGAACTCCCCCCACAATTTCGCCTGCTCCTTCACGAATATAGCCGCCGGCTCATCGTCCGTCTCGGGCTTCAGATGCTCCACCGCCCACGCGCTCCACGCCGCATCCAGCGCCGCATACCCTCCTTCGATATCCGCCAAGAGCTGCTTGATTTTCCCGGCATTGGCGGCACGTTCCTCCACCTTCTGCCGCAGCGCCCAATACTCCGCCTTGTTCTTATCAATTTGCTTGGCCGTATCCATCTGTTTGAGCATGTACGCCTTGAACGCCTCATCATGCCAGACCTTCGCGCTCTCCGTAAGTAACTCCTCCTCCGTGACCTTCTTAAACGTCACCATCACCGCCACCTTCCCATTCGAATCAAACACCGCCGCCGGCAGCACCGTGTGATTCCGCCCCCGGTGCATCTCCTCCCATTCCCAGCGATCCTCCACATACGCCAGCGGGTGATCCGCAAACGACTGCGACTGCGATTGAATCCCGCGGAACACCAGCGCGATTTGCGGGTCGTCGCGCAGGATTTTTGTCGCATCGGTCACCCCCCCTGCCGCCCCCGCCGGCGCGGTGGCCGCGGGTTGGGAAGCCGCATGGTCCGGATCGCCCTTGTAGAGGAAACCATACGGACCCATCGACACCCCCCACCGGCTGAAGGTCAGCAGTTCATCCAGCGAGAACTTTTCTTTTTTGCCGGCCCCACCGCCCCCCCCCGCGGCGGGCGGGACGCCCGCGTTACCCGGTTCAAACTCCAGCACCACCATGAACCGGTCCCCGCGCACCCGGGGAAAATCCTTCACCCCATCCACCCACGCATCACCGTCGCGGCATCCCACATCCCGCAGGGCCTGCTCCAGCAGCGTCCGCGTCGTCGTCACGCTCACCACCGTCTCATGCAGAAAATCCGACGGCCGCCCGCAGAGAGCCACGTCCAGCCAATCCGCCACATGCTCGTTCCAGAAGGCCCCGGGCAGGGTGACGGTGCCGGCGGCTTTATCGACGATGGGGGTGACGATTTTGACGTCCGCGGGTTTTTCCTGGGCGCGAACTGCGGCACACAGGGCGAGGAGGGCCAGAGCGGTTGGGACTCGTATCCATTTATTCATAAGATTGCCTCTGTCTCCGGGTGCGGGGCCAAGTGGTTTCGGTCGCGCATAAGCCGTGTTATCTTGGTGGGCCATTATACCTCTGGAGATCGTCATGCGCTATGCAGTCATCATGGCCGGCGGCGCCGGCACCCGCCTGTGGCCCATGTCCCGCACGGGCAAGCCCAAGCAGTTGCTGAAGTTCATCGGCACACCGGGGGGGGGCGGGCCGGTGTCGCTGTTGCAGCTTTCGGCCAGCCGGTTGCGCGGCTTGGTCGAGCCGGGCCACATCTACATCTGCACCGGGGCGGCATACGCCCGGCAGGTGCTGGACGATCTGCCGCTGCTGCCGGAGAGCCAGGTGTTGGGCGAGCCGCTGGGGCGGGACACGGCCAATGCCGTGGGATTCTCGGCGGCGGTGCTGGCGCGGCGCGATCCGGAGGCGGTGTTCACGGTGCTGACGGCCGATCACATCATCGAGCCGGTGGAGGTGTTTCAGAACGCGCTGCGGAAGGCCTTTGACGCGGTGGAAAAGCGTCCCGAATACCTGCTGACGTTTGGCATCAAGCCGACGTATGCGGCCACCGGGTTTGGGTATATGCAGCGCGGGGCGGAGATTGCGGGGCTGCCGGGGGTGTATCAGGTGCGGACGTTCAAGGAGAAGCCGGCCCAGCCGCTGGCCGAGCAATACTTCGCCGACCCGGACTTCGCGTGGAACTCGGGGATGTTCGTGTGGCAGGCGGGCACCATACTTGAGCAGTTGAAAGAACACTTCCCCGCGGCATATGCGGGGCATATGAAGATCGCGGCGGCCTGGGGCACGCCGCGGCAGGCGGAGGTGCTGAATGCCGTGTATCCGGCGCTGCCCAAGGCCCCCATCGACACGGCGGTGATGGAGAAAGCTCCGCATGTGGCGACGATCCCGCTGCCGGTGCAATGGCTGGACGTGGGCAGTTGGCCAAGCTACGGCGAAACGCTCCCGGCGGACAGCGCGGGCAACCGCACGGCCGCGTGTACCCGGTCGGAGCATTTGAACTCGACAAAGGTGCTGGCGGTTTCGGAGGAAGCCGGCCATCTGGTGGCGACGATCAATTGCCAGGATTTGATCATCATCCACACGCCCAGGGCGACGCTGGTGTGTCCCGCCCGGGATGCCGAGAAAATCAAGCAACTGGTGGCGGAAGTGGAACAGCGGCATGGCAAGGAGTTTGTGTAATCATTCGTATTCGTTCGTAGTGCAGCCTTTAGGCTGTCTTTATGCGGATTCACCGCCCTCTGGATGCTTTCATGCAAGTCAAAAAGCGCCTCAAGCCGACTCCCGCAGCCCTCGTTGTGCTGATCCTATTGCTGATACTTATCGTATGGGCCGTTTGGCAATTCCTCTTCCCTCACGGCTATGAATCTCCCGGCCCACTCACGCTGGCGCAGGCCCAATCCCACTGCCCCATTGCCTTACCCGCATCCGCCGTGAACATCCGGATCGCCACCTATTCCCATGCCGTGCAATTTGTACAGTACGTGCGTTTTGAAGCCCCGGTAGCCGACTGCAGCGCGCATGCCAAGTCCCTCCTTCCCGGGGCTGCGGAGAGTCGGTTTGACGCTTCCGCTGCCGGGTTTGGCCCGCCTTTCAATCCGGGCGCCTTTCGCGATTTGACTCCTTTTGACTGGCGCGGCATCAAAAACGGCGTACAATACGGCACCGGCGGTCCCAGTGAGCCCTGCATCCGGATCGACTTGGATCGGGGCGTGTTCTATTACCAGATGACCGATTAAACTCTTGATCAACTTGCAACCCGACAGCCTAAAGGCTGTACTACGAACCTTGAACCTTTAGTCCCGCTTGCGAAAGGAATTTGCCCATGGCCAAAGCCGAAACCTGGTATGACCGCCAAGCCTTCATCTCCAAGCTGATCACCTATTCCGCCATCCTCATCCTGCTGGGCTCCATCGGATGGGCCGCCTACTCCGCCATCACTTCCCAGGATATCCAGCGCGTGGAGAACGACATTTATACCGTCATCGCCGGCATCGCCACGTCGGCGTTCCTCATCGGCGTCTCGGCGATCATCGACCTGCTGATCGTCCAGTGCGAAGCCCTGCGAAACAAGCGGTGATTCTATGGAAGAGTCCATCCCCGACCGCTACGAGCGCAACCCCATGCTCGTGCTGGTGGAAAATTTCATCCTCGACGCCCTGGGCAAGCTGGAGCCTCAAAAGGCGGCGCGGCTCAACGAGATCGTCAACCGCACCTTCGGCGGCACGGACTGGCGGGCCACCCTGCGCCAGCAGTTCGCCCTGCCGGCCGACACGGAAGCGACGCTGAACCAACTCTGGCAACGCCGGCAGGCGGAGGCGGAACTCAAGCAGGAGGATCTGGCGGTGGAGGATTTCGCGCGGGAAACGGCCGACGGGCTGTTTGCGGACATGGGGCGGTGAGTGTGGTTGACCGGGAAACGGAAGACGGCCGCCCCTCCGGCGGCCGTCCTCGTCTACACGGGGAAATGTTCGTGCATGCTCAAATTTGTATGCTGCCGGCGGCAAAGGCCGACTGGAACTGGGCCAGGGTGATTGTCACGTAGCCGTCGTAGGGATTGCTGTCCGAGCCGGCGCCGTCGTAGCCCCAGGGGTTGCGGACGGTGATGTACTGGACGCCCGCGACCACGGAGGTGGAGACCACGCTGTAGGCGTGGCTGCCGATGATGGGCGTGCCCGCGGCGATGCTGCTGTTGGTGACGGCGGCGACGGCTTTATTGTTGGCCAGGGCGGTGGTGAGGGTGGTGAAAATGCTGGAACCGCCGGTGGAGTAGGTGGTCGTATTCACGCCCAGGTCGCTGAAGACCGAGCCGGTCCAGCCCCAATTAAGCGAGTCGTAGGTGTTGGAGGCGGAACGGAAGAAGGCGTAGGCTTTTTCCATGATGGCGGCCCAGATGGTTCCGCCGCTGGCGGGCCGGGCGTACCGCAGCGAGCTTGATCCGGGCAGGTCGCCATCGACGCGGACGTATGTGGCGACGCCATTGCGATTGAACTGCACGGCATAGGTGCCGTCGCCCAGATCGACGGCCATGTCCTGGAGCAGCCCCGGTTGTTTGCCGGCGAGGCTTTGGAGGGTGGCCAGGAAGTAGCAATCGCCGACCTGTCCCTGGTTGATGTCGGTCATGGCCGGGCCGGCGCCCCACAGGGAGCGGACCAGGCGCATGGTGGTGCCCGAGTCGGTGGGGTCGCGGAGGGTGGGGCCGTTGAGGGAGGTGGTGATGTAGTCGGTGGTGCCGGGGGTGGAGGAGAAGGGCTGATAGAAGGCGGTGACGCGGTGGACGTTGGTGGCGGTGCCGCCGGTGATGGAGTCGGTGGCGTCGGCCCAGAAGGAGGTGTTGGCGTTGCCCGTGAGGATATCGGCGCCCGCGCCCAGGGCGATGATGAAGGACTTGGTGGAGGATTGGACGGTGAGAGTGTTGTTGCCCGCGCCGCCGTAGAGGAGGGTGGAGATGTTGACGGAGGATTGGACGGTGATGGTGTCATTGCCGTCGCCGCCGTAGATGACCAGTTCGCCGAAGTTGCCGGTGACGGTGGAGGTGGCGCCGTTGGCGGTAATGGTGAGGGTGGTGCCGGACTGGGAGACGAGGATGGAGTCATTGCCGGAGGTGCCGGTGATGGTCAGGCGGGTGAGGTTGCCGAGCGTGGATTGAGTGATGGAGACGGGGGTTGTGGGGGCCGGAGTCTGGTAGAAGCCGAAGTCGAGGGTCAGGTTGCTCGCCCCGCCGAGGAGCGTGATCGCGGCGCTGGGGAGGGGATTCGAGTCGAGGGCGGAGTTGCCGCCTTGGAGGGTCGGGCTGGCCGAGTAGCCGGTTGGCAGGGTTGAAGTATCGAGGGAGACAGTGTAAGTGCCCGGATTTGCTGTGAAGAGGTAGGAGCCGTTGGAGGCCGTGGTGGCACTATCGACCAGCGTACTGCCGCGGTAGAGCTTGAGCGTCACGCCACCGATGCCCGTTTCGCCCGAGTCCTGGATGCCATTGGCGTTGGCGTCATTCCATACGAAGTTGCCGATGGTCACTTTCTGGAAGAAGCCGAAATCGACGGTCAGGTCGCTGGCGCCGCTGGAGAGCGTGATCGAGGCGCTGGGATTGGTATTCGCGTCGAGGGCGGTATTGCTGCCTTGGAGGGTGGGGCTGGCAAAAAAGCCGGCCGGCAGGGTTGAAGTGTCCACGGACACGGTGTAGGTGCCGGCGTCTTCGGTGAAGAGATAGGAGCCGTTGGAGGCCGTGGTGGTGCTATCGACCAGCGTTGTGCCACGGTAGAGCTTGATGGTCACGCCGCCGA
>CAIPTQ010000088.1 GCA_903868035.1 uncultured Phycisphaerales bacterium
ACATGAACGCCTGCTGGGGTCTGATGTGTGACCTCGGCGGGAAGATGCCGACGGCGCAACTCGAGCTGGCATGGTTCGCCGCGGTGGGGATCATCGAGGGGACGGATCAAGCGGGCCTGACGCCGGAGGCGTGGGGCCGGGTGGAGGAGTTCATCCTGGCGAAGTACGGCAGTGGCGGCGTGCCGCGGCTGGCGCCGGCCGCTGGTGCGGCCGATTCCGGCGAGGACAACGTGCCGTTCTGAGGCGAGGCGCGATATCGGCGTCAATGGGGGCACGGGGGCCGCGCATCCGGATTGGAAACACGCGGAAGGTGGAGGTCATCATGGCGAACATCAAGTACTTGCCGTTGGGTGGGATCGTGACGGAGGGGATGCAGATCCGCGTGAAGATGGACCCGGATGTGGTCCTGGACTATGCCGAGGCGATGAAGGCGGGCAAGAAGTTCCCGCCGCTTCTGACCTTCTTCGACGGTGAGAAGCACTTCCTGGTTGATGGTTTTCACCGGTTGTACGCCGCGCGGGAGTTGACGATTGCGAAGATCGAATGTGAGGTCCGTGACGGCACGCGGCTTGAGGCGAGGTTGGCGGCTTGCGGGGCGAATCAGGGACACGGATTGCGGCGTGGCAGCGCCGATAAGCGGCACGCGGTGGAAGTAGCGCTGGAACTCAAACCCGATTGGTCCAGTCGGATGATCTCGGACCACGTCGGTGTTGGGCACACCGTTGTTGACAATGTGCGTCGTCAGGTGGCATCCGATGCCACCTCAAATGTGAGAAACGCCCGCCAATCGGGAAGTTTTGGACCGCCGCCCACCCCGATGCAGCGGATTGGTGCTGATGGAAAGTTCTACCCGGCGGGTGGTTGCCGGCCACCTGTTCCGGTGAAACCTGTATCGCAAACAGTTCCACCGGCGCCGGTTTTCGTTGGTGGGACGGCGTTGTTGCCGGCGGATGCGTCGTTCGTAAATGCGGTCACGACGGCAGTCGAAAAGGCGATCGGCGAAGTCGAAGTCGGATTGGTTGACTCCCTTGGCCGGCATGTGCCGGAAGACCTGGCGCCGCTCTGGCACCGACGGCAGGAGGTGCAGGACTTCCTGACGGCGCTGTCGCGGATGCGCACCACGATCCGGCACGCGCAGGAGGGCCATGATCCGCTTTGGGCGGAGACCAACTTTTCGGCTGCGCTGGTGCACCTGGATCGGGCGTACTCGGAAATCGACGCGACGAAGCCGTACGTGGTCTGTCCCATGTGCCAAGGGATTGGCTGTCGGGCGTGCAAGGAGCGGGGGCTCCTCGGGAAGTTCAGGTACGACACGGTGATTCCGCGGGAGTTGAAGGTCAAGGCGCCGCGCCGGGAGGGTGCGTCGTGAGGTGGCGGCGGGCTGACGCGCTGGTGTCGCGGATCGGGGCCGCACGGATCGCGCGTGATACGGGTCCATCCGCTGCGTTTTGGAAGGGGGGCGGCATGCGTATGCACGCCCCCCGTTCCAAAGACTTGCGACTGGGCCCGTCTGACGCCCTCCCGTGCGGACGGAAAC
>CAIPTQ010000089.1 GCA_903868035.1 uncultured Phycisphaerales bacterium
ATGCGGGCGAAGGCGATGGTGCCGTCGGATTCGGTGCGGTATTGATGCCAGCAGATGCCACGGGGAGCCTCGGTGCCGTGGCCGCCGATGCCGGCGCGGGGTGTGATGGGAATGGCGGGGCGGGCGGGGGGCGTGTATTTGGCGAGGATGTCGTGGACGAGGGCCAGGGCATGGACGGTTTCGATGCCGCGGGCGGGCAGGGAGAAGAAGTTGTTATTCCAGGGGAGTTCCTGCTTGAGGAGTTTGCAGACCTGGGGGACGAGTTCGAGGGCCTTGGGGTGGAGTTTTTCCCAGTTGAGGTTGAGCCGGGCGAGGGGGCCGACCATGTAGGGGCCGCGAATCTTGATGGCCGAGTGGAGGGCGGTGGAGTGGGCGACATGGCGTTCCTCGATGACGCCGCCGAATTCCTCCTGATCGACATCCAGGCCCTTGCTGGATTTGATGCGTCCGAGGTTCATCGGATAGGCGTTGGCGGGACAGAGGGCCACGAATTCGTAGTCACGCTCGAGCTTGGGATACTGGAGCTTCTCGGCCAGGAAAAGCGTCAAGGCGGACATTTCCTGGACCGCCCACTTGAGCTCCGGCACCAGGGCCGCGACCGCCGCCGGATCGGGGGCGCGGTAGAAGCCGCCGACGCACACGCCGACCGGATGGACGGCGCGGCCGCCGAGGAGGCTGACGAGTGCGTTGCCGAGTTTCTTGAGGCGGAGGGCTTTTTTGACCACGGGGCCGTGGTCGGCGGCCATGGAGATGACGGACTCAAAGCCCAGGAAATCCGGGAGATGAAGCATGAACATATGGAGGACATGCGATTCTATCCACTCGCCGCAGTAGATGACGGTGCGCAGGTCGCGAATGGCCGGATCGACCTGATTGAAGACGCCAAGGGCCTTTTCGAGGGCGTGGCAGGCGCCCATCTGGTAGGCGATGGGGCAGATGCCGCAGATGCGGGCGGTGATGTCGGGGACTTCGCGGAAATCGCGGCCGCGGAGGAAGGCCTCGAAGAAGCGGGGCGGTTCGTAGATATCCAGGCGGGCGGCGCGGACCTTGCCGTCGAGGTATTCCAGATGCAGCGCCCCCTCGCCTTCGACGCGCGCCAGCGCGCCGATGCGGATGGTGCGCACGCCGGGTTCACTTGGCGGGGGGGGCGGGCTTGGATTCGAGCTGCTCATAATAATCACTCGTCTGTTTGAAGGGTTCGAGATACCCGTTGAACGAACGCAGGCGCCGCTTGACGTCGCGGGCGCTCTGGCCCAGCGCCAGCAGGCGATTGCCCAGGGATTTCATATTGGGCTGCTCCATGGGGCCGAAGCACCCATAGCAGGGCCGGTTGCAGGCCGGGCACAGCGCCCCGCAGCCGGCTTGCGTCACCGGGCCCAGGCAGGGCTGGCCCTGGGCCACCATCACGCACGGCAGGCCCTTGCGCTTGCACTGCACGCACAGCGAATAGGTCGGGATGTTGGGCCGCCGGCCCGCCAGCATCGAGGAGATGAGTTCCAGCAGATGTTCGGAGTTGACCGGACAGCCGCGCAGTTCAAAGTCGACAAAGACGTGCGAGGCGATGGGCGTGGCGGTTTCGAGGGACTGGATGTACTGCGGGCTGGCGTAGACCGCCGAGACGTAGTCTCCCAGGTCCGCCCAGTTGCGCAGGGCCTGGATGCCGCCGGAGGTGGCGCAGGCCCCGATGGCGACCAGGAATTTGCAGTCGCGGCGGACCTGGCGAATCTTATGCTCCTCCTCCGGCGTGGAAACCGAACCTTCGATCAGGCCAATGTCATAGGGCGGGGGCAAGACGCGCCGCCGGGCCTCCAGGAAATAGGCGATCTCCACGGCCCCCACCAGATCGAGCAACTGATCCTCGAGGTTCAGCAGCGACAACTGGCAGCCGTCACAGGAGGAGAATTTATAGACCGCCAACTTCGGCCGCGATTCCGGCGGC
Source organism: uncultured Phycisphaerales bacterium (assembly GCA_903868035.1). The sequence continues at coordinate 1,940 of CAIPTQ010000089.1, forward strand.
GGCGGCATCGGAGGAATGGGCATGGCTACATCTCCTCTGTGGCAAAGATATTTGCGATCTCGGTGAAGCAGAAGACCGGGCCGTCCTTGCAGACGAACTTGGGACCGTACTGGCAGTGCCCGCAGCGCCCGAAGCCGCAGTTCATGTTGCGCTCCAGCGAGACGTAGACCTGCGACGGGGGCACGTGGAGCTGCAGGAAGTTCCAGGCCGCCACGCGGTTGAGAATCCGCGGCCCGCAGACCAGGACGATGGTGCGCTGGGCGCTGACCTTGACGCGGCGCATGAGGTTGGTGACGACGCCCACGGGGCCGGTCCACGCCATGGTGGCGTTGTCCACCGTCACCAGCACGTCCAGCGTCGGGTCGTTGGCCCAGGCGTCGAGTTCGTCGGCATACAAGCGATCCTCGGGGGTGCGGCAGCCGTAGAGCAGGACGACGCGCCGGCAGTAATCCCGATGCTGCAAGAGCCAGTAAATCACGGGCCGCAGCGGGGCCAAGCCTATGCCCCCGGCGAGGATCACCACATCCTGACCTTCCAGGCGCTCCAGCGGCCAGCCCCGGCCAAACGGCCCGCGAATCCCCACGATGTCACCGGCTTTCATCCGCCCAATGGCCTTCGTGACCGTTCCCACGACGCGGATGGTGTGGTCCAGGGTGCCGGTTTGGTGGGGATTCGAAGAAATAGAGATGGCCGCTTCGCCCACGCCGGGGGCATAGATCATGTTGAACTGGCCCGGGATGAAGCGGTAGGTGTTGCGAATGGTCTCGTCGACAAACTCGACGGTGAAGGTGCGGGTGTTGAAGTTCTCGGCCTTGACTTTGAGGATGCGCGCGGGGGTGGGAATCCAGCATTCCATGCCGCAGACGGGTTCCGGACGGGTGGAAAAAACCGTAGTCATGACGCACCCTCCTTGGGTGAGGCCTCGGGGGGCACATAGGTGGCGCGAATGCGCGCCGCCTCCACCGTCAGGTCGATGCCCACGGGGCACCAGGTGATGCAGCGTCCGCAGCCGACGCAGCCGGACTCGCCGAACTGGTCGAACCAGGTGCAGAGCTTATGGCGGAGCCAGTGGCGGTAGCGGCCGCGGATGGTGTTGCGCACGGGTCCGGCGGTGGTGTAGGTGAACTGGTGGGTATAGCACGATTCCCATTGCCGGGTGCGGGTGGCCATGCCACCGGTGTTGGGGTTGCCCAAGTCCGTCGAGTCGCTGACGGTGGAGCAGAAGCAGGTCGGACAGACCAGCGTGCAGTTGCCGCAGGAGAGGCAGCGTTTGGCCACGTCTTCGAATTCCGGGTGCTCGAGGGAATCGTCGAGAATTTGCTTGAGGTTCAGGGTGTCGAGCTTGCGGCCCATGTGTTCGCGGGCTCCGCGCAGCTTGAGTTCCGCCAGTTCCAGCTCCGCCAGCGAAGGTTCGCGCGTGGGGAGCCCGGCGACGATCTCCGCGCCCTCGGGCGAACCGGAAGTGATCAGGAATCCGCCGCGTAATTCCGTCAGCGCCAGGTCAAAGGCGCCCGTCGCTTCCGGCCCGGTGCCCATGGACGTGCAGAAGCACGTGCCGCCGGGATTCGTGCAGTTGACGGCGATCAGGAACGCCTGCCGCCGCGCCTCGGAGTAATAGTTCTCCGACTCACAGCGCATGGTCTGGGGGTCGTCGGAGCCGAAGACCCGGTCCTGAATCCGGATCGCCGCCAGATCGCAGGGCCGCACGCCCATGAAGGCCAGCTTAGGCACCTGCGGCGGCCCGGCATCCAGCACGAATTGGGCTTTCTCGACATGAAACTGGTAGAGCCGCTGGGAGGGCGGGAACAGATAGCGCTTGGGCGCGTCGAAGCCCGCGGCTTGTTCGAAGGTCAAATCCGGATCGCCAGGCAGGAGCCGATAGTAGCCGGCATCCTGCTTGTCACGCAGGCCGTGGGCCATTTGTTCCACGGACGTGATGGGCCGGTAGCTGATCGTGCCGTCACCCACGGTCGGGGCGATCACCGTGTAGCCGCGGCTGATGAGCGCGCCCACCAGATCTGAGAGTGCGGTACGAGGCAGAAACAGAGGCGGCGGCTGGGCGGGAACGGGAGGGACGGGACGTGAAACCGGGGAGCTGGCCATTGATTGCTCCTTGGAGGCAGCAGACATGAACCACAGGCAACTGACATGTAGGAACCGACAATTTGATTCGCAACCATAAAACTCTTGGTTGTATCCGAAGAGTTTGGGAAATGTTTCTCGATCTTAGCATCGAGAAAATGGGCACACAAGTAAAAATGGACCAAATTGTTTATTTATAACAGTGAATAAACATTGATTCATTCACTTAATTCCATATATTGCGCGCACGGTGGATGAAAGTGCAAAATACATTGCAAACATAGGTAAAATCAGGCGCTGCGCGGGGAAAACGCGGGGCGTTCCGTTTCGCGGATAATGCATGGAAACTATTGTGTTTATTGGGTGAAATGAGTTTTTGAGGCGGGAAAAAGTGGACCAAAGTCGATATAAGTTGACATCAAGTTGACAAAAGTTGACGGGAAATGGGAGGAAAATCACGCAAGTTGGCGGCAGATTACACTGACCACCGGCATCATTCCGACGCGCAGGTGCTGGGGGATCAATTCTGGCCGGTTTGCGCCCGCAGGTCGGTCATGCGCTTGCGGGAGTCGAGGAAACCGATGTCCCAGCGCACGATTTTCGAGTATATGTCGATCGCCTCGGCGGCCTGCTTGTTTTCTTCCAAGGCCCGGGCGTACCAGTAGTGCAATTCCTTGGATTTCTTGTTACCGGTCTCGCGCAGGTCGTATTCCTCGATGCTGCGTTTGAGCGTTTCAACGGCTTCGGGCTTCATGTTTTGCTGGAGGAACGCGCGCCCGAGAAAATGCAGGGCTTCGACGCGCACCTTGGGATTGTTCTGGGCTTCCTGCAGCGCGGGGATCGCCTCGTCGAAGTGCTTGGAATGGTAGTGGCGCATGCCCAACTCGTACTTGACGACCAGGTCCGTGGGCATGTACTCGGCGCGTTCCTTGTATTCGGTCAGTTCATAGGCCAGGCGTTCCTTGTCGAGTTCCTGGCACTGGCGAATCAATTCCTTGTCGGCCGGATCGGCCTTGGCGGCGTCGTGCAGGAGGCGCAGATTGCGGCGGTACTGCTTGATCCGAATATCGCCAATCAACGCCTTCAGGCGGTAAATCTTGGTGTCGGCGTAGGCGCTCTTGAGCATCTCGATGGCCATATTTTCGTGGGCCTCGTCATCCATTTCCACGAGCGTCTTGGCGTATTTGTTGATGACCTGCAGTTCCTTGGGATTTTTTTCGTAATCCGTCCGGGCCTCCATCATCGCCTGCAGGCGGTACTCATCAGACTTGGAGAGGTTTTCCTCCTGCAAAAGCTTCTTGGTGGCGTCGGCATCCTTGATCGAGCCTTGGAACGATTCGCCATCGCCGTATTTGCCGCGCTCGATCGTGGCCTGGGCGGCATAATGCTGGGACAGGGATGACAAATCGCTGTCATTGGGCTTGAGCAGACAAGCCTCATTGATCACGTCGCAGGCCTTTTCAAACTCCTTATGTTTAGCGTAAATCTCGCCCAATTCCGTGTAGATTTCGACTTTGGGATTTTTATTGGTTTTATTTCCTTCCTTGAGCATCGCGCCGAGCCACAGCACCAAGTCCTTGAGATTTAATATGTCGGCATTGCGGATCATCGCCATCATCGCGGTGATGTTGCCGACGTCGCGCGCCAGGATGAATTCATTGTTCAGCAGGCCTTCCTTGGGAGTTTTGCCCTTGTACTTCTGCTTGCTGGCGCCCAGGCCCAACAGGCCGCCCCGGGTCTTGCCGCCGGCAATTTTGCGGCGCATCGCCACTTCGCGCAGGGCCTTGTGTTCCTCGAGGTTGAAGGGCTCGCGATGGAGGCCCTCGAGGTACATGTCAATGGCGTAGTCGAAGTTGCCGGTGACGGCAACGGAGCGGGCGCGGTCAAAAAACGCCTTGCCCTTGCCGGGGCCTTCGGAGGGATCGGGAACAACTGCCTCAGGGGGTGGGTTTTTTTCGTCAGCCATCGCGATTTTTCACTTCCGCCATAGAATAAGAGCCGGATGCAACACCAGAAAACGTGGACCGTACCAAAACCTCAGTTGATGTCAAGATATCGACCGGGTATAGCTTAGGGAATCACATGCTCAGTGTCGAACAAGTTGAGGGCATCATCCGCGAAAAAGTGGCCCCGCTGCCGCCCCGGGCAATGTCGTTAACCAGCTTGGGACAAGGGCTGGGTGGGGTGCTGGCCCAGGATGTACGGATGGATGAAGACAATCCGCGATTTGACCGCGCGACGTTGGATGGGTATGCGGTTCGGAGCCAGGATGCCATTGCGGGGGCGGAATTGGAACTGGTAGGCCAGATGGATGCCGGGGGGGCGGTATTTTCGGGCATAGTGCGGGCGGGAACATGCGTGGGGATCAACACGGGGGCATGTGTCCCAAGCGGGGCTGACGCGATTTTGATGGTGGAGCATACCGAGTGCGTGCAGCGTGGCGAGCGACGTTTCGTTGTTGTGAAATCCCCCGTGATGCCCGGCTTAGGCATTCAACCCCGGGGAGCCGATGCGCGTGCCGGCGAAGTCGTGCTGCGCTCCGGGGCGCGGCTGGGGCCGGCACAATTGGCGGTCTGCGCGGCGGCGGGAGTGGTGCGGCCGCAGGTGCGCCGCGCGCGGGTGGCCGTGTTGTGTACGGGGGATGAACTCGTGGATTGCGCCACCCCCCCACCGCTGCCGGCGGGAAAAATACGGAATTCCAATCAGGTGATGCTCGGCGCGCTAGCCATGGAGGCGGGCGCCGAAGTGCGGGATGGGGGAACATCCACCGATGAAGCCGCGCCGCTGCGCCAGGCGCTCGAACGCGGCTTGGCCGCGGCGGATTTGCTGGTCGTGTGCGGGGGCTTGTCTATGGGCACGCGGGATTTGGTGCCGCCGCTGTTGAAGGATATGGGCGTGGTGCTGCATGTGGAGAAGGTGCGGATCAAGCCGGGCAAGCCTTTTGTGCTGGGCACGCAGGAGACGGCCGCGGGCCGAAAGTACGTCGCGGGGCTGCCGGGCAATCCGGTGTCGGCATTCGTCACGTTCCACCGGTTCGTGAGGCCGATGCTCCGGCAGATGGAGGGGGCTTCCGACGGCCCCCGGCGTGGGCGCGCCCACACGGATCGGGCGCTGCCGGCCAACGGCGAGCGCGAGTTTTATCAGCCGTGCGTGCTGCACGCGGACGCGCAAAGCATGCGGGCCCAAGTGCTGGCGTGGAAAGGCAGCGCGGACATATTCACGCTGGCGAGGGCCAACGGCATGCTTGTGCAGGCGGCGGAAGCGCCGGCGGTGGAGGCGGGCGCGGAGGTGGAAGTATTCATGTGGTGAGAGCGACGAGCGATGCGGAGTAAGCGGGAATGCCCGCGGCTCGATGCGCCTCACTGACGGCGCAAGCTTCAAGCCTCCTCAAGCCTCAAGCCTCAATGCCTCAATGCCTCAATGCCGCCGATTTACATCCCGCGGGCTTGCTGCTATATTGATGCCCACAGCCGCGGGCGTGGCGAAATTGGCAGACGCGCTAGATTCAGGTTCTAGTGGGTAACTCCGTGGAGGTTCGAGTCCTCTCGCCCGCAAATCAAAGAATCGTCGGTCTCAGACCGTGGGCTTGGGCAGTTTGGCTGTAGACCCACATTCATAGGGGCTGAGTCGGCCACGTCGAGTTTCGGGATGAGGCCTGGGCGGATTCAGCGGCCTGACCGCTCAGCCGGGACGATACTGTAGAACACGAAATGCTCCGTCGATACTTCGCGTACCGCCCGCCATTTAGCGTTGTCCCAACTGGCCGGTTTGCCGATGCTCTGGTCGTGGTAATAGACCAGCGGCCGGCCTGAGGGACCAAGCGCCGCGGGAATATTGGCGTTGACGCAGGCGAGGCACTCCTCCCAAATGGCACGTTCGGCCGGTGTCATCCGCCCGGGATGGAGCGTCTTTAGCCAATTGGCGTTGGCGCGGTCCCCCAGGCAGGAAAATGCGCCAGGCTGCTGGACGACGGCTTGCAAGGTCGCGGCATTGCCAAAGGCAGGATTACCCATCCGGTTCTTCATGACGCCGGCGACCAGCAGGCGCTCGTGCCGCGTGCAATTGGCCGTCTCGGAGAACAACACGCGGGCGACGATGTTGGGCGCGAAGAACTCATCGAGGCAATACCATGCCACCAGCGCGAGGATGACCAGGGCTGCGAGCGCGACGAGAGTATTTCGGCGGCGGGGCGTTCGACGCCTGCGGGAACGAGTCATGGCACCTTGCTCCTGGGACCATCACGCAACGGTGTCAGGGCGGGCGTCTTTCATCCGATACTGATGCCGCTCCTCCGGATATTTCCGTTCGCGCACGGCCTGGACGTAACGCACGACCGCGTCGCGCATGGCGGCGGGCACATCTCCGAACCGCTCCACAAACCGCGGCACCCGCGCGTTGAAGCCCAGCAGGTCGTGGATGACCATCACATGGCCGTCGGCGCTGGAGCCGGCCCCGCAGCCGAGCACCGGACAATCGACCTGCCGCACGATCCGGGCGGTCACTTCGTCGGGCACGGCCTCCAGGAGGAGCAGATGCGCCCCCGCCTGGGCCAGCGCCGCGGCGGTCTCGACGATGCGTTTGGCTTCCGCCGGGGTGCGTCCCTGGGCCACATAGCCGCCCTGCTGTGCCGCACGCTGGGGCAGGAGTCCGACATGCGCGCAGGTGGTGACGCCCGCGGCCGCCAGCGCCCGGACCATTTCCACATGGCGGTGGTCCATTTCAAATTTCACAGCATCGGCGCCGGCCTCCCGCACGAACCGGGCGGCATTGGCCACGGCGACCGGAATATCGGGATACGTGGCGAAGGGCATGTCCGCCATGACGAAGGCCCCCGGCGCGCCGCGCCGCACGGCCCCGGTGAGCGTCACCATAAAATCCAGCGTGGCGACGACGGTGCTATCGGCCCCCAGCAGGGTGGTGGCGGCCGAATCGCCCACCAGCAGCACATCCACGCCCGCGGCCGCGAGGATGCGCGCCGTCGGGTAGTCATAGGCCGTCAGCATCACGATCGGCTCGCGTTGCTTCTTCATCTCCCGAAGCGTTTGCAGTGTGACCTGGCCCTGGGCGCTGGCACCTGGCGGCACAACCGTGGATGAAATAGTGGTCATAAGCAGTATTGTAGCGAATCCCCGCCCAAAGTAACGCGGGCGTAGAATGATAGGCCGATAACGAATCTACCAGGACGCCCCCCCCGCCCCCCGCGTCATAGCCCCCGGCCGCCCGATAGCGCCGGCGAACACACGCCACCCACGATGTTGATGTACGTTGGAGAACGTCCGGGCACGGATTCCATCGTGGAGCGCCCGACGCCGGCAAGATTCGGTTTCGCAAGCCCGGCTTTATTAAAGCCATCGTTAGAGGATTTGTTGACACCCCGGGTAACGCCTGCGGGAGTGACGCCGATCTGTGACAGGCTGGAGTGAGTTGGAACACTCAAACGCGCCATACCATCATCAGTTCCGCGTCCCACACCGGCCGTCACCGGAGCCCCGCGACTCACGCCGCCCACACCCGCCGAATAGGTCGGATCCAGCGCCCAACCGGGGCGCGTTCCGAGCCAAGCCACTGCCGCCAGTGCCGCAAGAATAGACAGTTTGCGAATCATCCATACACCTCACGATGGCGCCGTTGAAGAGCGCTGGTAGCTTAACAGTTCGTGCGGCCTTGACAAGGGTACGAATTGGAGCTTTTGGCAAGGCTCTCGTACGCATATGTGTATTATTGGGATTTGGCGTTTTCCTGTGCGTAGGGGTGGATTTTCATGCTAGAATTTTACAGAGGAAGAACTTATGCCTTCATGGCGTGATGACAAAATCCTCGAGCTGGCCAACCAGCTCACCTATTCGCCTGCCGACAAGCGCCGCGAGCAGTTGCATGCCGCCATGGCGCTGCTGCCCGATGTCGATCCCGCGCGGAGCTATCCCTGGGACTTCGTCCATTACCGCATCACGAGCTTTCAGCCGCGGACGCATATCGAACACGCGGTGGCGGGGAAGATTCTGCGGGCGGATTTGGCGTCGCTGATCGAGTTTCTATCTGACACGCTGTCGCTCAAGGTGGAGGATGCCGCGGAATGGGGCGGCGGGGCGGGCGACACGGTGCTGGAATTCGACGAGGTGACGCGGAAGTTCAGCGTATCGTCCAAGACGATCCAGCGGTGGCGCAAGCAGGGGCTGGTGGCGCTGCGGTATTTGCATCCGGACGGGCGGCGGCGGCTGGGATTTTTGGAATCGGCGGTGGCGCGGTTCGCGGCCCTCAACAAGGAGCGCGTGGAGCGATCGGCGAGTTTCAAGCAGCTTTCGGATGAGGAACGCGGGCGGATCATCGAGTTGGCGCGGGGGCTGGAGGCGCAGGGGCATTATTGCATCAAGGATATTTCGCGGCTGATCGGGCAGCAGTTGGGCCGTTCGCCGGAGACGATCCGGTACACGATCCGCCGGTATGACCGCGAGCATCCGGAGGCGGCGGTTTTCCCGGAGAAGCCGGATGTGCCGGTACGGCACGCCGCGAGTACGGCGGTGAATTCGGCGGACAATGGGTTGTCGCTGGAGTCGATCACGGCGCGCTTCGCCGAGACGCCCGCCGACAGCCAGCGCGCGGCGACGCGGGAACGGGCGCAGCAGTTCCAGCGGATGGAAATCTCATACATGGCCAATCCGCTGTTTGAACACCCGGACGCGGACCACATCATTCTCGATGTGCTGCCGGCGGAGGCGATTGCGCGGGCGCAGGCGACCGTGACGGCGGGGACGAACGTGAAGACGGCGGATGTGTACATGGCGCGGATACCGCGGGACTTGCCGGCGTTTTTGGCGGACATTTTCCGCCAGCCGGTGATGCCCCATGAGATTGAAACCGACGCTTTCCGGCGGATGAACTACCTGAAATGCAAGGCATTGCGTTTGCGGGCGGCGCTCGATCCGCAGACCGCCACCGAGGCGGCGCTGGAGCAGATTGAGACGCTGCTGGCCCAGGCGGCGGCGGTGAAGAACATGATCCTGCAGGGCAACCTGCGCGTGGCGGTGCATGTGGCGCGGAAGCACCAGCGGGCGGATCGGTCGCTGATGGAGCTGGTGTCGGATGCGACGATCTGGGTGATGCGGGCGATTGAGAAGTATGATTTTTCGCGGAACACGCGGTTCTCGACGTATGCCGGCTATGCGATCATGAAGAACTTCGCCCGCGACCGGGTGGAGCAGCTCACGCGGCGCGACCGTCACCTGCTCACCGGGCAGGAGGAGGTGCTGGATGCCGTGGGCGATCCGCAGGGCGAGCGGGTGGACGAACAGATCGACGCGGCCATACTGCAATCCGATGTGCGTTCGGTGATTGATGATCTGCCGGCCAAGGACCGAGAACTGATCGCGCGGCATTATGGTTTGGAGCAGGGCCAGGCGGCGCTGAGCCTGGCGGAGATCGGCGACCAGATGGGGATCACCAAGGCGCGGGTGCGGCAGCTCGAGGCGCGGGCGCTGCACCGGCTGCGGCAGCTCATGGAGGCGCGGCGGGAGAAGATTCGCAACGCCACGGCGCGGCCGAAATAGGCCGCGAAGCCCCCACCCGATGCGAAGACTCAAGTAAAATTTGCATTTGGTGACGGGAAGCACTTGCGTGGCGCCGGCGGGTGGGGTGTAACATAGCGGCATGGTAAATGTGCCTTCGCTCGATCGACCGGTCACCGACTTCCTCTCCCCGGCGGCATTCACGCTGCGGGATCATCTGACCATTGACCAGGCCCTCCATACACTCCGCCAGGGAGCGCCCACCAGTGTAACTGCCGCAGCGTCCCCCGAGGGTGGCGGGGGGACGCAATCCCAAGTCATTTACTTCTACATTCTCAACGACCAAAACCAGCTCGTCGGCATCCTCCCGGCGCGCCACCTCCTCCTTTCCCCCGGCAGCGCCCGCATCGCCGACCTCATGTCCCGCACCGTCATCGCCCTGGCGGATCGCGAAACGCTCTTCGACGCCCTCGAACTTTTTGCCCTCCACCGCCTGCTGGCCGTCCCCGTCGTGGACCGCGAGCAGCACTTCCTGGGCATCGTGGAACTCTCGCTCTATACCGATGAAGTCTTCGACATGGCCCACAACCGCCAGCTCAATGAAGTCTTCCAGCTCATGGGCCTGCGCCTCGCACAACACAAGCAGGGCGGCACCCTCTCCGGCTTCAAGCTGCGCATGCCCTGGCTGCTGGCCAACATTTCCGGCGGCCTGCTCTGCGCGGCCTTGGGCGCGCTGTTTCAGGCGGCCCTCGCCCGCACCGTCCTCGTCGCGCTCTTCATCCCGCTGATCCTCACCCTCGCCGAGTCCATCGCGATCCAGTCCATGACCCTGGCCATCGAACATGCCGTGATGCGCCAGAAGTTCCCCGGGCAGGTGCGCAAGGAGGTGCTGACGGCCTTGCTGCTGGGGCTGTGTACGGGGGTGATCGTCGGCCTCGTGTCGCTGTGCTGGCCGGGGCCGCGGATGGCGACGCTGACCATTGGCGGCTCGGTGGCGGTCGCGATGTTCCTGGCGGCGATGCTGGGGCGGGGCGTGCCGAAGGTGATTCACCTGCTGAAGCTCAACCCACGGATCGCGTCGGGGCCGATTACGCTGGCCATCGTGGATGTGGTGACCATCACGCTGTACCTGTCGGCGGCAACATTGTTGCTGGGCGGGAAGTGACGGCGACGTTCACCGGCTTTACACTGCCCGCATGTCGGCCATTGAAAAAGCTTCTGAGTGGTTGGGGCGTCTGACTGCCAAATTGCGCCAGCCGCCGCCACCGCTGGGTGCGCGTGGTGAAACCTACGCGGCCAAATACCTCAAGCAACAGGGCTACAAGCTGATTGTCCGAAATCGGCGGGATAAGAAGGGGGAGATAGACCTGATCGTCATGGACAAGGAGTTTCTGGTTTTTGTGGAGGTGCGGACGCGATCTTCGGAGGATTTCATGACGCCGGAGGCTTCGATTCGGGCGGAGAAGCGGGAGACGGTGCGAAAGACGGTGCGACGGCTGATCCGCAAACACAAGACGGCGGGCTTACGGCCGCGGATTGATGTGGTGGCGATCATTTGGCCGCAGGGGGCCAAGGAGCCGAGCGAGGTGCGGCATCACAAGGGGGTGATAGCGATTGGGGGGCGGTGAGGGGGATGTTGAGTGTTGATTTTCGATTTTCGATTTTTAATTCGAGACGCGGCGGATTATATGGTGCCAGGATTTTTCGCGGCGCGGTTGCGTACTTGCGGGTGGTCATGGCAGAATGCCGGATCGTTTCCCAGGCAATGACGAATTTGCGAAAGGATGGATTTGTGAAGATTGAACTCAAGCAGAATTGCAAGTATGCGTTGGTGGTGCCCACGAGCATGGGGGTGCGGATTACGCCGCCGGGCGGACAGCCGGTGCATGCCGCGGGGACGTATATGATGCAGGCGACCAGCGCCGAAACGAACGTGGCTAGCGTGGCGTCGTTTTTGGGGCTGCCGGTGAAGGTGCTGACGACGTTTGTGAAGGGGAGCCCGATTGCGCAGATGATCAAGGACAACCTGCGGAGCCGGCACATGGATTTTGAGGGGGCGGAAGTGGCTCAGGGCGGGCCGTGGGGGTATCGGCATCAGTTTAACATTGCGGACAGCGGGTATGGCTCGCGGGGGCCGCGGGTGTGGAATGATCGGGCGGGCGAGGTGGGGCGGACGCTGAATGTGAAGAATTTTGATTTGGAGCGGATTTTTGGGGAAGAAGGCGTGCAGATCGTGCATATGTCGGGGTTGATTGGGGCGCTGTCGCCGGAGACGGGGCAGTTTTGCCTGGAGTTGGCGCGGTCGGCCAAGAAGCATGGGACGAAGATTGCGTTTGATTTGAATTATCGCGCGACGTTCTGGAAGGGGCGCGAGAAGGAACTGTCGGCGATTTTTGCGGAGATCGCGGGGGTGGCGGATGTGCTGGTGGGGAATGAGGAGGATTTTCAGTTGTGCCTGGGGGTGAAGGGGCCGGAGGCGGGGGGCAAGGGGCTGAAGTCGGAGATTGAGGGGTTCAAGGAGATGATCCAGCGGGTGAAGGCGGCGTATCCGCATGCTTCGACGTATGCCACGACGCTGCGGGAGGTCGTGGATACGAATCATCATTTGTGGGGGGCGGTCATGGCGGCGGGGGATGAATGGCATGTGGTGGAGCCGCGGGATATTACGGTGTTGGATCGCATTGGCGGCGGGGATGGGTTTGTGGGGGGGATGTTGTACGCGATCCTGAAGGGATGGGAGCCGGTGAAGTGGATACAGTTTGGATGGGCCAGCGGGGCGCTGGCGACGACGCTGGTGACGGATTATGCGCAGCCGGCGGATGAGGAGCAGGTGTGGAGCATTTGGAAGGGCAATGCGCGGGTGCAGCGCTAGAATGATGCGACGGAGTTAACCACGAAGACGCGAAGACACGAAGATGCACGAAGAATATTCACCACGGAGACACAGAGACACGGTGGAATTTCAGATTTCAAATTTGAGATTTCAGAGATTTCAGAGTCGGATAAGAAAAGAAGAAATTGGAAGTTGATATGGCGACGTTATTTGAGCGCGGCGGTGTGGGGGAGAATATTTCGACGGGGGAGAAGCGGGCGGCGTTGGGGTTGGCGCTGAAGCGGACGGGGAAGGTGTTGAAGCGGGTGTTGATTTTGCCGCCGGATCATACGCGGTTGAATTCGGATGCGGGGGAGCTGACGCGGCTGTTGTATGAGATGCTATCGCCGACGGCGAGTGTGGACATTATGCCGACGCTGGGGACGCATTCGCCGATGACGGCGGGGCAATTGCGGATGATGTTTGGGGAGGGGATTCCGCTGGAGCGGTTCAAGGTACACGACTGGCGCGGCGGGGTGCGGCAGGTGGGGACGGTGCCGGGGGGGCTGGTGAAGGAATGGTCGGAGGGGCGGGTGGATTATGACGTTCACGTGCAGGTCTCGAACTTGCTTTTTGGCGGATACGATTTGATTTTGTCGGTGGGGCAGTTGGTGCCGCACGAGGTGGTGGGGATTGCGAATTACACGAAGAATATTATGACGGGTGCGGGCGGGGCGGACACGATTAACAAGTCGCATTTTTTGGGGGCGGCATATGGGATGGAACGGATGATGGGGCGGATCGACACGCCGGTGCGGAAGCTGTTCAATTATGGGGTGGAGAAGTTTTTGGGGGGGCTGCCGCTGCTGTATGTGCTGACGGTGATGCAGAAGGACCATGCCGCGGGGAAGATGGTGATGCGCGGGTTGTACATTGGGGATGACAATGCGACATTTGTTTCCGGGGCGAAGCTGGCGCAGAAGGTGAATTTGGATTTGCTGGATGTGCCGCTGAAGAAGGTGTGGGTGTATCTCGATCCGCATGAGTTCAAGAGCACGTGGCTGGGGAATAAGGCGATTTACCGCACGCGGATGGCGATGGCGGATGGGGGCGAGCTGATTATTCTGGCGCCGGGGCTGAAGGAGTTTGGGGAGGATCCGGAGATTGACCGGTTAATACGGAAGTATGGGTATCGGGGGACGCCGGCGACGCTGGCGGCGGTGAAGGAGCATGATGATTTGCGGAATAATTTGAGCGCGGCGGCACATTTGATACATGGGTCGAGCGAGGGGCGGTTCCGCGTGACGTATTGTCCGGGGCCGGGGATGACGGCGGAGGCGGTGCGGTCGGTGGGGTTTGAGGCGGGGGATTTGGGGGCGTATCGGACGGAGGGGTTGAAGGATGGGGTGAATCGGTTGGCGAGTGGGGAGGAGATTTTTTATATCAGCAATCCGGCGCTGGGATTGTGGGCGCTGAAGAAGCAGTTTCCGGGGGCCGGGTGATCGGGCCGAGGGGTGTGAACAAACAGGTATTCCCGTGCGGGAAATGACTTAACCGCATGGAAACAAAGGACTTACGGAGAGGCATCCTCATGGAGCATCTCAACAAGCAAATGCAGCAGTGGTCCGCACGCCTGAGGGACGATCTGAGAATTGGCCCGCCGGAGAGCAACCAACTTGCCACGACGATTGCTAGGGAGGTTGCCTCACTCTCCAGTATCGCCAAGACGGAAGTCAAGGACGCTTCGCAGATCCCGCTGGAGAAGCGCATTGAGGAGTTGGTGGCGTTTCAAGGCTGGATGGACATCGTACATACAGCGCGTGATCCGCACCCGGCTGTTGTTCGAGCACAGGTCGTCTACCAGAATTACATCTGCTTCGTGTATCTTGGCGAATCGTGCTTCAACGTCCTGAAGAAGGCACTGCCATCGGGATCAACCACAAAGAAGTGTTGCCAGTTTCTCACAGACAATCCCGTGCGGGCGTTTCGCAATGCACTGGCACATGCGAACTGGCGATACCTGCCTGACTTCTCCGGCCTGGAATATTGGGCTCGCAAAGGGGCGGACCTGACCGATTCACTTGTTCGGTTCGAGGTCGCGCAACAAGACTTATCGTTCTGGCAAGCTCTG
>CAIPTQ010000090.1 GCA_903868035.1 uncultured Phycisphaerales bacterium
ATGCCCCCGCCATAGCCGCCCATGCCCCCCAAGCCCCCGCCCCAGGTGTTGTTGGGCACCGTCATCGCGCGGACGTCGTAGACCCGAATCGCCTGATTATCCGTGTTGCCATTCAGTTTTTCCTCGGTCGAGATCGTGATCACGCCGTCGATGATCGTGCTCTTCACGGTGGACGTGCCGTTGTTGAGCTGATCGATGAGCTGCTTGAGCACCGTGCGGAACGGCACTTCCTTGAGCCGGATGGTCACCAGGGTGTTGCGATCGATCGCGGTCGGCGTGATGGCCGCCAAAGCCGGCCAATCCATGTGGATGTTCTTCCCGAGGTTGTCCTGCAGGAAGGTGATCACCTTTTCCAGGCTCTGCCCCTCGGCCGTGATCTCCTTGAGGTTTTCCTCCAGCCGCTCGCGCGTCGCGATGTTCGCCGGGGAATCCTGGGAGTATTCCCCCCCCCCCCGCTTACGAGTGATCTCCGGCCAATTGTCCGGATAGACCATCAGGTCGGCATAGGGAATCAGATGCTCGTTGGTGTCCGTGCTCTGGCGCATCACTTCCAGGCCGGTGCGCCGCTGGATGACCTCGTAATCCCGCGCCGCGATCTTGTTCATCACCAGCCGCAGCGACAGGGCGGCATTTTCATCCTGCGGGTCGATCAGCGTCGCCTGCCGCAGCAGGTCCGCCGCCTCCCGGAACTGCGTGGCGTCGTACAGCTTGCTGGCGTCGGCCACCAGCGCCGCCACCTTCTGGCGGCGGATGGCTTGGGCGGAGTTGTCGCGGTATCTTTCATCGATCAAGGCTTTATCGCGAATCTTCCCCTCCTGGTCCCGCTTATATTGATCCCACTGCACGGTCACCATTTCCAACTGCGACTGGGCGGCCGCGCGCGACGAACTGGCTTCAAAATCCGAAAAGAGCGTCGGATGCTGGTTGATCAAATCCAGCGCCTGCTGGGCGTTGGCCTGGGCCGCCTGGAACTGCCCGCTTTTCAGGGCGTCCTTCGACGTCTGCAGCGCCTGCGTGTACAGCGTAATCGTGCGGTCATGTTCAATTAACAGAATCCTCCCGCTGTTGGCCAGCAAACCCCCCGCGGGATTCGCACCCGCGCCCGGCAGCGGCTCAACGTCCATCGGGTTGGGCCCCACCGCCACCGCCGCTGTGCCCCCCAGCGCGGCCTGCCGCTCGGCGATCCGGGCCTGCAAGGCCGGTATCCGGCTGTTGTTGGCCGACCCCAAATCCGCCCCCACGGCCAGCACCGAGTTCAACGCGTTCTGCGCATCGGCCACCTTGTTCTGGTCCAGCAGCTTCTGCGCCTCATCCAGCAGCGCCCGCATCGCCGGCACCTTCTCGGCCTGCATCTGGCGGACCAGCGTCAACTGCAACTGCGCGCTCTGCCTGACATCCTGCGGGGCCGCCGGGTCGTCCACCACCGACTGGTACTTGGCCGCGGCGCCGGCCAGCCGGCCGGCGTCCAGATCGGCCTTGGCCGCGGCGGAACGCTCCCCGGGCGCCAGCGCCTTGCCCAGCTCGGCGTCCGTCCTGGCCAGCAGGTCCGCGCGCCTGGCGCGCTGGTCCTCCGGCAGTTGCGCCGGATCGATGCCGGCGAGGATGCGCTTGGCCTCGGCATAGTTCTTCTGCTCGAAGAGCGCCGCTCCGCGAGTCAACTGTTCCGCGGCGGTCGGCAAATCCTGGGCGTGGGCCGCGCGCTGCGATGAGAGCAATCCGCCGATCCCCAGAAGGGTGGTGGACATGATGCTGGCCGCCAGCAGACGAGAGCGAAGACGCTGGTTCAAGGCGTTACTCCTATACCACAATCCGAGTCAAACCATCCTGAGGGTGGGATTGAGGACGTGACCTGAAAAAAGAACCGCACGGTGCGCGAGCCGCCCAAAGCCATCCGGGCGCGCTCGATTCTGTTTTCAGGCTCCAGCCACCACAACCACCCGTTTCCACGCAATGTGACTTTTCGCAAGACTTCGCGAAGAGTCGAAAAATTGTTTTGCCATCCCTGGAGTATGAGCCGCCCAGTCCATTTTTGTTGAGGCGAACATGGCACATCCTAAAAGCGGTTGCCCCAACCCGCAAGCGATTCTGCGGAAAAAGTCGAATTGAACCGTTTTTTCCTAAATGGGTGCATCTCCCCGCCGCGCCGGGGTGACCGTCATCCTCACGGACGATTCGTTGGCACCAGCCCGCCGCGCGCCGGGGGCGGGGTTGGGGTTGGGGTCAGCGTCGGCATGGGCGTTAAGGTGGGCAGCGGAGTGCCTCCGGGTGCCGTGGCCGCCATGGTGGCCGCCGCTTTGGCGGCGTTCACTTTGCTATTCAATTCATCTTTTTGCTTATTATTCAGGTCTTCCACCGAATCACGGGGCACCAGATTTCCGGATGGATCCTTTAGGATTACATGCACATTCGTCTTCTTGCCATCTGGGGACAGCCCCTCCTTAAAATCCACAACCATGAACTTTGTGTCAACCTCAGGTGTCCCCGAAATCTGGCCGCCGATGGTCATGCCTTTATCCGCGAAGAACAGGCTCGTGAACCACCGCCCATTCTCCTGTTTGAAAACTTGCACGCTGAGCCAACCCGCCGAATTCGTGCCCGTAACGAAAAACGCCATGTCCGAGTGTACGACGACTGGCCCCACGTTCTCAAATTTATCATCTTTCAGCGGGATCACCGGCTCATTCTTCATCGCCTTGTTCGCCAAGCCGTAGGTCCAGCCGTATCCGGGATTCACCTCCTGGATTTGCACGCGGTATCTATACGTGTGATCCGCTTTCACCGAATCATCCCAGAATGTGAACGGCTGGATTTCCAGCGTCTTGATCTGGTCGATCGAGGGCAGCATGTCCCCGCCCGCCGGCACGCCGGGCACGACTCCCGGCACCACTCCGGGCACGGCGACGTAGCCGGTGCCGCCTTTCAGGGCGGCTTGAATGTCGGCCCGCAGCTTGGCGGTCTGCGCGACAATATCCGCGGGAATCGGCTTGGATAAAATCGGCGGCGCCACCGGCAGGCCCTGGGCGTCCCAATAGAACGTCGGCAACTGGATCAACTGGAACTGCGCGTCAATGTCCACCAGCTTGGCGGCCAATTGCCCGGGCGGCATCGCCACCAGAATGTCGTCGGGGGGCGTCGAACCCTTCGCCGGCGTCACGTCCTCCCACAAGCTCGACCCGCTTTCCTGCCGCTGCACGCGAATCCGGTACACGATGCCGCGCTGCAATTCCGTCGAGAGCCGATTCTTGTCGACTTCCTTGAGCATCTGCAGGACCATCTTCCCCACCGGCACATACCCGTCGATGACCACCACGTTCCGGCTCTGCGGGGTCTTTACCGCCACCGGCTGGCCGTTGACCATCTGGGGCGGCTCCAGCGAGACCTGCATCTGTATGGCCTCGGCACGCAGCGCCAATGGTCCCACCGGATCGGGAACTACCGAGGTGTAGACATCATCCACCCCCGGCCCCACGATAAGCTGCGGCGGGACATTTCGCGGCGCAAACTGCGCCACCTTGAGGTCCATCAGCCACTTGTCCAGCGGCTGGGCGCTGGCTTTGTTTTTATAGTCCGCCAGATAGGGCGGAACTTTCGGCTGCGGCGGGCCGTTACTGTCCAGCGCGTCCCGCTGATTGTCCATGATCACGATTTGCGCGTGAATCTTCGGCTCGACATCCTTGGGACCGACGGACTCCGTCAGTTCCGGTATCGTCACCGTCTGCGACGCCAGGTAAAACATGAACACCGCGCCTGCCGCGGCCACGCCCAGCACCAGCTTCTCGAGGTGTTGTTCAAAGATATTGATGTTCTTGAGACCCATGTTTGGTCCTCCGTCCGATGAGCGGCCAGATTAAATTGTGACAATTCCGTGTGAAACATCCGTAAGAACCGGGGCGTCACTGCGCGCCGAGCAGCTTTCTTTCGTCATCGGGCATCAGCGGCTCGGTCCAGCTCCGGAACAGCACGCATTCCACGAGCATTTCCACCTCCACGACCGGCCCGTCGCCATACAGATACCCGCTGCCCGCCCGATCCAGCGGATCGATCGCGCGCTGCTGCATGTTGGTGATCGTGTAGCCCATGTTCTGCTTGTAGAACTGGTCGATGAACTTGAACAGGTACGCCGGATCGATGTCCAGCACCACCGACATGTAGACCACGTCGTAGGTCTGGCCGGCGGCCCGGCCCGTCATGCCCAGTTTGTAGTCCGTGCCGTTGGGCGTGATGGGCAGCGTCAACCCGCCGCCGCCGGGCTTGGTGTCGGGCTGGCCTGAGTTGCCGCCGGCCACCGTGGGCCCGGAGACCGGCAGGCCCGCCCCGCCGGGGCCTGTGTTGGCGTTGGTGACGGTGAAAAACAGCAATCCGGGATCCAGGGTCGGGCCCTGGATGCCCATCGTGGGCGTGGTGCTGTTGAGATAGCGATTCCGCGCGTTATTGCCGATTACGATGCGCGTCAGGCGTTTCACCGGGGCCTTGCCGACGTTCTTGTCGATCGGAAGGGCGCCGGCCAGCGCCTGGTTGTTGAGGGTGACAATCGCCTTCACCACGTCGGACTGCAGCCAACTGTCCACGAACGCCTCGAACACCATCATGGAGTCCGGGGCGTTATCCTTGTCCAGCCAGTCGCGCCGTTGGAATGCGTATTGTTCGACATACATGTGCAGGCTCGCCGCGCGGTTCATCACCTGCTCTTTCTGATAAGCCATGAGCTCCCGCGGCGACTGGGGATTGCCCGCCGCGCCGCCCAGGGCGCCGATGCCGCCGATGCCGGCCGGCCTCGTCTTGGCGGCTTCGCGCGCCTCAAAATCAATTTTCAATTTGTCCGGCTTGGGCGGCATGGCCGCGTCATCCTCGACCTCCGTCAGCGCCCCCGTGGCCATCCAATTCCGCCACATGCGGAACTGCTGGCCGTATTCCCCCTTGAACAGCATCGCTTCGCCCACATTCACCACCGGTAAAAAATTGGGTTTCGGTTTCCCCGCCGCATTGTTGGGCAACGGCAACACCGGCACCACCCGATTGTTCACCATGTTCACGCGCCCCCGCGCATTGCCTTCGCGCGCCGCCGTCTCGACACCTGCCTGCTCGTCCTTGATGCTCTTCATCATCCGGTCCTTGGCTTCCACGTACAACTGCGACGGGATGCCCGCCTTGGGTGGCCAGCCGGGCAGCAGCAGGGGCTCCTTGATGTAGCCCTTGATCTTGGTGATGCGGTTGTAACGCTCCAGCATCGCGGACGTCAGCTCCCCTTTCAGCGACGGCACCGCGAAGGGTATCGGCGCGAAGGCCCACACCAGCACGAGCAGCGCCACGCTCCCGCAGATCAATAGGGTCAGGTTTTCTTTCACGAACTTCATAGTGCAACTCCTTCTTTCGGAGGCTGCCGGTATTCAGACACAGGTCTCATTTAACCTCGTTCTTGATGTGAACCTTGAAGTACACGGTAAACGTATAGGTGTTCGCCATCGGTTTGGCCTTGGTGTTGGGATGCGGCGCCAGCAGATCCAGCGGTTCGGACATGACCGGTGACGCCCCGGACGCCCCGGTGAGATCCGCCCCCGGACCCGTCGTGGGGTGTGGGATCCCCGTGATCTCGTAGAAGAACATGTCCCAGAACGGGCCTGGGGTGATGTTGCCCCAGGGCTTGACGTTAGCAGCGCCGCCCCCGCCGGCCGCCACCGCCACCGGCCCGCCATATACCCCGGCTCCGCCGACGGGCTGGGGCTTGATCAGGCGGCCACTGTAAATGCCCCCTTCAAAGTAATACGCCCGCGGGATCTGGTCCCCCGCCGGCTTGTTTACCGGGGCCTTGTTCATGATGGTGGTCAGGTACTGATAGACTATGTCCTGAAGCTGACGTTCCGTGGGGGTGTCGCCCAACCGCGCATAGCCCGTGATCGTCACCACAAAGCCGTGATCCGATTCCCCGACCTGTCCCACCGCCGGCTGGGTGCCGGCGCCCCCCGCCGGTGTTACGATCGCGCCCCCGCCTCCGCCCCCTCCGCCCCCGCCTGCGATTCCGCCGCCCGCCCCGGCGGTTATTTTTGAGAGGTCAATCGCGGACAACGCATTGTTGTAGTCGTAATCCGACGTAATGCCGGTGATTGCGATCACCGACCCGGTCAGGCCGCGCTGCTGCGGCAGGGCCGCATAGATGTCCGCCATGATCCCCGGCCAGACCAGCCGCGATTCCACCAGGCTCATTTGGGCCTTCACCTTCTTCTCCGCATCATCGTAACCGTTGTCGATATGGTTCCAGGCCGTCCTGAGGTTCAGATCCTTGGCTTCGTCGGCGTCATTGTCGGCTTTCGCTTTCTGGTTGGCCGCCGAGTCGAAGTCCGCCTTGGCCATATACCACTGCACCCCGATGCTCATCGCCCCCAGCGCCACCAATGCCGAGGCCCCGATGAACCACGGCTGCTTCTTCTTCCACATCATCGCCCGCGCGATTTCCACCGGCAGCAGGTTCGTCTCGATCGCCGCCAGACCCAGCGCCTGGATCGCCAGCCCATACGCCGTGGACATCGACAGGATGTTCTCCGAGAACGCGGCCTCCTTCTCCACCTCCACGCTCGCCATCTTGTAATTCTCCAGCCGCGTCACCTCCATCTTCAATTCCTGCTGCAAATATTTCTGCAGGTTCGGCAGCTTGAAGGGGTTCCCCATCCCCACGATGCGCTCCAGCCGGCTGTCGCGGTGGCTCGAATTGTACGCCCCCAGCGACCGCTGAATCTCCGCCACCAGGTCCGCGAAGATCGGCCGCATCGCCTGGTAAATCTGTTTCTGGTACTTGCTCGTCGCCGCCGTCTTCTTGAGCTGCTCGGCCTTGATGAACTGCTGCTTGAAGCTCTTGGCCAGCGCGTCCGTGAAGTGGTTGCCCCCGATGCTGATCGACCGCAGCCACACCCGGCCCTGGTCCATGATTACGATGTCCGTGTGCTCCGCCCCCATGTCGATGATCACCGTCCCCTTGTCGGCCGTCATCCCGTCGTACGCCGCGGCGTTGTAGACCGCCAGGGGCGACATCTGCACGCCCTGCACGTTCATGTCCACCGCCCGGAAGTTCGACATCACGTGCGCGACGAGTTCCTTTTTCATCGCGAAGATGCCCACTTCCACGTCCGGCGAGTCCGGATGCTGGAAGGTGTGGTAGTCCCAGTTCACCTGCTCGAGCGGGAAGGGTATCTGCTGGATCGCCTCGAACCGCACGATCTCGGGTATCTTCTTGGTCTCCACCGGCGGCAGCTTGACGAACCGCGCGAACGTCGATGACCCCGGCACCCCGATGTACACGATATCCCGGCGCAGCGAGTGCTTGTGCATGAACTTCTGCAGCGTCGCCCGCGTCGCCGCGTCCCGGTCGACGTCCGGCTCGGTGAGGAACTTGTCGTGCTCGATCACCTCGAACGCTTCGACGATCACGCGCCCGCCGTCGCGGCGCAGCTTGAGCGCCTTGAGACTCGACACGCCCACGTCGATACCCCAAGCGGCTTGTGTACCTGCCATCAAACACCTCCAGACCTGCCGGGCAAAGAACAGGCAGAGTAATCCGGGAATCGGGAACTGGCAACCTAGGAAAGTCCGGATGGAAGGTGGTGGGAGGAAAAGCCGCCGGCATGTCATGCCGGAGGCCGGGCGGAAACAATTGGGAACATGCACCGGCGGCGCGAATGAGGAATGGATAACGCCGCGCCGCGGGGATGCCCGTTTTTCGTCTGCCGCCAGCCACCACGCTTGGCATCTTAACGCTGGCCGGCGCGCTTATGTGCCATCATCATCACGCATGCCAACTAATGGATACTAAAACATGCTTGCCGCGTGAAGTCAATGCCCGAATCCCGCTTTTTAAGTGATGTTCCCTGATTTTGGGCGATTATGCGCGCTTTTTAGTTAAAGATACGGCGAAATAAACCCCCAAAGCGCCGCCCAAAAGCAGGCCGTCCACGGCCAAGGTGATCCACAACGTCGTCCGGGGCGGGCCGAGGGAAATGGAACCCATGCACCCACACCTATGGGGGTCGGTTTTTCCCAGCTCCACAATTACTGCGCTTAGGAATGTCGATAACAGCACAATTGTGGAAAATGCCGCCCCGCGCGGACACCAGCCGGTCCCCAGCCAGAGGGCCAGGGCCAATTCGGCTATAACTAACGCCCACTGATACACTTGCGGCAACGCGCCGAACATCGTTTCGGCGGCCCCACCACCCCCTCCACGCACCATCACGGCCAGTTTCAACCCCGCGGCGATCGCAAAGACCAAGGCCAAAAGCCACTGCAATATTCTCATGGTTTATATTCCAAAATATAGGCCATGGTCGGGGGAAGAATGCGTCCGGAGGCGTCATTTCCATCGAGTTGGTCTGTCTTCTGGACATACAGGTTAAGTATGTGGTCGCGATTCCAAAGTGTGGGGTCAAAAGAGGGCTCCCAGGAACCCCAGGATTCGGAGGTCAGGTCGGTGAGTTGCCAGGGGGGCGCGGACGTATAAACGGTGTTTGCCGGATTATTTTGGGCCATAATTTGGCTTATCTTCGTGCTGTTTAGGCTTCCCAAATTAATATTGTTGATTGTGGCGAGGGTGACGCGGTCGTTTCGTTCTGCATCGCGAAAAACAACCAGTATGCGCGGGGGGGTGGAGGGGGTGGGCGCGGGGTCCACGAGGATCAGCGGGCGGGAGATGGGTATGCGTTTGGTGCCCGCGCCGGCGAGGGTGAAGGGGGTTTTACGCTCCCCGACCGGGACGGCATGCCAGGCGGCGCCATCATGATAGATGACGTGGTACTGGGGGATGGCCGAACCCGCGGGGCGGAAATAGGTTGCTATGTAAGGATGTCCATAGGCATCGCCGGCCATCGTGGTCTGGTTGATGAGCTCGGATTTTTCGGGGATGGGAAGGGCGGTTTCGGCGGTGGCGGCGGTGAGGGGGAGGGCCAGGGGCGTGCCGGCGGCGGTGGTCCAGGTGCGGCCGGCGTCGGCGGAGCGGGCGTAGCAGACATCGTGATTTGTGGATACGTCGGAGGTGCGGCGCCAGGTCCAGGCGAGGTGGAGGGTGCCGTCGGGGCCGACGGCGAATTCGGGGTAGGCGTTTTGGCGGCCTTCGCCGGCGACGAGGTTGGGGGCGACGGTTTCCCATTTTTGGTTCGCGGTGCGGTAGCGTTTGAGGACCAGGTCGCCGTTGCCGGAGACGCCGACGCGGTAGAGGAAGAGGAGGTCGGCGGCGCCGGGGGCGTCAGGGCCGACGGGGCCGCCGGCGCCACCGGGAAGGGAGTAGAATTCGGGGTAGGTGACCTGGGTTTCACGGTCGGCGTTCATGGGGAGTTTGGGGGTGAGTTCCAGGGAGCCGGGGGCGGTGGAGCGGGCGTAGTTGAGGGCGTTGCCGTGGTGGTCCCAGGCGACGTGGAGGATGCCGGCGCCGTCGATACCCAGGGAGATGGTGTTGTGGGCGTCCCTGGTGTTGCCGGTGAAGTCGGTGCGTTTGATATTCCAAGTGGCGGTGCCGTGCGTACGCTGGGCGAGGACGAGGCGGGAGTCGCGGTCGTAGAAGGCGGCGTATTGGGTATTCCGGAAAGTGACCAGCGGGCTGTGGCGGAAGACGACGGTGTTGATGGAGGAGGCGGCGAAGGCGTCGGCCAGGGGGAGCAGGCGGGGGGCCGGGAGTGAGGAGGGTTGAGGGAGGAGGGATGAGGGGGCGCTGGCGGACAGGTGGAGGGCGGGGAGGATGAGGCGCAACCGGGGTTTCAAGGGCACACCTCCTGTGGGAAGGGACAGGGAAGGGAATACCGCGCGGGGGGGAATTTGTCGAGAACCGGAACAGGAAGAGATGAAAGGCGGGGCGGCACAACGGGGGCAT
>CAIPTQ010000091.1 GCA_903868035.1 uncultured Phycisphaerales bacterium
ATGGACCTCGTAGCCCAGGGACAGCAGGTATTCGGAGAGGTAGGAGCCATCCTGGCCGGTGATGCCGGTGATGAGGGCGATTTTAGGCATGGATGATTCCTTGCGAACAGCGCCAGCCAACGGCGATCAGGCGTCACCAATGGGAACGAGCAACGCGCTGTCCACTTCGAGGCTCGTCGACTGGCCCAGGATATTCACCTGCAAAATCAGGCGGTCGCGCTTGTGGCGGTTTTCGATAATGCCGCGCACGCCGCGCATCGGCCCGGAGATGATTTCGACGCGAATGCCGCGCTTCAAGAAGGGGAAGGGGTCGAAACGGGTGGTGTCGCTGGCGCCGTGGATGGCCAGTTCGATGCTGCGGAGTTCCTCGGTCAGGCGCGCCTGGTCAAACACCGGAATCACGCGCGCCACGCGCTTGGTGCGATCCGCGAAATACACCTGCTCCAAAGTCCCCCGCAAAAACAGATACCCCGGAAACAAGGGCAGTTCCACCTGGGCCTTCCGCCCCCCGTACGAGCGGGCCACATTCACCAGCGGCAGAAAATACTTGATCCCCTTGGCCACCAGGCTCTCGGCCAGCGCCTTTTCCATGCGGCTGCGGGTCTGCAAGACATGCCAGCGGACATCCGTGACGATTTCACCGACACCCACGGGCGGCGGCGGTTCGGCGACGGGCAGAGTTTATTCGCACAGTGTGTTCATTTCCCATCCATTGAAGAGCCCACAAGCGGCACCAGTATACCGTTTGGCGGCACGGCATTACAATGATCGCCTTCACCGGTTGCATCTGCTTAGTCGTGTAGTCAAAAGGAGTTAGCACATTTTCGCCGGCGAAATCCGCGCCTTTTGATCCGGGCGGACAATGCCCGGCAGGACGCATTATTCGCTATCGGTATATTCCCGCCCGAACTCCAAAAACCCAGGGATTCCAATCCCTGGGCCTGCGTGTTCATTTTTGGGGCGTGTGCCGTATTTGGGTTCCGCCCTACCTACACCCGGCCATGGATGTACTGGTGCAGATAATGGATCGTCACATCCTGGCCCTGGGCATGCCAGGCGTTCACGTCGCCGATGGAGACCATGCCGCGGAGACAGCGGTCGTCGTCGCAGACGGGCAGGTGCCGGATGCGGTGCTTCTGCATGACCGAGGCGACTTCCTCCAAATCGGTGTCGGGCCGGCAATAGGCGACATCGCGGGTCATGACCTCTTCGACGAGAGTGGTGGCCGGATCGCGCTGTTGGGCCACGACGCGCGTGAGTACGTCGCGTTCGGTGAACATGCCCACGACGCGGTCGCAGTTCGCCGCATCGCACCCGCCCTCCGCGCATTCGCCGCCCACGGTCACGACCAGTGCGCCGATGTGGTTCTGGTTCATGAGCTGCGTGGCCGCGAGCACCGTCACGGTGGGGGCCACTATATGCACGCTCGAACCTTTGTGCGCCAGAATGTCGCGGACTTGGGCCATGGGCAACTTCCTTGTACAAGACCAGAGAGCATCCGCGTCACGGAACCGCGGCGAGGAATAGTCCAACTAAACCTAGCGAGCGCGCCGCATAGAGGCAATAAAGTTCTTATTTTCCCAATCTTTTCTCGTGCCCATTTTCACAGTGTCGAGTTTCAAGTTTCGGGTTTCGAGTGTAAAACTTGACACTGGAAACTCGAAACTCGAAACTCGAAACTCGATACTCGTGCCAAGGAGTCCCTATGAAAGCCGTCATCATGTCCGCCGTCGGCGGGCCGGAAGTGTTGCGGGTCGCGGACGTGGCCACACCCACGGCCGGGGCGAATCAAATCCTGGTCCGCGTACACGCGGCGGGGGTCAATCCGATTGACTACAAGCTCCGCCAGACCGGGGCTTTGGGCTTTGGCGCGGGGAAGGTGCTGGGGTTTGATGCCGCGGGCGTGGTGGAGGCGGTGGGTGCGGGGGTCACGGATTTTGCCGCGGGGGACAAGGTTTTTTATTCGCCGGATTTCTCGCTTCCCGGCGCGTATGCGCAGTTCAATGTGGTGCGCGCGGAACTCGTTGCGCACATGCCCGCCCGCCTTTCCTTCGAGCAGGCGGCGGCCATCCCCCTGGCGGGCATGACGGCGTGGGACGGGCTGTTCACGCGCGGCGGGCTGACGCTGGGGCAGACCGCGCTGATCACGGCGGCCAATGGCGGGGTGGGTTCCATCGCCGTGCAACTGGCCAAGGCGGCGGGGGCGCAGGTCTTGGCGACCTGCTCCACACGGTCGGCGGAATTTGTGTACTCCCTTCCCACGGCCTGCGGCAAAGGCCCGGACCGGCTGCTGAATTACCAGACGGAGAACTGGTCGGAGATTATAAAGAGCGAGTACACGCATGGCTTGGACGTGGTATTTGATTGTGCCGGCGGGGATGTGGTGAGCCGGTGCATACCGTTGATGAAGGCGCTGGGGCGGATCGTGACGATTGTCAATCCGACGGGGAAACTGGACGAGGGGTATCGGAAAAATGTGGCGATACATTATGAGTTTTTGCAGCGGCGGCGGGGGACGCTGGAGCTGCTCAAGGCGTTGTTGGAACGGGGGCAGATTGTGCCGCTGGTGGATTCGGTGATGCCGTTGGAGGAGGCGGCGGAGGCGCATCGCCGGCTGGAGGCGGGGGGCGTGCGGGGGAAGATCATCCTGCAAGTCACATAATAGAACGCCGCTATTGCCACCCCCCGGAACACTAACACGGCACCGCCTGGGAGGCACACGTTGCATGGCGTTCGTGGCGGGCGGCGCATGGGTCGTGATGAATATAGGGCCGGCGACCGGTCGCCAGGTGGGCTTTTAGTTTGCCCAGCGCCATATTCTCGATCTGGCGGACCCGCTCGCGCGTCAGGCCCACCAGGTCTCCAATCTCGCCCAAGGTCATCGGCGCACTGTCGTCCAGGCCGAACCGCAGCCGGAGTATCCGGGCCTGGCGCGGGTCCATGGTGTCCAGCAGCAGGTGCATCGTCTGGAGTTCCTCGCGGCCCAGAGCCGCATGGTCCGGGGTGTCGGCGCTGTCCCCCTGCGGAATCTCATGCCAATCAATCGTATTATTGGCGTTGGCCTGCGTGGGCGCCAGCGAGGCCCGCATCGCATGCGCGATCATCCGCACCATTTTGGCGGGAATCTTCATATGGCGGGCGAGCATCTCCAGCGTCGGAGCGCAGCCCAGGCTTTCTTCCAAATCCGCAAGGGCCTGCTTCCACTTGGCGATCATCTCGACCATGTAGCCGGGCACGTGAATGGGCTGCACCGCGTTGATCAAGGCGCGCCGGATCGCCTGCTTGATCCACCAGGACGCGTAGGTGGAAAAACGAATGTTCAGCTCGGGATTAAAACCCTCGACGGCCTTGAGGAGTCCCAGATTGCCTTCCTCGATCAGATCCTGGAGCGCCATGCCGCGGTTCGCGTAATTTTTGGCGATGTTGACGACCAGGCGCAGATTCGAACAAATCATCTCATCCCGGGCCGCCGGATCGTTCTCCCGGATCAGACGCCGCGACAGCTCGCGCTCCTGCTCGGCCGTCAGCAACGGCACGCGGGCAATCTGGGCGAGGTAAAAATGCACACCCGATTCATACGCCATATGGCTCCTTTTTTGCTTCTGGCACCCACGGTGGGGGGAAATGACGCGCGATCCCGGGTTCACAGGCCCGACAAACCAATAAAAAAGCCGATGCGGTTGGAGATCCAACCGCATCGGCTTACTCTGCAACGAGATTCCCAGTAGCCTGGGGTTCTCTTTGTTTAGTCACCCGACAAAACGCGCCCCCGGCAAGGGCGAAAACGCCCATCCGAAGCACGATCACATTGTAGACTGTATCCGCGCGAAAGCAAGACAATTCGTCCGCAACCCACAGCCCGCAGCCGCGCGGTCCGCGTCAGACGACGCTGCCGCCGACGTAGGGGAGCATGCCCAGGAAGCGCGAGCGCTTGATGGCGTCGGTGATCATGCGTTGCTCGGCAGCCGAAGCGCCGGTGCGTTTACGGGAGAGGATTTTGCCGTTGATCGAGAGCATTTTGCGCAGGCTTTCGACATCCTTGTAGTCCACGTAGACCTTGCCCTTGCTGGAAATCTTGGCCACGCGGGTCTTGGGGCGCTGGAAGGTCTGGAAACGGGGTTTGCGGGGAGGGGGCATTTGGGGTTCCTTTGAGTCAAACTTCCGCCACGCATCGCGGGCTTACGCGCCCGCGTCGATGGTTGGCCCGGCCAAGCCCGGCCACATGGCGGCTTATTTCTTGAAGTGCTCGGCATTAAGCTGGATATAGTGCTTCCAGTTGGCGGGCACGTCATCTTCGGTAAAAATCGCCTTGACCGGGCATTCGTCCACGCACAGGCCGCAGTCGATGCAGGTGTCGGGGTCGATGAACAACTGGGTGGCGCCGGCAAAATCGGGTTCATCCTTGCGCGGGTGGATGCAGTCCACCGGGCAGACGGCGACGCATGCCGTGTCTTTCGTGCCGATGCACGGTTCGGTGATGACATGGGGCATACGCGTGGCTCCGTTGGGTTCCGAGGGCTGGCCAGCGTCGGCGGATGCCGAAGCTCTGGCGAGTTCGACAATTATAGGGAGATAGTGGATTGGTTCAAGAGAGCTGGAAATCAATGTTGGATGGCGAATAATGACGGGCGTTTATCGGGGTTTACGCGGAAGCGTACTTTGGC
>CAIPTQ010000092.1 GCA_903868035.1 uncultured Phycisphaerales bacterium
ACCTCTCCGTCCCCTATCGTGCCGGCGACACCCTCGCCGCCGGCGTCGGCAACAAGGCCATCTCCCTCAAGCTCTGCAAAAATGTCACCCTCTCCAACTTCTCCATGCTCCGCGGCGGACACTTCGCCCTCCTGGCCACCGGCGTCGATAACTTCACCCTCGACAACATCAAGGTCGATACCAACCGCGATGGCTTCGACATCGACGGCTGCCGCAACGTCCGCATCTCCAATTGCGCCATCAATTCCCCCGCCGACGACGCCATCGTCCTCAAAAGCTCCTGGGGCCTGGGTTTCGGCCGGGCCTGCGAAAACATCACCATCACCAACTGCCTCGTCGCCGGCGGCTGGGAGGTCGGCTCCATGCTCAATGCCACCTACGTCGAACGCAACCCCGGCACGGGCCGCATCAAGTTCGGCACCGAATCCAACGCCGGCTTCAAGAACATCACCATCTCCAACTGCGTCTTCGACCGCTGCCAGGGCCTGGCCCTCGAAGCCGTCGATGGCGCCGTCATCGACAACGTCAGCATCAGCAACCTCACCATGCGCGAGATCGGCAGCCTCCCGATTTTCATCCGCCTCGGCGACCGCCGGCGCATGCCCGCCGACAAAACCGCCGTCGCCGTCATCCGCCACGTCAACATCTCCGACATCGTCGCCCAGAACCGCGCCGCCCCGAACGCCTGCGTCATCAGCGGCATCCCCGGCCACCAGATCGAGGACGTCCGCATCAGCAACGTCCGCATCATCTGGCCCGGCGGCGCCCCCGCCGGCATCGAACAGGTCGTCCCCCCCGAGCTTGAATACCAATACCCCGAGCCCGGCATGTTCGGCGTCCTGCCCACCTACGGCTTCTTCATCCGCCACGTCAAGGGCATCACCCTGGACAACATCGACATGTCCTACACCAATAAGGACCTGCGCCCCCCGTTCTGGCTCCTCGACGTCCAGGACGCCAGCTTCTCCAACATCAAGGCCCAGCGCGAAGACGGCGTCCCCGCCTTCATGCTCAACAACGTCAGCCAGTTCCGCACCCACGATGTCCGCGGCCTGGCCGACATGTCCAAAGACAAGGTCGATACCGGAAAATTCTAACTTTTCATGAACCCGCATGAAGCCGCGCCGGGGCAATACGGCGCATACCCATTCGTTAGACCCAATAACAGGAGTCTATTATGAAAAATCTAATGTTTGTCAATTCCCGCGCCCTGCTGGCGCCGGCCCTCGCAGTGCTGGCCCTGGCCGCATCCGTGTCCCGCGCCGCAGACCTGCCGGCGGTCGCCAAACCCCAGGTCACCACCCCCGTCACCCTCGCCGAGGACGCCAACAACTGGACCCTCGACAACGGCATCGTCAAGGCCACCATCAACAGACGCAGCGGCAACATGACCGCCCTCGTTTTCAAGGGCATCAACACCATGGGCCAGGGCGGATACTGGGAACAAACCCCGGCGGGCACCGTCACCCAGGCCATCACCATCGACCCGGCGAAAAACGGCGGTGCCCGTGCCGAGGTGGACATCAAGGGCGTCAATGGCCGCATGGACATTGAATTACGCTACGCCCTGGAACGCGGGGCCAGCGGCATCTACGCCTACGGCATCTGGTCGCACGGGGCAGGCTACCCCGCCGCCAGCGAGGGCGAAAGCCGCTACATCGCCAAGCTCAACAAATACTTCAACTGGATTTCCGTCGATGCCGACCGCAACCTGCTCGAATGCACCCCCCAGGACTGGGGCACGGGCACGGTCATCCATGCCAAGGAACAGCGCATCCTCAACCAGGGCTATTACAAAAATTCCGTCGAACACAAATACAGTTACAACGCGGTGCAATACAAGATTCCCGCCTACGGCTGGTCCAGCACCAAGGACCACATCGGCGTCTACTTCATCAACCCCACCACCGAATACCTCTCCGGCGGCGCCGAAAAGCTGGAGCTGGTCTGCCATTTCGACGCCAACGACAACCCCGACCCCATCATCCTCGACTACTGGGCCGCCGGCCACTACGCCGGCGGCGCGAGTTGCAACATTCCCGCCAATGAAGTCTGGAACAAGGTCATCGGCCCCATCTTCATCTACTGCAACGCCCTGGCCGACCCCAAAGACCCCTCCCCCGCGGATATGGCCACCCTGGCCGCCACCGCCGGCAATCCCACCGTCCCGGCCATCTGGAAAGACAACGCCACCGCCCTCTGGCAGGACGCCCTCGCCCAGGCCAAAAAGGAAAAAGCCGCCTGGCCCTATGACTGGGTCAACGGCGTGGACTACCCCCACAAGGACCAGCGCGGCAACGTCACCGGCCAGCTCGTCCTCAACGACCCCCAGGCCGCCTCCACCAAGCTCCCCCATTTGACCGCCGGCCTGGCCCACCCCGATTACCCCGGCGGCAGCCCCCGCGCCGGCAACAACGGCATCGTCACCTGGCCCCACGACGGCAATTACTACCAGTTCTGGACCGACGGCACCGACGACGGCAAGTTCTCCATCACCAATGTCCGCCCCGGCAAGTACACCCTCCACGCCTTCGCCGACGGCGTCCTCGGCGAATTCGCCCAAACCGACATCTCCGTCGAGGCCGGCAAAAACCTCGACCTCGGCAAGCTCGAATGGAAGCCCGTCCGCTACGGCAAGCAGATCTGGGAAATCGGCTACCCCGACCGCACCGGCGGCAAATTCTTCAAGGGAGACCCCGACAACTACTGGCTCTGGGGCTGGGGTCTGCGCTATCCGCTCCTCTTCCCCAACGACATCACCTACACCATCGGCAAGAGCGATTACCGCAAGGATTGGTTCTTCCAGCAGACGCCCCACAGCGAAACCACGGCCTGGCTCAACCCCGACGCCAAAGACCCCGCCAATCAGCGCTTCGGCTGGATCAAGGCCGGCACCGCCGGCCAGGATATGTGGACTACCATCGGCAAGGGCCGGGCGACCACCTGGACCATCAAGTTCAACATGGACGCCGCGCCCAAAGGCCAGGCGGCCCTCCGCGTCGCCCTGGCCGGCTCCGACGGCACCGCCGGCCTGGCCAACCCCGGCGCTCCCGGCGGCCTGGGCGTGGGCGTCAACGGCCAAGGCGTCGGCACCATCCGCTTCATCTCCACCAACGCCCTCCGCTACAACACCAACACCGGCGTGTGGCGCGAGTACACCCAGAAGTTCGACGCCGCCCTCCTCAAAGCCGGCGAAAACGCCATCCAACTCACGGTGCCCGCCGGGGAAGTCGATTCCGGCGTGGTGTACGACTATCTGCGGTTGGAACTAAACGAGAATTGAGACCTGAACTCTCCGTTGACTGGGTTGCTTGGAGCCTGCCATGAAAAAACTACTTCCCTTCTCTTCGTGCGTCCTTGTCGCCTGCGCCGTCATGAGCCTGCCCCTCGCCATGCCCGTGCTGCGCGCCGCCGATGCCCCGCCCACCGTCGCCCAACCCGCCGCCGCCCCCGCCCCCGTCACCGTCACCCAGGATCCCCGCTTCTTCACCCTCGACAACGGCATCGTCAAGGCCGTCATCAACAACCGCTCCGGCCAACTCCAAAACCTCTATTACAAAGGCGGCGACCTCATTGGCCATGACCAGTCTCCCGGCGGCTGGGAAACCGAGCCCTCCGCCGCCGAGCGCATCGGTGGCCTCACTCAATCCATCACCATCGACCCCGCCAAAAACGGCGGCCAGCGCGCCGAAATCTCCATCAAGGGCGTCAGCGGGGGGCAGGTCGGCTTCACCCCCGGCTCCCCCGGCGGCGCCACTGGCGGCACCATGAACATGGACCAGGAAATCCGCTACACCTTGGCCCAGGGCGAATCCGGCGTCCATGTCTACAGCATCTACACCCACCCCGCCGCCTATGCCGCGCTGAATATGCCGGAAAACCGCTTCATCATCCGCGTCAACAAGTCCTTCGACTGGATTTCCGTCGATGCCGACCGCAACCTCCTCGCCTGCGGCGCCCGCGACTGGGGGACCGGCGTCGTCGTTCACGCCAAGGAGCAGCGCCTCCTGAATCAGGGCCCCTACAAAAACTCCGTCGAACACAAGTACAGCTACACCGGCGTCCAATACAAAACCCCCGCCTATGGCTGGTCCTCCACCAAGGACCACGTCGGCGTCTGGTTCATCAACCCCACCATCGAATACCTCTCCGGCGGCGCCAGCAAGTGCGAGCTCGACGTCCACTGGGGCGACAACGACAACCCCGACCCCATCATCCTCGACTACTGGCGCGGCACGCACTACTCCGGCGGCGCTTCCTGCAACGTTGCCGCCGGTGAAGAATGGTCCAAAGTCGTCGGCCCGATCTTCATCTACGTCAACGCCCTCGCCGATGCCAAAACCCCCTCCGCCGCGGATATGGCCGCCTACACCGCCTCCTTCGGCGATCCCAAAGTCCCCCAGGCTTGGACCGACAACGCCACGGCACTCTGGAAAGACGCCCTCGCCCAGGCCGCCAAGGAAAAGACCCAATGGCCCTACGACTGGGTCAATGGCGTGGACTATCCCCACAAGGACCAGCGCGCCAACGTCACCGGCCAACTCGTCCTCAGCGACCCCCAGGCCAAAACCACCAAACTCCCCCACCTCACCATCGGCCTGGCCTACCCTGATGCCGCTGGTGGCGGCGGCGGTCGTGGCGGCGCGCCCGGTCGCGGCGTAGTCCCCACCCCCGCTACCCCCGGTGCCGGCATGCTCGATATTAACCCCGACCTCGCCAACATTTTTGTAGCCGCCCCCGCACGCGGCGGCGCTCCTGGTGCTGCTCCCGGCGCAGCCCGTGGCCCCGGCGGCGGTGGCGGCGGTTTCGGCGGCGGCGGCTCCGACTACCTCCACGACGCCAAGCACTACCAGTTCTGGAACGACGGCACCGACGACGGCAAGTTCACCATCACCCAGGTCCGCCCCGGCAACTACACCCTCCACGCCTGGGCCGACGGCGTCCTCGGCGAGTTCGCCCAAACCAACATCACCGTCACCGCCGGCAAAGACCTCGACCTCGGCAAACTCACCTGGACCCCCGTCCGCTACGGCAAGCAAATCTGGGAGATCGGCACCCCCGACCGCGACACCGCCGAATTCTTCAAGGGCGATGCCGCCAACTACTGGCTCTGGGGCTGGCCCGTTCGCTACGGCGCCCTCTTCCCCAACGACATCACGTACACCGTCGGCAAGTCCGACCCCGCCAAGGATTGGTTCTTCGAACAAGTCCCCCACGAAACCTCCGACGCCTGGAAAAACCCCGACGCCAAGGATCCCCTCAACCAGCGTTTCGGCTGGGTCAAGGGCGAATCCCTCCAGCAATATCCGCAAACCAACACCACCGGCCCGTGGGCCGTCTACGGCCGCGGCCGTGAAACCACCTGGACCATCAAATTCAACATGGACAAGGCCACCGCCGGCCAGGCCACCCTCCGCGTCGCCCTCTGCGGTGCCGACGGCGGCGGCCTCACCGTCGCCGTCAATGGCCAACCCGCCGGCACCATCCGCCCCACCGCCACCAACGCCCTCCGCTACAACACCAACCATGGCCTCTGGCAGGAACGCATGGTCCAATTCGACGCCGCCCTCCTCAAAGCCGGCGAAAACCAGATGACCCTCACCGTCCCCGCCGGCGAAGTCACCTCCGGTGTGGTCTATGACTACCTGCGCTTCGAACTCAAAGAGAATTAATACTGGCGCACTTTGAAAAAGGCCTAGTAACCCTTCACACTTCTCAAGGCCCCGCAGGTAATAGCTGAGGCGTGGGGAGGCGTTTGAACGTGCAGGCGAGGCTCTGTGCGATGAATTGATAGGCCG
>CAIPTQ010000093.1 GCA_903868035.1 uncultured Phycisphaerales bacterium
CGAGGCGGCGCCTTCACCGGGGGATTCGGTTTTGCCCCCGCACGCGGACCAGCCGCCGCGCCCACGGCGGTGGATTTCTTCCGATCGTACATTGACATCATGCTCTGGGACATTCTGGGCAAGGCCGTCAACCAGCCCATCTATAAATTGCTGGGCGGCACCAAGGACCGCATGCTGGCCTATTGCAGCAGCCAGCACCTGGCCACGGTGGAGGACTATGAGGCGGATGTGAAGGCGGCCCTGGCGATGGGGTTCAAGGGCTACAAGATTCACCCCGGCGGCGGGCAGCACAAGGGCGGCCCGGCGATTCCGAAGTACATGGGGCACATCGACGAGATCAAGCTGGTCCGGAAAATCGCCGGCGATGATTACACGCTGCTGTTCGATCCGGTCCAGGGGCTGAACCTCTTTGAGGCGTTGCGGGTCGGGCGGGCGCTGGACCAATACGATTATGTCTCGTTTGAGGATCCGATTCCCACCACGGACATCGACGGGCTGATCGAGCTGCGCGACAAGCTGGATGTGCCGATCGAAGTCGGGGAATTCCTCTATTCGATCCGCGACTACGGCGAATATATCCGCCGCGGCGCGACGGACATCGTGCGGCTGATCGCCGACAACATCGGGGGCATCAGCGGCTCCCATCGGGTCGCGCAGCTCGCGGACGCCTTCGGCATGCCCTGCACGCCGCACAACTGGGGCAACGGCTTTGACCTGGCGGTGCATTTCCAGATCGAGTTGGCGTCGCCGAACTGCTACTGGTTTGAGATGCCCAACACGCCGGAAATGACCGACCGGGCCTACATGAAGGACAAGTTCCGCCTGGACCCCAACGGCTACGTGCTGGCGCCCACCCAACCGGGCCTGGGCTACCCGCTCGACCGCGACGCTTTGGACAAGATCATGATCCGGATTGACCGTTAATCGATCTTACAAGGATGAACTTATGGCGACCACGACCCCGATGAAGCAGAGCGGCGGGTTCCCCCGCCGGGCCTTTTTGCAAGTGTTCGGCGCCAGCGCCCTGGGCCTGGCCCTGGCGCGGTGCGGCGCGCCGACGGCGGACAACCCCTTCACGGCCGCGCCCGCCCCGGGCGCGGCGCGGGGCGCCAAGGCGCTCCGGGGCCTGTTCCCGATCGCCTCCACGCCGTTCACCGCCGACGACAAGCTCGACCTGGAATGCCTGGCCAACGAGGTGAAATTCTGCAACAAGGGCGGGGTCCACGGGCTGGCCTGGCCGCAGATCGCCAGCGGGTGGACGAGCCTGCGCGAGGATGAGCGGATTGCCGGCGCCGAGGCGCTGCTGGCGGCGGGCAAGGGCGGGAAGACCGCGCTGGTGATCGGCGTGCAGTCGCAGGACGGCAACATGCAGACCGTCGAGAAGTACGCCAAGCACGCGGCCAAGAACGGGGCGGATGCGATTGTCTCGCTGCCGCCGCCGGGCGTGACGGACGAGGCCGCGTTGCTCACGTACTACCAGCAGGTGGGCAAGATGACCGATCTGCCGCTGATCCTCCAGACGCAGGACCAGATGAGCATCAACCTGGTGGTGCAGGCGTACAAGACGATACCGACGGCGCGGACGGTCAAGGACGAAGCCGCGGCGGGCGGGGGCGCCTTGCAGCGCATTGGCGAGATCCGGCGGCTGACCAATGATGAGATGAAGGTGTTTTCCGGGCAGGGCGTGCGGACGATGATCAATGAGATGGAACTGGGGTTCTCCGGTCACTGCCCGACGGTGGCGCTGGCGGATCTGTATGCCCAGGCGTTCGACCTGTATCATGCCGGCCGGAAGGAAGACGCCTTCGCGATGTTCGGGCGAATCCAGGCGTTTGGCACGATGAATCTGAGCACGGGCAATCCGATGATGGTGGCGCGGGGGATGTTCAAGCTGACGACGCGTTCGCGCGCCACGCCCGGAATGGGCGGCGGCGGTGCCGGTGGTGCCGGCGGCGGCGCCGGACGGGGTGGCGGCACCGGGCGCGGCGGCGCCGGAGCGGCCACGGCTCCCGCGCGTTCGCCGGCCGAAGAGGTCCAGGCCATCCGCAAAGCCCTGGACACGTATCTGAAACCGTATCTGCGTGGCGATCTGGTGTAAATCCCTTCCCGAGTGTGTGGAGCATCGCATGCACGAGCAAAATGCATCACGCCGGGATTTCCTCGGGACCACCGCCCTGGGGGCGTTGGCCGGGGCCGCGGCCCTGTCGGCCCCGGCGGCCTTGCTGGCGCAGGCGGTGGCCGTCAAACCCGCCGATCTTCCGGATTTGACCATCAAGGAAGTCCGGGTCTACAACCTCAGCCGCAACGGGGCCGCCGCCGCGACCGCCCCCACCAATGGCGGCTATACCCAGATTGCCGGGATCGTCACCAATGGCGGCCTCGAAGGGAATTACACGCTGGCGTCCCGGTATTGGCACCCGGATTGGAGCACGGCCGGCTGGCTCGATTTCGCCAAGCGAGCCTGTGTGGGCAAGAGCGCGCTGCGTTTGACGGATCTGACCTCCGCATGGACGCCCGAAATGCGCCGGCGCGGGCAGAGCGTCTATGCCTCGGCAATCGACAACTGTCTTTGGGATATCCTGGGCAAGGCGGTGAATCTGCCGGTCTATCGCATTCTGGGCGCCTGCCGGGAGCGCGTCATGGCGTACGCCAGCTCGCAGCACCACGCCACCATCGAGCAATTTGTGCAGGAGGTCGTGCAGATCAAGCGGGAGGGATTCAAAGGCTACAAGATTCATCCGCCCTCGCCCGGCGGCGGACATGACTACAAGCTGGACATTGAAGTGTGCAAGGCCGTGCGCCGGGCCGCCGGGGACGATTTTATCCTTTTGCACGATCCGGTGGGCGTGTACACGCGGGAAGAGGCGATCAAGGTGGGGCGCGCGATACAGGAATTGAAATTCGTCGCCTACGAAGACCCGATACCGACGACCGACATCGAAGGTTTGGCGCAACTTTGCCGCGATTTGGAAATTCCCATTCACGTCGGGGAATTTATCTTTTCGATCTATAACTATCCTGAATATATCCGGCGTGGCGCGGTCGATGTGATTCGCACAATTGTGGATAACATCGGCGGCATCAGCGGAGGCATCAAGGTGGCCCGTCTGGCGGAATGTTTCGGCTTGGAATGCGCCCCGCACAACTGGGGCGAGGTGTTCGACCATGCCGTGCATTTCCATCTGGAATTGGCCATGCCCAACAACGTATGGTTTGAGATGACCGTCCCGCAGGGAAGCAGTGACCGGCCCTATATGAAGGACCGGTTCCGGGTGAACCCGGACGGATATGTCTACGCACCCACGAAGCCGGGTTTGGGCTACGAAATCGACCGTGATGCACTGGACAAACTATTGGTGAAAATAGACCGCTGAAGCATGGTTATTCCTTGACACTATGGATTTCACTATCGTACCATCCATTATTGCCGTTCGCAGGTTCCATGCGGGTAAACAATTTTACCGGAGTGCCAAATCATGACTCACGCCACCAAATCGCGGCGCCAATTTCTGAAGAAAACCATGGTCGGCGGCCTGGGGGTCGCCGCGGGGCTGCGTCTGGCCCGGGCGCAGGCTACCGCACCCGCGACGACCGCGCGCGGCGCGGCGCCGGGCGGTCGCGGCGCAGCCGCTCCGGCCGGACAGCCCTTCAACCCGGCCGAAATCAACATGCCGCTGGGCACCGCCTTCGGCATCAAACCCGGCCGCGTGGCGTGGGCCCATGATCCGAAGGCCACGAGTTGGGACGGCGTGACCAACGCACCCGGCTGGTGGGATGACGCCAATACGAACCCGGCGGCGGTCAGCGCCATGCTGTCGAAGGTCATTCGCTCCGTCGGCGGCGAAGCCGCCAACGACAAGGACGCCTGGAACAAGCTTTTCGCCGACTTCAACAAACGGAAAGGCAAGGGCGAAGTGGGCTACAAGAAAGGCGAGAAGGTCGCCATCAAACCTAATTTCAACCAATGCCGCGCCCACGGCGACAACGCCAATGCCTCCTATATCGCCCCGCAGCTCATCCAGCCGCTGTTGCGGCAACTGGTCACCGACGTGGGCGTGGCCCCGGCGGACATCTACATTTACGACGCGATCCGGAATGTCCCCTCGACGGTCTTCGACCGCGCCACCAAGGAATTCCCCGGCGTGCATTTCCTGGATTCCACCAGCACGGACGGGCGCGAGAAGGCCGTTCCCGACAAGACCAAGCCGCTGGTGCTGGCGCAGGGGGGCATCACGTTTTATTTCCCCACGTGCCTCACGGAGGCCGAATACCTGATCAACATGGCCGGCCTCAAGGGGCATACGATTGCCAGCATGACGGTGTGCGCCAAGAACCACCTGGGATCCTTCTTCAACGCCGACGGCAGCGCGGGCGCCCGCAACATCCACCCCTACATCACGGTCAAGGGCAACGGCGCCCAGGCCCCGGGCGCGTACAACGGCCTGGTGGACCTCAACGGCCACCCCCAGACCGGCGGGAAAACCATCCTGTATATCGTGGACGCCATCTACGCGACCCAGCACAACGAATTCCGCCTGGCCGCCGCGTGCAAATGGACCAGCGCCCCGTTCAACGGGCATTGGACCTCGAGCATTTTCGCCTCGCAGGACGGCGTGGCCATCGACTCGGTGGCCCTGGATTTCCTGCGCAACGAACCGACCATCAAGCCGACCATCATCGGGCCGGTGGACAACTACCTACACGAGATGGCCCAGGCCGACAAGGCGCCCTCCA
The DNA here is from genome assembly GCA_903868035.1 of uncultured Phycisphaerales bacterium. Next base: position 4,735 of record CAIPTQ010000093.1, read on the forward strand.
AGACCGCCTACGACCCGGCGAAAACGGGCAAGACGCTGGCGAGCCTGGGGGTTCACGAGCACTGGAACAACGCGGCGGAGAAAAAGTACAGCCGCAACCTGGGCACGGGCCAGGGCATCGAGTTGGTGGCGGTCTAGCGGCCCCGCGTCCTGATTACGGCATTCCTTATCCGAAAGGGTGAGAGTTCATGAAACTGCTTCTGCTTGGCACCCTGGTGTTGCCGCTGATCTCCCTGCTGCTCATGGGCTGTGAAAGTTTTCAGGCCACCCGCGGCGCGGCTCCGGAACCCCGGACGGCCGGCGCCGCCGGCACCCTGGATATTTACGTGATCGACACCGAGGGCGGCAAGGCGTTGATCGTCGTGCCGCCCGGCGGCGAGACGATGCTGGTGGATGCCGGCTATCCGACGGCCAACGACCGCGACACCAACCGGATCGTGGCGGCGGCGCAGGCGCTGGGGATCAAGCAGTTTGATTACGTGGTGGCGACGCACTATGACGCGGATCACGCGGGGAACATCCCGAACCTGTGCGCCAAGATTCCCGGCAAGGTGTATATCGATCATGGGGCGCTGCTGCCGACGGCCCGGGAACCGGACCTGTCCAATTATTACCCGAACTATCTGAAGTTTGTCGCCGACAAGAAGCGCGTCAGCGTGAAGCCGGGCGACACGATTCCGCTCCAGGGCGTGCAGATCACGGTGGTCACCGCCGGCGGCGAGGCGCTCAGCAAGCCCCTGCCCGGCGCGGGGCAGCCCAATCCGCTGGCGGCGGGGGTCACGCCCGGGCCCGTGGACACCGATGACAACGCCGGGTCGATCGGGCTGTACTACCAGTTCGGCAAATTCCGGATGCTGGACCTGGCGGACCTGCTGCAGATGGTCGAATGCAAGCTGATGGCCCCGAACAACCTGATCGGGAAGGTCGATCTGTTCATGGTCAGCCACCACGGTTTTGCCAAGTCGAATTCCAAGCCTCTGGTACACGCGCTGGAGCCCAAGGCGGCGATCATGAACAACGGCGGGCGCAAGGGCGCGGAAGCGGCGGTGCTGGACATCCTCAAGACGTCGCCGGGCTTCCAGGATTTGTGGGAGCTGCACTATACGACGGCCAGCGGGGACAAGAACGCGCCGGAGAATTTCATCGCCAATCCCAAGGATCCCTGCGAGGGCAAAATGATAAAAGTATCCGCGCGGCTTGATGGCGCGTTCACCGTGACCAACACGCGCAACGATTTTTCCAGGACTTACACGCCTTGATGATGGAGTAGTCATGAACGACAGACCCTGTATGTCGCGCCGGCGCTTTATCCAATGTGCCGGCGCCGGATTGGGCGCCGGACTCGCCGCGACGATGCTGCCGCGGACGACGCATGCGGCGACCGCCACCGCGCCCGCGCCGGCACCCGCGCCCACCACCGCGGCCGGGGAGTTTCGCCGCGGCGGCATGGTGTATCGTCCGCTGGGCAAGACCGGGATCAACGTCTCGATCCTGTGCTTCGGCTCGCACACCGACCGCGCCTACAAACAGTCCGGCGGCATCCGGAACGTCCTGAACGCGGAAGGCCAGGCGCGGCGCGACCGCCAGATTTCCAAGGCCCTGGATCTGGGCGTCAACATCGTGGACGTCTACGAGCACGAAGGGCAGTGGGAACCGCTGGCCAGGCTCCTCCAGCCCAAGCGCGACAAGGTGATCGTCGCCGGGGCCTACGACAACCCCGAGTTCATCGGCCAGAACATCGACCGCCTCGCCAAGCTTTTCGGCGGCCACATCGACCTGTATCGCATCCGCAGCGAGACGGTGAAATTCGACCCGCGGCTGCTGGAGCAGTGGGATGTGCTCCGCCGGGCCAAGGAGGCCGGCAAGATACGCGCCATCGGCATCGCCTGCCACATGGAAGGGCCGATGATGACGGCCCTGCAGGAACTCGAGGGTCTGGACTACCTCATGCTGCCCTACAACTTCATCCACGCCAAGGCGGATTACGCCCAGTTCCTGCCCGCCGCCGCCAAGCAGGGCGTGGGGCTGATCGGCATGAAGCCGCTGGCCGCCGGGTCGATCGTCGAGTTCGATCCCCGGATCAAATCCGCCTCGATGCCCGAAAACACCAACACGATGCTCTTCAACGCCACCCCCCGCACCCGGGCGATCCTGCCGGCGGCAGTGGCGGAACTGGCCAAGGCCCTGAACCAACTGCCCGACGAGACGCTGCCGCAGGCCGCGATGCGCTACGTTTATTCCAAACCGTTCCTGGCCACCACGATGACCGGCATGGTGGATGACCAGTTCCTGATGGACAACCACGCGGCCCTGGGGCGTTACCAGGAAATCACCCGCGAAGAACACGCCGTCTTCGACGCCGTCAGGAACGCCACGCTCCTGGCGGGCGCCAGTTGGCTGCCCAAGAATTATCAATGGCTGGAGGAACAATGGCGCGCTTGAAACACCCACGTATCCTGGGGACGTTTATCGTCCTGGCCACCGCGTTGGCGGTGGCGCTCCTATCCACCTTGTCGCGCGCCCAGCAGGGCGCGCGCCAGGAACTGACGGTCTCGGGCACGTGCGCCCGCTGTCATGTCAGTTCGACGCTGGAATGGGGCATCTCCAAGCACAGTGCCGTCACCGAAGGCAAGGACGGCCGCCTGCCCAACTGCGTGGGCTGCCACGGCATCAGCCGGGACCACGTGGTGGATGAGCAGAACACCTTCAAGCCCGACCGGATGGTCCATGGCGCCGACATCGCCCCGCTGTGCGTCGAATGCCACCCCAAGGGCTGCGCCAGTTCGCGGGACTTGAAGAACTGCCAGAACTGCCACCATATCCACGCCCTGGTGAATCCCAAGCTGGACGCCACGGCCATTCAGGAACGCGCCAAGCAGTTGGACGCCAAGGTGGAGGCCGCCAAGGGCCTCCTGGCCGAGGGCGAGAAGCTGCTGCAGGCCGGCCAATGGGAGCGAGCCCGCGCCGCGTTCACCTCCGTTCTGGCCAACAACTCCGGCAGCGAGCGCGCCAGGGCGGCGCTGAAGATCATCGCCCGCCGCCTCAAGCCCGAAATCCCGGGCTTCAAGATCGTCGGCGACCAGTTCGATCCGCAGTCGGGCCTGCCCAAGGAAATCGTCATGGACGGCACCGGCATCGGCCTGGTGCTCGTGCCCGGCGGCACCTTCGACCTGGGCACCGACCTGCACGCCGACACTAAACCCGTGCATTCCATCACCCTGGCGCCATTCTACATGGCCAAGTATGAGATGACCCAGGCGCAGTGGAAGGCGCTGATGGGGTCCAATCCCAGCTATTATCAGGGCGACAAGTATGCCCAGTTGGACAATCTGCCCGTCGAGCAGGTCTCCTATGACGACTGCCGCACCATGCTCGTCGCGCTGAACAAGCGCGTGCCCGGCGGCGGCGTGCGCCTGCCCACGGAGGCCGAATGGGAGTATGCCGCCCGCGCCGGCTCGACCGACGCCTTCGATGTGTCCAAGGCACTGGCCCTGGCCTGGCTGCGCGATAATTCGCCGGCCCCGGCCACCGCGCCGGCTCCCGGCCCCACCCCGGCTCCGGCCACCGGCGCGGCGCGCGGCCCAGGACGCGGACGCGGCGCCCAGGATGTCGAAACGCTGAAAATCACCGCCTCGGATCGCTTCGCCCCCCATCCCGTCGGCACTTCCAAGCCCAACGCCTGGGGTCTGTACGATATGCTCGGCAACGTCTCCGAATGGTGTTCGAGCCTGGCCCAGCCGTATCCCTATAACGAAACCGACGGCCGCGAATCCGCCAGCGCCCCGGGCGCCCGCATCGTCCGCGGCGCCAACTTCGCCGATACCGCCGAATTCGCCGACCCCACGGCCCGGCATTCGGATCGCCCCACCCGCAAGCTCCGCTGGAACGGCGTGCGCCTGGCCTTCAGCCCGGCCGAACCGGTGATAGTGATCCCGCCGGCCGCAACCCCGGCCACGGCTCCAGCCAAAGCCCCGGCTCCGGCTCCGGCTACCCGGCCCTGAGTGTTTCCCATCGCGCCGGGTGGCGTTCATCCACGGTTCAACCCCAGCATACTTGGATGACAGGCTTCTTTCACTTGCGCGGAAGAACCCGCCACGGCGATCAAACCTCCCTTTTTTGAGAATCCCACATGGCCACCACCATCACCATCGACCCGGTCACCCGCATCGAGGGACATCTGTCCATCCGCACCGAGATCGACAACGGCAAGGTCGTCAAGGCGTACAGCGCCGGCGACATGTTCCGCGGCTTCGAGGTCATCCTCAAGGGCCGCGACCCGCTCGACGCGCAGCAGATCGTTCAACGCATCTGCGGCATGTGCCCCGTCGCCCACGGCGTGGCGTCGATCCTGGCCCAGGACCAGGCCTATGCCTGTGCCGTGCCGGACAACGGTCGGCTGGTGCGCAATTTGATCCTGGGCGCCGAGTTCATTCACTCGCATATCACCCACTTTTATCATCTGTCGGCCCTGGACTTCATCGACATCAAGGCCATCACCAAATACGCCGGCGGCGATCCGGTGCTGCAGGACTTGCGATCCTGGGTCGAGGGCGAACTGGCCTCCAACCGCATCACGCCCGCCGCGCCCTTCCTGCCCCGCTATGAGGGGTCCTACCTGCAGAACGCCGAACTGAACATCGCGGCCCTGCGGCACTATCTGGACGCCCTGGACATGCGCAAGCTGGCGCAGCGCATGGCGGTCCTGTTCTGCGGCAAACTGCCCCATGCCGCCAGCCTCGTGCCGGGCGGCGTCACCGAAAACGTCACCACCCGGCAGATCGCCGCGTACAGTTCCATGCTCAACGAACTCCGCCGCTTCATTGACCGGGTCTATCTGCCCGACGTAGTGGCGGTGGCCGGCGCGTTCCCCGATTACTTTACGATCGGCCGGGGCTGCGGCAACTTCCTGGCGTATGGCGTATTTCCGGAATCCACCGACGGCAAGCAGTTGTTCCTGCCCGGCTGCACGCTCAAGGCCGACAAGCCCGCGTCATTCGATCCCAGCTTGATCACCGAGGATGTCGCCAGTTCGCGGTTCTCGTCGCCCTCGGGGCTGCACCCCAGCCAGGGCCTCACGGTGGCCGATCCGGAGAAAAAGGACGCGTATTCCTGGATCAAGGCCCCGCGCTATCAGGGCGTCCCGATGGAAGTCGGGCCGCTGGCGCGCGTTCTGGTGGCGTACAAGGCCGGCCACGCGGAAATCACCAAACTGGTGAACGACCTGCTGGCCAAAACCAAGGTCAAGCCCGAGCAACTGGTGAGCGTCCTGGGCCGGCACGCCGCCCGGGCCATCGAATGCAAGGCCGTGGCCGACCGCTGCTCCGTGTGGCTCGACCAATTGAAGGCCGACGAGCCGGCCTGCGCGCCGTTTACGATTCCCCAGGCCGGAACGGGCGTGGGCCTGACCGAAGCGCCGCGCGGGGCGCTGGGACACTGGATCGAGATCGCCGGCGGCAAGATCGAGCGCTACCAGTGCGTCGTGCCCACCACGTGGAATTGCTCCCCGCGCGATGCCGCCGGAGTGGCCGGCCCCGTGGAGCAGGCCCTGGAAGGCACCCCGGTGGCGGACCCCAATCAACCGCTGGAAGCGGCGCGCGTCGTGCGGTCCTTCGATCCGTGCAGCGCCTGCGCCGTACACTAAGTCGGAATGACCCCTATTTAACAGGCAAACCATGATCAACAAAGAGCCCACAAGAAGGCAGTTTCTCCAGGCCGGCGCCATGCTGGCCGCCATGCTGGGGCTGGGGTCCGGCGCGGTTTCGCGGCTGGCCCAGGCCGCCGAGGAGCTCGCCACCGGCAAAGCCCCGGTCCTCTGGCTGCAGGGCTTGAGCTGCAGCGGCTGCACCGTGTCGCTGCTCAACAGCGACCACCCCGGCCCGGCGGAGATCATCACCCGCTATCTGTCGCTGGGGTTCCATTCCACACTGTCGGCGGCCACCGGCAAGGTGGGCATGGACGCCATCGAGGCCATGATCGATAAATACAAGGACCAATACATTCTGGTGATGGAAGGCGCGCTCCCCGGCGGCATGCCCGCGGCGTGCGAAATGGGCGGCCAGGCCATCGGCCCGTTGTTCCTCCGCGCCGCCACCAACGCCAAGACCGTCATCGCCGTGGGCACCTGTGCCGTCTTCGGCGGCATCCCCGCCGCGGCCGAGAACCCCACCGGCGCCACTTCCGTATCCAAGTTCATGACCGCCCAGGGCCTGGAGACACCGCTGGTGGCCATCCCCGGCTGCCCGGCCCATCCGGACTGGATCGTCGGCACGCTGGCCCACCTGCTGAAGTTCGGGATGCCCAAGCTGGACCTTAAACGCCGCCCGGTCGCGTTTTTCGGCAAGTCGATCCACGAACAGTGTTCGCGGTGCGACGACTACAATAATGCCCGCTTCGCCCTCAAGTTCGGGGCCGAGGGCTGCCTCTACAAGCTCGGGTGCGCCGGCCCGAAGACCTATGCCGATTGCACGCTGCGGCAATGGAACTCCGGCACGAGCGTCTGCACGCGTGCCGGCGCACCGTGCATCAGTTGCACGGCCGAGAATTTCGCCAGCCGACAGGATATGCCGTTTTTCAAGAAGATCGCCCCCCAAACCCAGCCCGCGTCGCCGCCCGCCCCGGGCTGACCGCGCCCCCGCCGCGCCCCCTCATACATCACACTTTCCCAAACAGGCTCAGCACCGCGGCACTGGGGCGCGGAATCACATGGGCGGCGATGAGTTTGCCCAGGCCGTCCACCCGCGCCTTGCCCGCCTCGACCGCCGCGGTCACCGCCGCGACATCGCCCTTGATGATGACGGTGATGTATCCGCCGCCGAGTTTTTCGCGGCCGATGACTTCCACGTTGGCGGCCTTGCAGGCGGTGTCGATCGCCTCGATCACGCCGGTGAGGCCCTGGGTTTCAATCAGTCCGATGGCGAATGGCTTTTGGTCGGTCACGAAAAGCTCCTTGAATTGCCGCTGGGGAAAATGCACCACGTCGGTTTCGATCAGTCCGCTGAACTCGCGCGGCGCGTTCCATGCCGCCCGCGCCCGCGCGTCCGGGTGGCTGATCAGGTCCACCACGCACGACGCCCCCATCGATTCGGCCAGCTCCCGCCCCGCCGCCAGTGCCGATTCCAAGTCCGGCACCGGGCCGGCCACCTTGATGCATGCGCCGTAGAGGTCGTTGATTTCGATCTGCAAGAGTCGCACGTCGGCCATCTTCTCCATGCGGTCCAACACCGCCATGGAGGCGGTCCAACTGTGGACTTCGATCAGTCCCAGGCCGGTGCCCGGAAGTGCGGTATCAACAATCGTCACACCACACCCCGCTCGCGCAGGCGCTTGAGGACTTCCTGCGTGAGTTGCGCCACGCGGTCCTGCTGGAGGTTCCCGCTGCGCGCCGCGCAGCCGCCGGTGGGTTCATCGACGAAACCATTGTCCGCCAGGATGCACTGCAAGACGCGCTGCAACGCCACGCGGTCCACCTTCTGGTTCTGGCTCAGGGGCTGGCGGCTGGGACCGAGGTTGAAGCCCCGCAGCTCCGCCGCGGCCCGGAAGCCCTCCGGGAAGTCCGCCGAGTACAGCATGACGTCAAACAACTCCAGCAGCCGGAATTGCAGCTTGAACGCCGCCTCCAGCTTCCCGGCCTTGGTCAAGTCATACAACTGCCGCGTCAGCTCCGGCACCACTCCGCTGGAGGCATGCGTGCCCCCATCGCACCCCAGCAGCAGCATCGGCACCAGCACCACCTCCCACCCGGTGAGGAACACGAAGTCCGGCCGGATGGGGCGGACCGCCGCGATCATCCGCATCATGTTCGCCACATCGCCCGACGAGTCCTTGATGCCGCAGATGCGCTCCAGCTCCCCCGCCAGCCGCGCAATCGTCGGCACATCGATGGGGCTGGCGAACATCGGGATGTTATACAGCGTGATGTCGATGGGGCTGTGAAGGGCGATCTCGCGGAAGTAGGCGTAGACGCTCTCGGGGCTTAGCCGGTAGTAGAACGGCGCGACAATCGCCACCGCCCGGGCGCCATATTCGTAATACGCCTCGCACGCCGCGATCGTCTCCCGCACGTTGGACTCGGCCGCCCCCGCCAGCACCGGCACACGGCCGGCCGCCTGGTCGCACACGATCTTGTTGATCCGCCGGCGCTCCTCGGGTGTGAAGCGCGTGAACTCGCCCGTCGAGCCGTTGGGGTACAGCCCGTGTACGCCCTTGGCGATCAGCCAGTCGATGTACCGCCGCAGTTCCGGCTCGTTGATCCGACCCTGGGCGTCCAGCGGGACGATGTGCGGCGTGTAGATGCCGGCGATGGGGGCCTTGGCCGGCCGCCCCGCCGGGCGAGGGGTTGGTGCGCTGTTTTTCCGGTCCATCCGACCTCCTCAAGGCCCCTTTGACAGCGGGGCTTGCATATTGTATACAATAAGTATACAATGGGTTCATGGTCAGTGCAAGCGCATCCGCCGTGCCCCATGGCATGCTCCGCAAGAACCTGGTCGGCCAGGCCCTCGTCGCCATCATTCGCGGCGACCTGCCCGGCGGCCAGTGGCTCGTCGAGCAGGACCTGGCCGCGCGCTTCGGCGTCAGTCGCACGCCCATCCGCGACACCATCCACCAGTTGGCCGGTTTTGGCGTTGTCCGCCTGTACCCCAACCGCGGCGCCCAGGTCCAGCCGTTTGGCCCCGAGCAATTGCGGGACATTTATCTGGTCCGGCGGATTCTGGAATCCGAGGCCTGCCGCCTGGCCTGCGGGCGCATCGCCCCCGAGGCGCTGGATTTCGCCGGCCGGCAGTCCGAGGCGCTGGCCGCGGCCCGGGAGCATTCCGTGGACTGGGCCCGCGAGCAGATGGCGGCCGACCGCGGCCTCCACGATCTGATCGCCCGCTCCTGCGGCAGCGAACGCCTGCGCACCGAGCTGCAGCGCTACTGGACGCTCATCGATGCCGTGCGCATGTCGCTGGGGCACCGCTACGAGGCCCGCGATCAGGCCGTCCGCGAGCATCTGGCGATCATCGCGGCCCTGCGCGGCGGCCACGCCCCGGCCGCCGCCGAGGCCATGACCCGGCATATCCAGCAGACCGCCGAGGCCGCGGTCAAGCTGATGTTCGGCCTCCCCGCGCCGCGGAACGACGCGGAAAACCTGAACCATCGCCGCCGCGCTCCCCGCGCCGCGGCAGTCCGTAAAACGAAGGGATAATTATGGCTATTGAGGCACTGGGACTACTGGAAACCAAGGGACTCGTGGCGCTGCTGGAAGGCACCGACGCCATCCTGAAGGCCGCCCACGTCGAGATGACCGGCTGGGACCGCGCCGGCGCGGGGCTGGTCACCGTCTATGTTCGCGGCGACGTGGCCTCGGTCAAGGCCGCCATCGACGCCGGCGCCCAGGCGGCGTCCAAGGTGGGCGCCGTCGTCTCCGCCCACGTCATCGCCCGCCCGCATGAGAGCCTCACGCCCATGCTGCCGCAGGCGGCCAAGGCCGGCCCCGTTGTTCCACAGGCCAAATCCCGTAAATAGCCCGGCGTGGCAACGCCCGGCACCTAGCCCGGCGTGGTAACGCCCGGCACGAATGGTGAAACCCCCTCCCTCGCAAACAGGAGATACCCATGGCAGAAACGCAAAATCCCGGCGCCCTCGGCCTGGTCGAAACCAAGGGCTGGGTCGGCCTGGTCGAGGCCACCGACGCGATGTGCAAGGCCGCCGACGTCCATGTCGTCAAAACCGTGGCGATCGGCTCGGCCTATGTCACCACCGTCGTCCGCGGCGATGTCGGCAGCGTCAAGGCCGCCGTCGAGGCCGGCGCCCAGGCCGCCGCCCGCGTCGGCGAACTCGTCGCTTCCCACGTCATCCCCCGGCCCCACCCGGACCTGCTGGCCGGTTATGGAATTTGATGCACGACCTACGCGGGCCACCCGCAGGAGAATACCATGGACGTTCAAAATGAGGCCCTGGGCCTGATCGAAACCCGCGGCACCGTCGCCTCCGTCGAGGCCGCCGACGCCGCCCTCAAGGCCGCCAACGTCAAACTCGTAGAACAACGCAAGATCGGCAGCGGCCTGATCACCATCGTCCTGCGGGGCGAGGTGGCGGCCGTCCGCGCCGCCGTGGATGCCGGGGCCGAAGCCGCCGGCAAGGTCGGCGAAGTCGTTTCCGTCCACGTCATCCCCCAGCCCCACGCCGACGTGGCCCGGATGGGTTGAACCGTTCCTCCCTTCCAGGAGAGCAGATGATCATCGCGCGCGTCATCGGTTTGGTCGTCGCCACCCAGAAGAATCAGCGCCTCCATGGGCAGAAGCTGTTCTTGGTCGAACCGCTGAACATGCAGGATGATCCTTCCCCCAAGACGCCCCACAAGCTCGTGCCGACCGGCAAGACCATCGTCGCCCTGGACACCGTCGGCTGCGGCCAGGGCCAGGTGGTCCTGGTCGTCCAGGGCAGCAGCGGCCGCATGACCGACGCGACCAAGGATCTTCCCGCCGATGCCGTCATCGTCGGCATCGTGGATACGGCCAGCATGGCCGGCAACACCGTCTATTCCACTTCGTAGCGCTGAGGTGTCTTATGCCAGGCACCCTCGTCCAAGACGTGGTGCGACAGGTCCTCAAGCAGTTGCACGAGCCCACCCCCGGCACATCCGCCGGTGCCGCGCCCGCGACGCCCGATCTGCGCCGGGATTTCCCCCTGCTGGCTGCCAATCCCAATATGGTCTACCTCGACAGCGCCGCCACCACCCACCTGCCGCAGGCGGTGCTCGAGCGCTTGCAGCGCTACTACAGTGCCGAGCATTCCGTCGCCCATCGCGGACACCACCGTCTGGCCGAGCAGGCCACGGCACATTACGAAAATGCCCGCCGCACCGTGCAGCGCTTCCTCCATGCCGGCGATCCCAAACAAATCATCTTCACCGCCGGCACGACCGACGCCATCAACCTTGTCGCCCATGGAATCCGCGCCACGGGCCTGGCCCGCGGCGACCAGATCGTCGTCTCGGCCATGGAGCATCACTCCAACTTCCTCCCCTGGCACCAGGCCTGCCGGCAGACCGGCGCCACCCTGCGCGTCCTGGGCATCACCCCGCAAGGCGAACTGCGCCTCGACCAGTTGCCCGCGCTCCTCAACCCGCGCACCCGGCTCGTGGCCGTCACCCACGTCTCCAACTGCCTGGGCACCCTCAATCCCGTGCGCCAGATCACGCGCCTCGCCCATGACCGCGGCATACCCGTGCTCGTGGACGGCGCCCAGCACGTCGCCCACGCCCCCACTGACGTCTCGGAAATCGACTGCGACTTCTACGCCTTCTCCGCCCACAAACTATTCGCCGCCTCCGGGCTGGGCGTCCTCTACGCCAAGTCCCGCTGGCTCGACACGATGCCCCCCTACCGCACCGGCGGGGGCATGGTCGAGGACGCCGACTTCGACTCCGTGCGCTTCTCCGCCCCGCCCGCCAAGTTCGAGGCCGGCACGCCCAATGTCGCCGGCGCCCTCGCCCTTGCCGCCGCCATCGAAGACCTTGAACGCCTCGGCTGGCCCCAAATCCAGCAGATCGAAAACGCCCTCAGCCGGCATCTGCACGCCTCCCTGGACCAGATACCCGGCCTGCGAAAACTCGGCTCCCACGCAGGACCATTGGCGTCATTCTGGATTGACGGCCTGGACCTGCAGCGCATCGACCACGCCCTGGCCGACCACGACATCGCCGTGCGCAGCGGCCTCCTCTGCTGCCGTCCGCTCTTCAAACACCTGGGCCTGCCCGGCGCGATCCGCGCCTCCCTGTCACTCTATAACACCCCGCACGACATCGACCGTCTGGTCGAAGTCCTGCGCACACTGGCTTGCAAGGGGAGGCACTGATGCAACTGGGTAAAGTCATCGGCCACGCCACCTCCACGGTCAAGCACCCCACGCTGGCGGGCCTGCGCCTCGTGCTCGTCCAGCCGCAGAATGCCGCCGGCCAGGCCGATGGCGATATTCAACTCGTTGTGGATCGCCTGGGCGCCGCCGTGGGCCACGTGGTCCTGCTGAACACCGATGGCCGCGGCGCGCGCGAACTTGTCGGCAAGGACAAAACCCCCGCCCGCTGGTTCATCGCCGGAATTGTGGATCAACTGCAACAACAAGGCTAAAGGTCGATATGCGCATTGGCAAGGTACAAGGTCACGTGGTGCTCAGCCGCGGCGAAAAAGGCTTGGCGGCCGGCCGCTTCCTCATCGTCGAGGTCCAAAGCCCCGCCAGCCTCGCCGGCAAGCCCGGCAAAGCCGGCGACCGCCTCGTCGTCTACGATCACCTGGGCGCCGGCGCAGGCCAGTTGATCGCCTTCACCGAGAGCCGCGAAGCCGCCATGCCCTTCTACCCCGAAAAGTTTGTCCCTATCGACGCCTATAACGCCGCCATCCTCGATGAAGTCGTCGTCGAGCCTGAGCCCTAGAAAGGACTGCACCGTCATGGCCTACGTCAACGAATGGAAAATCCGTCAGCAGATGTGCGACATCGGCCGCCGCATCTGGCTCAAAGGCTTCTGCGCCGGCAACGAGGGCAACCACTCCTTCCGCCTCTCCGCCAGCCGCATCCTCTGCACCCCCACCGGCATCAGCAAGGGCGACCTCAAGCCCGATGACCTCGTCGTCGTGGATATGGAGGGCAAGCAGGTCTCCGGCCACCGCAAACGCACCAGCGAGATTCTCCTGCACCTGACGATCTACCAGGCCCGCCCGGAGATCATGGCCGTCATCCATAGCCACCCGCCCCACGCCACCGCCTTCGCCGTCGCCGGTGTCGATCTGCCCACCTGCATCCACCCGGAGGCCGAAGTCTTCCTCGGCCCCGTCCGCACCGCCAAGTACGTCACCCCCGGCGACACCCGCCTCGGCGACACCATCCTCCCCTTCGTCAAAGACACCAACGTCCTCCTCCTGGCCAACCACGGCACCGTCACCTATGACGTGGACCTCGAACATGCCTACTACAAGCTCGAAATCCTCGACGCCTACGCCCGCATTCTCCTTTTGGCCAAACAGGTCGGCGGCGTACGCCCCCTCACCCAGGACAACATGGGCGAACTCATCGCCCTCAAGTCCCGCTTCGGCATGTACGACAGCCGCACCGGCACGCCGCCGGGACAAATCAGTTGCGGCGGCGCCTTCGTCCAGCAGGCCTCCGGCGCGGCGGAAGGTTCGTCCTGCCGCGCCAAAAACGCCCCCGCCGGCACATCCGCGAACGCCTCCGATGACGAGCGCCTGATCGACCTCATCGCCGAGCAGGTCGCCCTCGCCCTGGGCCGCAAAAAAGCATGATCAATACGGCGTTCTCCAGCCGTTCACTTCCCGAGGTCATCCGCCGTCCCCGCCTGCCCGTCCGGCCCCGCCGACGACAAATCATACCCCGTCGGATTCTTTTTCCCGGGGCACGCGTAGATGAAGGGATGCTCCCACGGATCGATATACACTCTGTCAAGATACGGGCCATGCCCCTGGCCGTTGGCCGGCCGCTTGAGCAGCGCCGCCAGGCCCTCGGCCGTGGTCGGATAGCGCCCGGCTTCAAACTGGTACAAATCCAGCGCCGCGTTCAACGTCGCCAGCTCCGACTGGGCCAATTGCACCTTCAAACGCGGGACATTCGAGCTCGCCGTGGATGACGCGCTCGCCATATAAAACCCAATCCAGAAAAACAGCGCCATGACCCCCACCAAGATCACCCCGAAGATCACCCACTTTCCTGCCGGCGCCGGCGCTTTGGTTTGGGAATTTGACGGCTGGGTCATGTGCATCTCCTTATATCAGTCCGCACTGAGCCGGGATTCTACCACGGCCTCCCCCCGCTCGGCGAGCAGCCGCCGGCCAATCGTGGTCCCCGCCAGATGCCCGGTGGAGAACGCAAGCTGCAGGTTGTAGCCCCCGGAGGGTCCGGTCAGATCGAGCACCTCCCCGGTGAGAAAAAGATTGGGCACCAGCCGCGATTCCAGCGTGCGCGGCTCCACTTCGCGCAGCGCCACACCGCCGGCCGTCACCATGGCCTCCGCAAAGCCGCGGGTGGCGGTGATCGTGCAGGGACAGCGCTTGATGCGTTCCACCAGGCGGTGCATCTGGGCGCTGGTGAGGTTGGCGCACGGTTGGTCGGGGTTGATCTGTTCGAGTTCGCAGACTTTGACCGCCAGCCGCGCGGGGAGGGCGAGGGGATTTTCGATTTTCAATGTTCCGTTTTCGCTCGCGGTCCCGGGCGCGGTTTGGTCCGGGTTGGTGGTGGTGATGAGGATTTCCGGGGCGGGGTCGGCCAGCATCGTGCGCAGCCGCCGCTTGCCGTGGTGTTGCTGCCAGTGCCGGAGCAGCGCATGGGCGGCATCATGCGTGGTGTGCGGCGAAAAATCCACGTGCAGCGTGACGGTGGGGTTGGCATCGAGCATCGCGGCGACAATCTCCGAGGCATTGAGCATCGCCGGCCCGGACAGCCCGAAATGGGTGAAAAGCATGTCGCCCGCAAATTTTCGATTTTCAATTTTCGATTTTCGATTCGCCGGTGGCTCAATGGTGACTTCAACGTCCCGCACCGCCAGGCCCTGCAACTCCTTGATCCACGCCTCTTGCGCCAGCAGCCCCACCATCGCCGGCCGCGGCGTGACAATAGTATGCCCCAGCGCCGCCGCCAACCGGTATCCATCCCCCACCGTCCCCATCCGCTGATACGACATGCCCCCCAGCGCCAACATGACGCACCGCGCGGCATACGTCGATCCGCCGGCCGTGGTCAGCGTGAATGCCGGCGGATTTTCGATTTTCAATTTTGCATTTTCGCTTGCCGGAACGCCCGCCTGCACCGCCGTGATCGCATGCCGCGGTCCCGCCATGATCTCCACCCCCAGTTCCGCCATGCGGCCCACCAGCGCCGCGACCACCGACCGCGCCTGGTTGGAGTCCGGGTACACCTTGCCGTCATGTTCCACATGCGATGGCACCCCCAGCCCGGCAAAAAAATTGCGCAGGCCCTGATTATCAAGGTGCCGCAGGGCCGGCGCCAAAAAACGCCCCTTGCGGCCGAACCGCGCGATCAATTCCTCCGTGCCGCCGGCATTGGTGAAGTTGCACCGCCCCCCGCCGCACACCAGAACCTTCATGCCCGGCCGGGCGTTCTTCTCAAACAGCCCGATCCGCGGCCGATCCGCCCGCAGCGCCTCGCCCCCCCCGCCGCCCCGTCCGCCCCGCGCCGCCTCCCCCGCCGCGATCGCCCCCATCATGCCCGCGGCCCCGGCCCCCAGAATCGCCAGGTCCAATGTGCTCTCGAATCTCTCGCATCCCAATGCCATCATGGCGGCAGCATACCGCCGACGTCCCGCCCAAACCATTTCCCAATATCCGGCAATATCGCCCCGCCTGCACCGCACCCGCAAAACGGAACCCGTAGCATAAGCGAGAGCAGCGCGGGCATGGTTTTTTGCTTTTATACGTAGGACTCACCCGATTATAATGCATGCATGAGTACGGTTGAAGAAATCAAGGTCGCCATCGAAAAGCTCTCCCCGGCGGAACGCGCGGAGTTGGATGCGCTTCTGGATCAAGCGGAGGATGCCTGGGATCGCCAGATGATGGCCGACGCCAAGGCCGGCAAGTTGGACCGCCTGCTCGCCAGGGTGGACGCCAACATTGACTCGGGCAACCTGCGGGAATTCCCGTGATCGACAAGACCGATCCGGCATTTTGGTCGGACTTCGCCCGTTTGCCACGCGCGGTGCAGGACGCGGCCCGGCACAGGCACCGCCTTTGGTTGGACAATCCCTTTCATCCCTCCCTGAATTTCAAGGAACTCACGCCCGGTCTATGGTCGGTGCGCATCAACAGGCAATATCGCGCACTGGGGCGGCGCAGGGCCGATTTGCTCGTCTGGTTCTGGATCGGCACGCATGCCGAGTATGACCGCCTGATCCAAGGATGAGTTTTACATTCCCCCCTATCCCCTATACCCTTCCCCATATGTCCCATCACCCCCCCCAGTTCCCCCTCTCCCTCTACGGCTGGACCTTCTGGGTCCCCATCCTCCTCACCGGTACCGCCGCCGTCCTCGTCGCCGCCTTCCTCCCCGCGCCCGCCGCCTGCATCGTCGGCACCGCCGCCGCCACCCTCACCCTCGCCTGCCTCGCCTTCTACCGCGACTTCCCCCGCGCCATACCCCAGGATGCCAACATCATGGTCGCCCCCGCCGACGGCAAGGTTTCCGAAATCACCCGGCTCGACCATTACCCGCCATTCAACGGCCCCGCCCTGAAGGTTGGCATCTTCCTGTCCGTCCTCGACGTCCACGTCAACCGCGCCCCCTGTGCCGGCACCGTCTTGTGGACCCGCTACGAAGAAGGCCTCTTCCTCGACGCCCGCCACCCCGATTGCTCCGCCAAAAATCAATCCAACACCATCGCCCTCGCCAGTGGTGCCGACGCCCCCGTCGGCTCTTCCCCCACAACTAACCACGAACCACTAACTACTAACCAGCGCCCCCTCGCCATCGTCAAACAAATCGCCGGCGCCATCGCCCGCCGCATCATCGCCCCCGTCACCCCCGGCGAGACGCTGGCCCGCGGCCAACGCTTCGGCATGATCGCCTTCGGCAGCCGCACCGAACTCTACGTCCCCGCCGCCGACAACTGGCAGGTGGCCGTGCCACTGGGGACGCACGTGAAGGCGGGGAAGGATATTGTGCTGCGGAAGGCGTGAGCGCGTGATTCATGTCAGAAGCAGGTGATATCGTCTATCCGAGCCAGGCGGGGTGGCTGGTGGTGCCGTCGTACATATTGGTGGTTTTGAATTGTTCGTAGCGGCCGGCGGCGGCGGGGATTTGGGATTTGGCGAGGAGGGCGGCGAGCTGGGCGGGGTCGAGGGGCTTGAAGGATTTGACGGCGGCGAGGGCCTGGTCGAGGGTGTCTTCGGAGTCGATGCCGATGATGACGACGGAGGAGGGGAGGTTCATGGCGTAGTGGAAGCATTCGGCGGCAGTGATGCCAGCGCCGAGGATGGAGCCGCCGCCGAGGGTTTTCATGGCCAGCACGCCGACACCCTCTTTAACGAGGCGGGGGACGACGCCGCGGGCGAAGGATTGGAAGTGGGCGTCCATGACGTTGAGGGGCATTTGGCAGGAGTCGAACGTGAAGTTGTTTTTCTTGGCGACGTCGAGCATGTTGACGTGGATTTCGGGGGATTTGTGGCCGGTGAAGCCGATATAGCGGATCTTGCCGGCTTTTTTGGCTTCGAGGAGGGCTTCGATGGAGCCGGGGTTGGGGGCTTGAGCGAAGCACTTGGCGGCGTCGCCCATGCGGACGTTTTCGTGGATCTGCATGAGGTCGATCATGTCGGTCTGGAGGTGCGTGAGGCATTCGTCGATCTGTTTGGCGGCGGCGGCCTTGGTCTGACCGTCGATCTTGGTCATGAGGAAGACTTTTTTGCGCCAGCCGTCCTTGAGGGCGGCGCCCATGCGTTGTTCAGCGACGCCGTTGAGGTAGTCCCAGCAGTTGTCCATGAAGTTGACGCCGGCGTCGATGGCGCGGCGGAGCGCTTTGGTGCCGGCGGCCTCGGTGGAGAAGGTGCCGAAGTGGTAGCCGCCGATGCCGAGGAGGGAGACTTTTTCGCCGGTTTTGCCGAGCTTGCGGAAGAGCATGTCGGCTTCCTTGGTGGAGTCGGGGGTTTTGAGTTCGGGGATGTCGGAGAGGGGCTGGGTGGCGGCTTGGCCCCAGGCGAAGCGGGAGGCGAGGGCGGCGCCGGCGGCAAGAGCGGAGGTGGTGGTGAGGAATTGACGGCGGGTGGTGGACATGAGGGACTCCTGTGAGAGACGGGACGGATGGAGTAAGTATAGGCTTGGAGTTGGCTATGTGTAGTGGACGTTGCCGGTGGGCGGGTCATATTACGCTGGCGAGGCGGATGACGGCGTCTTCGAGGGAGAGGTAGGTGACGTCGAGGGTGGCGTCGGCGGCGGCTTGATAGAGGGGGTGGCGGAAGGCGAGGATTTTTTGGACTTCCTCAAGGCCGCCGCCCACTCCTGTTCCGCCGGTGGTGAGATTGGGGCGGTTGGCGGCGGTGGCGGGGTCGGACTGAATGCGCTGGTGGAGGATTTCGGGGGTGGCTTGGAGCCAGACGAGTGTGCCGGTTTTTTTGAGGGCGGCGACGTTGTCGGGGTTGAGGATGGCCCCCCCACCGACGGCGATGACGAGGTGATCGCGCTGGGCGACTTCGGCGATGATTTGGGATTCGCGCTTCCGGAAGCCGGCTTCGCCTTCAGCGGCGAAGATTTCGCGGATGGTGGTGCCGGCGCGCTGGACGAGGAGGACGTCGGTGTCGACGAAGTCGCGGCGGAGATTGGTGGCGAGGCGCTGGCCGAGGGAGGTTTTGCCGGAGCCGCGGTAGCCGATGAGGACGATGTTCATGGGGGGAGTATGGCAGGGGGAGGGGGAAAATTCAAAGAACAATGGACAATGAAAAATGATCAATGATCAATGGACAATGGTCAATATGCGATACTTGGAAAATGAGTTATTGGCCGGCGGGGGCGGGTTCCATGGTGATGACACAGTCGATGAGGGCGGGTTGGTTCTTGGCGCCGTTGGTAATGGTTCCGCTACCGTTGAGCGTGGTGCCGCCGCTGATGGTGCCGCTGGTGGTGATGCCGCTGGCATTTGTGGTGCCGCCAGTATAGGTGTTGCCGCCGGCGAGGTTAATTGGGGAAGGTGCCGCGGGAGCGCCGGCGGTGACAGCGAGGGTGGCGGCGGGGGTAGGCGTGGCGGTGGCTTCGCGGACGGAAGTCTGGTTAGCCTTGGCCAGTGCGGCGGCATCGAGGCCGGCTTTGCGGAGGAGGTCGGCGCGTTCCTTGGCGTCGGCGGTTGGGGGGGCCTTGTCGCCGAGGGTGCGGGATTGATAAACGGTGTCGCCGCGGGCGACGAGGGCAAGGTGGTAGGATTTGGAAAGCTCCGCGATCTGATCGGCACTGAGGGCGACGCGATAGGGTCCGCCGCGGGCGGCGGCGAGTTGGATGCTTTGGAGGGTGAGGAAATTCCGCGTCTGGTCGTTGTTGGTGTTGGCCACGGCGGAGTTGTTGGCCCCCTGGGTGACGATGTTCTGCTCGTTGTAAAGCTGGCCGTTGTTAAAGTTGCCGGAACTGGTTTTGGCGAAGGTATTGTCGAAATTGCCGTTGTAGCGGTAGCTGTTGCCGTTGAGGCCCAGGGCGGGGGGCGTGTCGAAGACGATGATGCCGTCGTTGGTGATGCCCAGGACGCTGGTGGCGATGGAATTTGAGGCGCCGTTCGGGATGGTTGGCGGGGCCGTTTGCTGGCGGGCGCCGTTGCGGGGATCGACTTGGGGGGTCATGTTGGCCAGCGGGGTCTGGGCGTTGGCCATGATCTGATTAAAGTTGGAGCTGACGTTGGCGCTGGCGAACGCGGCGAGCATGGAGGCGAGTTTGGCGTAATCCTGCTCGTCCTTGGCGAAGAAGGTGACGACCATGGGGGACGTGCCGTCGCGGGTGATGGCGGAGAGGGCCTGGAGGGTATTGTCGTTGGTGAGGGCGAAGGTTTGCACGCCGGCGATGGCGGCCGGGGTTGCAACACTGGCACCCGAGGCGATTGCTGCGGTCGGTCCCGCCCCACCCGCACCGCCCGCACC
>CAIPTQ010000094.1 GCA_903868035.1 uncultured Phycisphaerales bacterium
CACCCCCATCCCCCTCAAAATGAGCCTTACCAACCGCTCTGACGACGGCTCCCCGCGCGGCGAATGGGCCAAGCAACTCCAAATCCTCCACGCCCTCAAGCCCGGCATGACCAAGGGCGACATCCCCGCCGCCGTCGCCACCGCCCGCGACATCCTCACCCACGGCAACAACACCCGCAAAATCATATTCATCGTCTCCGACGACCAACGCACCAACTGGGACCCCGGCAACGAAAAAACCTGGACCGCCGCCGCCGGCCACGCCCCGCTTGCCCCCGACAAGTTGGATGCGGGCACCGCCGGCGATATCCCCATCTTCAGCGTCCCCGTCAAAAACCCCGGCGCTTCGATCACCAATATCACCGTCCGCGCCGTCAACGTCCTCCCCGAGTTCCTCGGCGTCCATCGCCCCGCCCAGATCGTCGCCACCGTCTCCAACACCGGCACCACCGACCTGGCCAACGTCCCCCTCGTCCTGGAAGTCGATGGCAAAACCGCCCTCTCCCGCCCCCTGCCCGCCCTCGCCATCGGCGACTCGACCACCGTCCGCTTCGACTATTACTTCCCCGATGCCGGCAGCCACTGGGTCCGCGTCCGCGCCGACCTCATCGACGCCCTCGACGCCGACAACGCCGCCACCGCCGCCGTCAACGTCAAAGCCCGCCTCCCCGTCCTCGTCATCGACGGCCAACTCACTGGTTCCGGCAACAGTGGTGCCGACGCCCTCGTCGGCGTGGGGGGTGGGGGCGATGACCTCTCCGCCTTCCCCCACGCCGCCTTCCTCGTCGCCGCCATGCAGCCCGTCGATCCCTCCATCGATCCCGTCGCCCTCATCACGCCCAAGGTCATCAGCGTCTCCGAACTGGCCACCCTCAAGGGCTTCCGCCTCGAGGACTACCCCATCGTCGTCCTCAACGACGTCCCCCGCCTCACCCGCCAAACCGTCGATCAACTCGCCGCCCACGCCCAGGCCGGCAACGGCGTCTGGATCATCCTCGGCCCCCGCACCGAACCGGGCTTCATCAACGACGTCCTCGCCCGCAGCGCCCTCCTCCCCCTGACCGCCAAAGGCATCACCCACGCGCCGGACCCCCGCGTCCCCCCACCCGCCGGCACCCAGCCCCAGACCGCCCCCGCCCCCGCCACCTGGGTCACCATCGACATCAAGGAGCCCGCCAATCGCGCCCTCATCCTTCTCACCAACGCCGGCGCCGCCCAGCACAGCGCCCTCGCCGACGTCACCCTCCGCGCCTGGTGGACCGTCACCCCCGTCCTCCCCGAACTCCGCACCATCCTCGCCACCACCACCGGCGATCCCCTCGCCCTCGAAATGGACCTCGGCAAAGTCGGCGGCAAGGCCGTCGTCTGGACCACGTCCGTCGATCTCGCCTGGAATAACTTGCCCTTCGTGACCAATTTCACCCCCCTCGTCAACGAAACCCTCTTCAACCTCGCCAGCGGCCAGGATATCGGCCAGCCCCGCCACGTCGCCGCCGGCGAACCCCTCATCTGGACCAGCAGTGGTGCCGACGCCCCCGTCGGCCGTAGTGGTTCTGCCACGCCCGTCATCCCCCGCACCACCCCAGCCATCGAATCCGCCCAACTCCTCTGCCCCGACGGCACCACCCGCACCCTCAAGCCCGAACTCCGCGGCGACCATTACTACGTCGAGGAACGCGACACCTCCCTCCCCGGCCTCTACGAAATGCGCTTCTCCGCCCCCGCCACCGCCGGGGCCACCGCCCCCCCCGCCGCCTTCTTCAGCGTCAACCTCGACCCCGACGAACTCGACCCCGCCGTCCTCGCCCCCGACGACCTCGACTGGTTCAAATCCCGCGGCTACCTCGCCGGCATCGTCCACCCAACCACCACCGCCGCCACCGGCACCGGCCTCGCCCAGGCCCTCCAGGCCACCCACGGCGGCATGGACCTCTGGCGCTACTTCGCCTTCCTCCTCCTCCTCCTCCTCGTCCTCGAAGTCGCCGTCACCTTCACCCTCGTCCGCCAACAGTCCGGCAAATCCCTCCAGGACGACAACCTCGACTCCCTCCTCCCCCAAGGCACCATCCCCCCCGCCCCCGGCAGTGCCCCATGAGCTGTCCCAAACCCCCGCGGATCGTCGGCAATTCAGGCCCATGCTGCAACCGGACGATGCATGCCGTATAATGACGTGGCGTACAAAATCGGGAAGTTATTCCGCGCCCGTTGCTTTCTGAATTATCTCCGCCCCGCCATGCAATTCCGGGCCTATGCTGCCGTTGAACTTATGGTTTGACGTCCCTCTTGGCAGAAAGGCAAGGACTATGCGACGAACTCTTCCCTGTTGGCTCCTGGCATGCGCCACCGCGCTCCTATCCGCTTGCGCCACCGCCCCCCTGGACATCCCCCACCTCGAACAACGCGACGGCATGACCAAGCTCATCGTCGACGGCCGCCCCTTCATCTGCGTCGGCGGCGAACTGGCCAATTCCAGTTCCTCGGATGTCCAAACCATGAAGGAAGTCTGGCCGCGCCTCGCGCGGATCAACCTCAACACCGTCCTGAGCGTCGTCTCCTGGGATCTCATTGAGCCGGTCGAGGGCCAGTACGACTTCTCCATGATCGACTACCAGCTTCAGGCCGCCCGCGACAACAACCTGCGCCTGATTTTCCTCTGGATGGCCAGTTGGAAGAACGGCCTGTCGCACTATCCGCCCCCCTGGGTCAAGGCCAATCAGGATCGCTTCCCGCGCGTCGTCAACGGCCAGGGCGACTCCCTGGAAATTCTCTCCCCGCTCAGCGCGGAAAACCGCAACGCCGACGCCAAGGCTTTCGCCGCCGTCATGAAGCACATCCGCGAGGTTGATTCCAAGTTCCGCACCGTCATCGCCATCCAGGTGGAAAACGAAGTGGGCGTCCTGGGTTCCGTGCGCGACTATGGCCCCGCCGCCAACCAGGCCTTCGCCGGCCCGGTGCCGCGGGAGCTGACGGATTATCTCCAGAAGAACAAGGACCACCTCCTGCCGGAATTGAAAAAAGTCTGGATGGACGCCGGCGGCAAAACCTCCGGCACGTGGGAGGAAGTCTTCGGCCGGAGCGTCCCGCGTCCGGCGAACATGCCGCCGCTGCCCAACCCCGGCGCCGCCCGTGCCGACCGTCCCGCCGGTGTAGATCTGCTGAACCAGGCCGACGAAATCTTCATGGCCTGGAACTACTCCCGCTACATCGGATACGTCGCCGCGCAGGGCAAGAAGGAATACCCGATCCCCATGTACGTGAACGCCTGGATCGTCCAGCCCCAGGACCTGGGCCCAGGCGACTATCCCTCCGGCGGACCCGAACCTTTCGTGCATGACATCTGGCGCGCCGGCGGACCGGCCATCGACATCCTCGCGCCGGATATCTACCTCCCCGATTATGTCCCCATCATGAAGACCTTCGCCCGCGGCGGCAACCCCGCCTTCAACCCCGAAACCCGCCAGGATGCCGACCGCTGCTGGACCGCCTTCGCGCAGCTCAACGCCCTCTGCTTCTCCCCGATGGGCATCGACAACGTCAACGATTACAAGCCCGACAGCACCTTCGCCCGCACCTTTACGCTGGTGAGCCTGCTCTCGGGCGCCATCGCCGAAGCCCAGGGCCGGCCCGATGCGATCAAGGTGATCCCCGTGGCCCCGGGCCAGACCCCCGGCCGCGTCGATATGGGCAACTACACGTTCACCTTCTCCGCCGCCGCAGGCGGACGCGGTGGCGGCGGCGGTGCAGCTCCCGGCCGCGGCGGCGCTGCCACCGCCCCCGCAGCTCGTGGCGGTACACCACGCGGCGGCACACCACGCGGCGGCGCAACGCCCGCCGCCAGCGCGGCCTCTGATATCGCCTCGGCCTCATTCGTCGATGGCGCGTATGTCCTCATCCTCAACACCGCCCCCGATGAATACTACTTCGCCACCAACGGCAGCTACACCGTCCGCGTCTCGGCCCAGGTCCCCGGCGCCAACATCACGACCCCCGCCAGCATCGATCGCGGCTCGTTCATCAACGGCAAATGGGTCCTTGGGCACCGCTTCAACGGCGATGACATCATGGGCGGCGTGTACGACATCTCCGGCGCCGCCGCCAACAACCAGGCGGGCACCATCATCCCCCTGAGCCGCGGCCGCAACGCCCCCGCCCCCGGCGAATCCACGCCCCCGACCATCCTGCGCATCCGCTTCTATCACTATAAGTGACCGCCGCCACGCCCCTCCGGGGCTTATTCCACCCATGGCCACGTGGTGAAGATACCTGCCGCCTCATCCGGAACCCAACTGAATCCCGCGCCACACAGGATCGAGTGTGTAGGCCCCGGGATTGCAATCCCGGGGCTGGATGGGCGCGCGCTTCAAAGGGAGTCCGGATCACTTGGAGATTAGTTCGCTCTCCACCTTGTCGCGCCTGGTGTCGGCGATGGTCCGCACGTATTGCGTCGCAAAATCCGTGACCTTGTTGAGCTGGAAATAGCCCACGCCGTCGAAGCGTTCGATCTTCATATGCTGGAAGTCCGCACCCGCCACGTCCGTGAGCACGAACGCGGGCCGGGCGTCGGGTTTCTGGTAGCTCACGTCGATGTGGTGCATTTCCAGATTTTTTACGTGCCGGATGAAAAAGCCCGACGCGGGCAGGATTCCCAGGCGGCTGGGCTCGGGGTAGTTCTGGCTCTCGCGCTCCGGCGGCACGTTGGCGGCCTGCGCCACGGTGCCTCCGCCGGGGTATACGATCCGGATATTCGACAGGCTCACGTCCTCGATGGGGTGGTCGGTCATGCCCGAGATCAGCACCGGCAAATTGGGGTTCAGGGCCGTGGCCGACACGTTGGAGATGTTCACGCGGCGGATTTGCGCCACCGGCGTGCCGGCGGGACCGCGCTTGCGGTCGCCCAGGCGGATGTAAATGGGGGGATTGAAGATTTCCCGCATCGTGATGTTGGAGACGGTCACGTCCTCGATGATGCCGCCGTCCACCACCTCCAGCGCCAGGCCCCGGCAATGGTCGAAGACGATGTTGGAGATCGTGATGTTCTTGAAGCCCCCGTTCGATTCGGTCCCGAACTTGATCCGCCCCGTCGGCCCGTCCCCGTCGGCGGCCCGGGTCAGCGAACGGTCAAATGTCCCGTTCAGCAGCGTGCCGGTGACGTAGCCCGAGACCTGGCAGTTGGTGATGGTGATGTTCTCGCAGGGCCGGGCCATCCCCAGCGCGTAGTCGGACTTCAGGCAGATGCCATCGTCGTTGGGCGAGTTGACGTAGCAGTTGGACATGCGCACGTTCTTGCACGAGACGATGTCGATGGCGTCGCGGTTGGTGTCGAACTTGAGGTTGTCGAGCGTGAAGTTGTCCGTGCCGTTGGCCAGAATGCAGAACCAGCCCCCGCGGAAAAAGGAGATGTCGCGCAGGGTGACATTCCGGCACTGCTTGAGGGCCAGCGTCTTGTTGGCCGCCGTGGAGCCCGCGCCGCTGCTGGTGGGCAGGGCCGAGCCATCGATGACTCCCGGCCCGACAATCGCGATGTCGTGCAGGTTCTCGCCCCAGATGAACGAGTTTTGAAAGTGCGAGTGGCCGTAATCCTGGTAAGCGTCCCACTGGTTGGGTTCCGCGCGGTCCCACGTGGTGATTTTGCCGGCAGTGGCGGGATTGGCCGCCGCCGGGGGCGGCGCCGGGGGTGCCGCGGGCGCGGCCAGGAAGGGCAACATCTCGGTCGGGGCCGCCGCGCCCGCACCGGGAACCGTAGTCGGCGCCGTGGCCGGCCCGCGTCGTCCGCCGCCGGGACCGCC
>CAIPTQ010000095.1 GCA_903868035.1 uncultured Phycisphaerales bacterium
GCCACGGGCGCGGGGGGGGCGGTGGGGGCGGCGGCAATGGCCACGGAACCCACAATCAACGCCACCAATGCCGACGCGATGCCGATGCGCATGATAATGCCTCCAGGGGAAAGGATTTGTCCGGATAGAACAATGGCGGCAGGGGTGGAATATTGCGTATCGGCATTTGTGGCGGTGCGTGGCGCCGGCGCGCGGAGGCGCAGGGTTGGGCGTTTCATCTGCCGCGCCTATAATCCGCCCCTAGGAGCGCCGCGCATGGTGTTGGAAAAACCGTTTCAGATAGAGTCCCCCTATCAGCCCACCGGCGATCAGCCCCAGGCCATCGCCCAACTCGTGGCCGCCTTCCAACAGGGCAAAAAGCACCAAATCCTCATGGGCGTCACCGGCTCGGGCAAAACCTTCACCATGGCCCATGTCGCCGCCCAACTCCGCGTGCCCACCCTCGTCATCTCCCACAACAAAACCCTCGCCGCCCAGCTTTACGAGGAGTTCAAGGAAATCTTCCCCGGCAATGCCGTCAACTATTTCGTCAGCTATTACGACTATTACCAGCCCGAGGCCTACATCCCGCAGCGCGACATCTACATCGAAAAAGACTCCGCCCGCAACGATGACCTCGACCGCCTCCGCCTGGCCACCACCTCCGCCCTCATCAGCCGCCGCGACGTCATGGTCGTCGCCTCCGTGTCGTGCATCTTCGGCCTGGGTTCCGCCGAGGAGTACAAGAAAAAAGTCATCTCCCTCACCAAAGGCTACCCCTTCTCCCGCGATGACCTCATCAAGTCCCTCATCGACATGCAATACGACCGCAACGACTTCGAGTTCAAGCGCGGCACCTTCCGCGTGCGCGGCGATGTCGTCGAAATCTTCCCCGCCTACGAAACCACCGCCTACCGCGTCGAACTCTTCGGCGATGACGTCGAGCACGTTTGGCATATCAATCCCGTCTCCGGCGAACTCCTCCTCGAGGAAAACCAGGTCTTCATCTTCCCCGCCCGCCACTTCGTCACCGACGAGGGCAACCTCCTCCGCGCCTGCACCGACATCCGCGCCGAACTCGACCAGCGCGTCATGCAGCTCCGCCAGCAGGGCAAACTCCTGGAGGCCCAGCGGCTTCTGGCCCGCACCAAGTACGATGTCGAAATGCTCCAGGAGACCGGCATGTGCCCGGGCATCGAAAATTACTCCCGCCACCTGGCGGGCACGCCCCCGGGCGCCAAGCCCAACACCCTCGTCGATTATTTCCCCAAGGACTACCTCCTCATCATCGATGAATCCCACGTCACCGTCCCGCAGATCAACGCCATGTATTCCGGCGACCGCAACCGCAAAACCGTCCTCGTCGATCACGGCTTTCGCCTGCCCTCCGCCCTGGACAACCGCCCCATGCGCTTCGAGGAATTCGTGGGCATGTGGAACCAGGTGCTGTTCGTCTCGGCCACGCCGGGCAAGTACGAGATGGACTTGACCAAGGGCGAAGTCGTCGAACAGGTCATCCGCCCCACCGGTCTGGTCGATCCCCAGATCGCCGTGCGCCCCGCCACCGGCCAGGTGCTGGATTTGGTCGCCGAGACCAAGAAGCGTGCCGCCAGCGGCGAACGCACGCTGGTGACGACGCTGACCAAGCGGCTGGCGGAGGATTTGTCGCACTACATGGGCGAGAGCGGCCTGCGCTGCAAGTACCTGCACAGCGACATCCAGACGTTTGACCGGGTGGAGATTCTGCGCGAACTGCGCGAGGGGACGTTTGACGTGCTGGTGGGCGTGAACCTCTTGCGCGAGGGCCTGGATTTGCCCGAGGTGTCGTTGGTGGCGATCCTGGACGCCGACAAGCAGGGTTTTTTGCGGAGCGAAACGTCGCTGATCCAGATGATCGGGCGGTGCGCCCGCAACGTGAATTCGCAAGTGTTTTTGTATGCCGACATGGTGACCCCAGCCATGCGGCGGGCGCTCGACGAGACCAACCGGCGGCGGGCGATCCAGGAGGCGTACAACCAGGAGCATGGGATCACGCCGACGACGATCATCAAGGCGATCCGGCATGGAATTGATGTGGAACTCAAGGCCCGGCGATTGGCCCGCGAGATGGTGGCGGCATCGGAGGAGGAATTCGATGTCAATGAGACCGTGCGGATGCTCGAGCAGGAAATGCTGGAGGCGGCGAATAACCTGGAATTTGAGAAGGCGGCGGAGATTCGGGATCGGATCAAGGAGTTGAAGGCCAAGGAGGCCGCGGCGGGCGGGATGGCGCCGGGCGCGCCGGGGGAACCGGCGGCGGGAGATTTGACGGCGGCGATTGCCCAGACGATGGCGGAGCGGCTTGGGGGGAAGGAAAGAAAGGCGATGACGCCGCAGCAGACGAAGGTGAAGAAAAAGCCGAAGTTTCGGGGGTAGCAAGTGAATATGCGGCTGGGGATCAATTTTCTATTTTTTTGGAACCGCTCTCATCCCGCGCCGCTGACATCCAGGGATTGGGATCGAATTCGCGCCAACGGCCTCAAGCACGCTCGGGAAAGCGCGCTGCGCGACATTGTGGAATAGGCCGGTGGGGCCGGGCAATTCCATCACGGCATATCGCCAATCCGCCCCAACGCCCCAAAAATACCAAATATACCTGAGCCTCCAAAATTGACCGCCCTTCACCCATCCGGTATCCTTCCCCTTCTTTGATTTCCCTAGCCCGAAAGGATCTTCCATGGCCAAAGCCGCTCTTCGCACCTACTACGAAAATAAAGCCTCCCTTGAGGGCCTCAAGGGCCAAACCGTCGGCATTCTCGGTTTCGGCTCGCAGGGCCACGCCCATGCCGCCAATTTGCGCGACAGCGGCGTGAAGGTCATCATTGCCGAAGTCCCCGGCACGGCCAACGCCAAGCTCGCCGTGGAAATGGGCTTCCAGCCATTGACCATCGAGGAAGTCGTCCAACAGGCCGACCTGATCTGCATGACGCTGCCCGATGAACTCCAGGCCGGCATCTACGAAAAGTCCATCGCCCCGTATCTCCGCCCCGGCCAGACCATCGGCTTCACCCACGGCTTCAACATCCACTTTAAGTGCATCGTCCCGCCCAAGGGCGTCAACGTCGTCATGATCGCCCCCAAAGGCCCCGGCCATTTGGTCCGCAGCGAATTCGTCAAGGGCGGCGGCGTGCCGTGCCTGGTGGCGATTCAGCAGGATGCCACCCGCAAAGCGCTCAAGATCGCGCTGGCGTGGGGCGCCGGCATCGGCGGGGCGCGGGCGGGGATCATCCAGACGACGTTCAAGGATGAGGTCGAAACCGATCTCTTCGGCGAACAGGTCGTCCTCTGCGGCGGCCTGTCGGCGCTCATCAAGGCCGGCTTTGAAACCCTGGTGAAGAACGGCTATCCCCCCGAGATGGCCTACTTTGAATGCGTCCACGAGGTCAAGCTGATTGTCGATTTGATTTATCAGGGCGGCCTGAACTACATGCGGTACTCAATTTCCAACACGGCCGAATACGGCGACCTGACGCGCGGGCCGCGGATCATCACCGACAAGACCAAGAAGGAAATGCAGAAAATCCTCGACGAAATCACCTCCGGCAAGTTCGCCAGGGAGTGGATCGCCGAACACAAGGCCGGCAAGCCGCTGTTCAACAAGCTCTACAATGCCGACAAGAACCACCCGGTGGAAGTCACCGGGCGGAAGCTGCGGAAGATGATGAAGTGGATCAACGCGAAGGAAGTGAAGTAAGACCAAGGCCTCATCACACGCGCTCACGCACCGCGCCGCGCCATGGGAGACGGGCATTTCGCCCGGCCCTGATCCGGGCCTTGGCCGGGCGCGTCACCTTGGGCATGAAATACTCCGGGCTGATCGCGAAGCGCTCCGAAAGCAGGGCGATGTCATGCACGCTTAATTCCCGCTCCCCGCGCAGTATCTTCGACCCCGCCTCCCGATTCCCCAGCAACCGCCCCAAATCCGCGGCACTCGTCCCGCTTTCCTCCATAAGATACTGCAGCGCCTCCAGCGGCGAGACTTCCTTCGCCCGCACCGCATAACGCACATCCTCATATTCCGATAACAGCGTCGACAGAAGATCGAGGTAATCATCCTGATCGCGATTGAGCGCATGTCCCGCGAGCGCGTCGATCATCGCCGTGGCCGCCTGCCGTTCCGCTTCGTTGCGCACCGGCCGGGGCGCGTAACACGCCACCAGTTTCGCGTAGGTCTTCGGCAGATCCTTGAATTTCCAGGTGGGTTGAAAAACATTCGAGTCCGTCACAGATTTTCCTTCCAGGTATCTTTGTCATACTCCGCATGCGTCAGAAACATCATAACAAACACCTTGCCGCGATTGTAATGAATCGCCGTAATCAGCCGGAAGTCGTTGCCCTTGAGGTTGAAGACCACCACTACTCTTCCGCTGGCGACCCGCACCTCATCAGCGCTCCGGAAGACGCTGCGGATGTCCACCAGCGAAGACCATTGCCCACCTTCCGCCAGCTTGAGCCAACGTTCCAGCGACGATGCCGCCTGCGGATATTGTCTGGCGAATTCACGGATGCGCGCCGGTTTGATGATCCACATAAATGTATTATGTCAACCTTCTCTGAAACCGCAACGGCGCAGCGACACAACGGCGCAGCGATACACCCGCCGACCCTCTCGTCAATACCTAATTAAATTATTTCCCGGTTTTTTCCAGCAGCCGTTCCAGGGCGACCTCGCGCGAGCAGTGCCAGTGCGTCTGGTACTGCTGCACCATGCGGTCGGTGATCCAGTTGCGGGCGCGCATGGCTTCGAAGCGTTGTTCGAGGTCCGGGCGGACTATGCCGCTGGTATCCGCCCAGTGGATTCGCGTTTCGGCAGTCGTGGGTAGGCTTTGCGATAGATCCGTCTCGGTGGCAAGGTCGGTTGGCATCACGGTTGGTTCCTTTGGGGCGTTCATGTTCATTTATCCTGTTGGATTACTATAGTGATTCGGGACATCTATGTCTAATTAACAATAATTATTGTCTTTTGTCAAAATTCACCATTAAATTCGCAATAGCATACCAAGACAATCGCGCCGAATTTCGTGTTTATGTGCGGTTGATTTATACTTGGGCATGCTGAATTTTTCCGCCAATGCCCAGAGCCTCAAGCAACAAGGGGTGGTTCTGTACCGGACCGGTCAGGTGGCGCAGGCGGTCGTGAAATTCAAGCAGGCGGCGGCGCTGCAGCCCGGCGACGCGGGGGTGTGGGATTTGCTCGGCATCGCCCTCATACGACAGGGTCTTCCCCATGAGGCGGTGGAAGCTTTTCAGAAGGCGGCGGCACTGCAGGAAGATGCGCCGATACTCAGCAATTTGGGCGCGGCGTTGATGGAGGTGGGGAGGTATGCCGAGGCACTCGAACCGCTGCGGCGCGCGGTGACGCTATCCCCGGACGACATCGGGGCGCGGCACAATCTGGCGAAGGTGCTTCTCAAGCATGGACGCACGTTTGAAGCCCTGCGATACCTTGAACAAATGTGCCGCGAACGCCCCCGGGAGGCGGAGCTGCACCATACCCGCGGCATCGCGCTCGCAGGCACCGGGCAGAGCGCCGGCGCGGTGGCGGCGCTCCGGGAAGCGCTGGCATTGCAACCCACCGCCCAGGCGCAAAGCCAACTGCTGATGGCCCTGCATGAAATGAATGCGCCCCCCCGGGAAATTCTGGAAGCGGCACGATCCACCAATGCCATATTGGGGACGGGGCGGGAGGGGCGGGGGAACCCGGCATCGGCGAGCGCGCCGGCCCAGGAGCGCCCGCCGCAGCGCGTATTGCGGATTGGCTATCTGTCGGCGGATTTTTCCACGCATCCAGTCGCCACTTTTTTTGAACCGCTGCTGCGGCATCATGATAAAACCAAGGTCGAGGCCTGGTGCTATGCCTCTGTGCGCCGGCCCGATGAAGTGACCCGGCGGCTCCGGCAAACGGCCGCGCAGTGGCGCGACATCAGCAGGATAGCGGACGGGGACGCGGCCGCGCTGATGCGGCAGGACGGCATCGACATTCTTGTGGATTTGGGCGGGCATACGCCGGGGAACCGGCTGGGCGTGGCCGCACACAAGCCCGCGCCGGTGGCGGTGACGTATCTGGGATATCCCGCCACGACGGGACTGGAGGCGGTGGACTATCGGCTGACCGATGCGCTGGTCGATCCGCCGGGAGCGGAGGCGTGGTACACGGAAAAGCTGGTGCGGCTGGCGGGGCCGTTTGCGACCTATCAGCCGCCGGACGCGGCGCCGGCGGTCGGCCCGTTGCCGCTGCGGGCGCGGGGGCATTGCACGTTCGGATGTTTCGCCAGCCGGGGCAAGATATCGCCCGCGCTGCTGGAGGCGTGGGCGGAGATTCTGTCACGGGTATCCGGTTCGCATCTGCGCGTATATGTGCTGGACCCGGCGGAGGCGGCGGAGTCCATTCGCGGAACGCTGCAAGCGCGGGGCGTCGCGGCGGAGCGCGTAGAGCTTTTTCCGCGGCTGCCACTGCCGGAGTATATGGCGGCGCACCACGGCGTGGACATCATGCTTGACACGTTTCCGCTGAGCGGCCACACGACGGTGTGTCATGCGTTGTGGATGGGAGTGCCGGCGGTGTGCCTGGAGGGGCCGACATGCTGGCAGCGGCTGGGGGCCAGCGTGCTGGCGCAGGTGGGGCTGGGCGAGTTGGCGGCACGGGGGCCTGGGGAGTATGTGGAACGTGCGGCGGCCTTGGCGTTGGATCGGGGGAAGCTGGGGGAACTCCGGGAGTGTCTGCGGGAGCGGATGGAAGCGTCGCCGGTGATGGATCATCAGGCCCATGCACGGCGAGTGGAGGAGGCGTATGGGAAAATGTGGGCGGCGCGGGCCTAGTGGCCCGTTCCTCTCGTAATTGCGTGTGATTTCAGAGCCGCGACCGTAAGGAAGCGACCATACACCCGTCATTTCTGAGGAAATGGACCACTAGCCGCGGGCGGATCAGGCGGTTTCCACCTTGATATGCGGCAGCGGGAACTGCCGGGTGAATTCCTCGACTTCCGCCCGGATGCCGGCGAGTTTGGCGGCATCGCCTTTGGATTGCACGCCCAGGTCGAACCAGGCGGCGACTTTTTTCATTTCGGGTTCCTTGAGGCCGCGGGTGGTCAGCGCGGGGGTACCCACGCGGATGCCGGAGGTTTCCATGGGCTTGCGGGTGTCGTAGGGGACCATGTTTTTGTTGACGATGATGCCGGCCTGCTGGAGCCAGAGTTCGACGGCGGCCCCGGTGAGGTTGGCATCCTTGGCGCGGAGGTCGATGAGCATGAGGTGGTTGTCGGTGCCGCCGGTGACGAGGCGGAAGCCGCGGCGGGCGAGTTCCTCGGCGAGGGTCTTGGCGTTTTTGAGGATTTGCTCGCAATAAGTTTTGAACTCCGGCTGCAGCGCTTCGCCGAAGGCGGCGGCCTTAGCGGCGATGATGTGCATGAGCGGGCCGCCCTGGAGGCCGGGGAAGACGGCGGAGTCGATTTTCTTGGCCCAGTCGGCCTTGCACATGGTCATGCCGGCGCGGGGGCCGCGGAGGGTTTTGTGCGTGGTGGTGGTGACGAAGTGGGCATAGGGGACCGGGGAGTCATGCAGGCCGGTGGCGACGAGGCCGGCGACATGGGCGATGTCGGCCATCAGCAGGGCGCCGACTTCCTGGGCGATCTCGGCGAATTTGGCCCATTCCCACGCGCGGGGGTAGGCCGAGGCGCCGGTGATGATGAGCTTGGGGTGGTGTTCCTGGGCGGCACGGCGGACTTCGGCCATGTCGATGCGTTCGGTTTGCGGGTTAAGCTGGTAATGCAGCGCCTTGAACCACTTGCCGGACATATTGACGGATTTGCCGTGGGTGAGATGGCCGCCGTGGTCCAGGTGGAGGCCCAGGATGGTGTCGCCGGGAGTGAGGGCGGCGAGGAAGACGGCCTGGTTGGCCTGGGAGCCCGAGTGCGGCTGGACGTTGGCGTGGTCGCAGCCGAAGAGTTGCTTGGCGCGGTCGCGGGCGAGATTTTCGACCACGTCAATGAACTGGCAGCCGCCGTAGTAGCGCTTGCCGGGGTAGCCTTCGGCATATTTGTTGGTCAGGGGCGTGGCGGCGGCGGCCATGACCGCGGGCGACACGTGGTTCTCGGAGGCGATGAGTTCGAGGGTGGATTCCTGGCGGGTGGTTTCGTCGGCGATGGCCTGCCAGAGTTCGGGGTCTTGCTGGGCGATGGGGTTCATGCGGCTCCTCTGTGGGAAAAGGACGAGGGAACGTGGGGCATTATACGGGAGAGGAGGCGGGGAGGGGATTGACTGGACCCCAAAAATAATCCCTGGCCGGAATGGTTCCCGCGCCGGCACCCTGTGATATGATGGGGGAAAATGCGGCGCCGCTGGGAGGTGATTTATGCATTTTGGTTCGGCACATGTCAATCTGCCACAACTCATGGGTTCGTTGCGCACGGCGGACAAGACGCCCGCGGGCGCCCGTGAGGCGCGGCCCGTCTGGCCGTTTGTCACCATCAGCCGCCAGGCCGGGTCGGGGGGCGTCAAATTCGGACGGCTCCTGGCCGAGCACCTGAACCAGCGGAACCCCGACGAGCATCCCTGGAATTCCCTGGACCGCGAGTTGGTGGAGCGCATCGCGGCGGACACGCATCTCTCCACCGACCTGATCGATTCCCTGGAAAAATCCAGCCACACCTGGATCGAGGAATTTCTCGGCGGGCTGTCGCACACGGACCGCTCGCCCAGCGAGCTGGCCGTGTTCCGCCGCGTCATGGAGACGATGCGGGCCCTGGCCCGCGCCGGCCACGTGATCCTCGTGGGCATGGCCGGCGAACTGATGACGCGCAACATGCCCGGCGGCGTGCGGGTGCGGATCATCGCCCCGTTTGAATGGCGGGTGAGGAATTTGGCGCGGAACGACGGCCTGGACGAGGGCGAGGCGCGGGAGAAGGTGCGGCTGCTGGATCGCGACCGCGATGCGTTTGTGGCCAAATTCTGGCCGCATCTGTGCGAGCACCCGCAGGTGTTTCATTTGACGCTCAACGCCAGCATGCTCAGCGAGGAGCAGATGGCCCAGTGTGTCGTGCCGCTGATCGGCGCGCCGCTGCCGGAGGGCGTGCGGGTGTGAGGCCCCATGGCAATCACACCCGGCGTGCCGCGGCCCGCCCGCTACTCCGCCGCCGGCACCAGGCGCGCATAGTTGGGCATCCACATCGACGCGCCCACCACCTTGGGTATCTCCTCATCGGAAAGCGGCCGCCCCACGCCCTCCTCGCGCGCCTGCCGCACCACGGCGCAGGCCACCTGGAAGGTGATGGCGCGCAGTTCGCGCAAGCGGGGGAACAGCGACCCGGCGGCCAGGTCCGCATCGGTCACCGCCTGCGCCAGCGTCTCGGCGGCCACGCGGAACATCGCGTCGCTCACCTGGCTGGCCTCCGCCACCAGCACCCCCAGCCCCACGCCGGGGAAGATGAACACGTTGTTGCCCTGCCCGATCCGGATCGTCCGCTCCCCCCCCTCCCCGTTCCACACCACCGGCTCAAAGGGGCTGCCCGTCGCCACCAGCGCCCGCCCGCCGGTCCAGGCGATCACATCCTTGGGCAGGGCCTCGCACTTGCTGGTCGGGTTGGACAGCGGCAGAATCACGGGCCGCGCCGTCTGTGCCGCCATGGCCCGGATGATCGACTCGGTGAACACGCCGGGCTGCCCGGAAGTGCCGATCAGCACCGTGGGCTGCAGCGCCCGCACCACCGTTTCGAGGTCAATGGCCGCGCCGGGATTCATCCCCGCCGCCTTGACCATCTCGACGGGCCAGGCGAACTCGCCCTTCATCTCATCGCTGAGCGTGCGTCCCTGGTGGAGGAATCCGCCGCTGTCCAGCGCGCCGATGCGCCGCACGAGGTCGTCCCCCGCAATGCCCGCGCGCCGGAACGTCTCCCGCAGCAAACGGCTGATCCCGATCCCCGCGGCCCCCGCCCCCACCATCACCACGCGCTGCTCCCGTAGCGGCAGGCCCGTGGCGCGCACCCCCGCGAGCATCGCGGCGGCTCCGATCCCCGCCGTCCCCTGGATGTCGTCATTGAACGACGGCAGCCGGCGGCGATACCGCTCCAGCAGGCGCAGGGCGTTTTGCTGCTTGAAATCCTCCCACTGCAGCAGCGCCAGCGGAAACGCGCGCTTGACCGCCTGCACGAACTCCTCGATCAATTCCTCATAGGGCTTGCCGCGGAGGCGCGGATGGCGCCACCCGATGTACAGCTCATCGTCGAGGAGTTCCTGGTTGTCGGTGCCCACGTCGATGCTGATGGGCAGCGTGCGGGCCGGGTGGATGCCCGCCGCGGTCGTGTAGAGCGCGAGTTTGCCGATGGGGATGCCCATGCCCCCCGCGCCCAGGTCGCCCAGGCCCAGGATGCGTTCATTGTCCGTCGCCACGATCAGCCGGATGTCGCGCGTGCAGACATTCGCCAGCACCTGCTCCATGCGCCCGCGATGCTCCGGGCAAATCCACACGCCGCGCGCCCGGCGGTAGATGCGGCTGAAGCGCTGGCAGGCCAGGCCCACCGTGGGGGTGTAGATGATCGGCAGGAACTCCTCGAGGTGATCCAGCAGGATGCGATAGAACAGGGTTTCGTTGCGGTCCTGCAATCCGATCAGGCCGATGTAGCGCTCCAGGGCGTCGGGCTTGGCCATGATCGCCTCATACGTCCGCAGGGCCTGGGTCGGCGCGCTGGCGACGCCCGGAGGCAGCAGGCCCTCAAGGCCCAGGGACCGGCGTTCCTCTTCGGTGAACGCGGTTCCCTTGTTGAAGCGGGGTTGGTTGAGCAGGGCCTTGCCGCGCAGGGGCACGGGTACGGTTACTGACGCATCGGTGGTGAAAGAGCGGTCGGGCGGGAGCGGCATCGTGGGTTTCCTAAATTGTGGATTGTAACGCCGCGGATCGCGCTTTCCAGTGCTTGCCTACGCCTCGTACTTGATCCCGAGTTCCTCCGTGACGATGGGGCGGAATTTGCCCTCCAGGGCGGAGGCGTCGTATTTGAGTTCACACTCCAGCAGCATGACATAGTAGAGGGCGCTGAAACCCCAGAAGTTGGTCTGCCCCAGGCCCTCGCCGGTTTCGGCATTGTAATATTCGCGGAGAACGGGATTCTTGACGACGGCCATCTCGCAGAGGCGGGCGGCCAGTTCGCGGGCGACGTCCACCTGGCCGTAGCGCATGAGGCCCTGGAAGATCATGTAGTTGGTGGGCGCCCAGGTGCTGCCGCGCCAGTTGCATTCGGTGCCGCCGGTGGGGAGGCGGGCGGAGCCTTGATAATAGTCCGGTTCGGTCTTGGCGTAGGAAGCGACGGGGTAGGCCAGCCAGAATTCCTTGTCGTTGGTGAGGTGCTCCTTGACCATGCGCTGGACCTGGACGCCCGAAGGCGCGCCGCAGAAGAGGGGGAGGAAGTTCGTGACGGATTTGACGGGAACCTGGATGTTCTTTTTTTCGTTGCGGTCGAAATAGAGGCCCTGTTTGTCATCCCAGAAGACGTCGTTGATGAGCTTGTTCAACTTGGCGGCGTGATCGAGAAACACCTGGCGGTCCGCTTTTTCTCCGAGGTGGTCGGCGATGACGGCCATGGCCTGGAGTTCGCGGACGAGGAACGCGGCGAGGTCCACGCCTTCGACTTCAAAGGCCCCCAGCGCGCCGGCGCGGGACCATTGGTTGTCGGTGCCGGCCTCGTCGGCGGAGTTCCAGGTGGGCAGGCCGTTGTTGTCGCCGTCATACGAAAACCATTTGTCGATATATTTCTTGAGACGGTTGTAGTACGAGCCGTTGGCGGGCGTGGTGACGGCGACGATGCCCCCCGCGCCGGCCTTGGGTTCGGTGTTGAGCCAGTCGTAGTTGTCCTTGTCCTGGCGGGCGCCCAGGACGACGAGTTGGGCGAGGAAGGGTTTGAAGTGCTGGCGGTCGCGCTGTTTGTTGAGCGAGCGGTTGATGTAGCCGTCGGCAGTCTGGCGGGCGAGGAATTCCTTGAGGTTGGTGTAGCAGTACGGGAAGATGCCGAAGTAGGAGAGGTAGATGTTTTCGAAGTAGAGGTCCCAGTCGTAGAACTCGGTGTAGGGGTAGCCCGTGAGGAAAGTGCCGCCGGCATTGGCGACGCCGCGGATGGTTTTGAGGCCCTTGAGTTTGATGTCGGAATTGGTTTGGCGGAGACGGGCGAGCATGTCGGCAAAAGGCTTGTCGCCGACCTTGACGCGGACGGCTTGGACGGCGGGGGAATAGGCGGGAGCGGTGGCTGGGGCGGTGGCGGAAGCGGTTTGGCCACGCGTCAGGCGTGCGAGCGCCGGTGCGGCGGCAAGTGACGCGGTGGCGGCCAGAAACGCGCGGCGGGAGAGGGGCATGGGTG
Source organism: uncultured Phycisphaerales bacterium (assembly GCA_903868035.1). The sequence goes on from CAIPTQ010000095.1 coordinate 12,357, forward strand.
GCTCCGATGCATTAGAATTGATAGGAGCAACGATGGGTGGCGGGGGTGTCTTGCGTTGAGGGTATAATGTTCTCCATGGTTCGCTGCGGACTCAGAATTTTCTGCATGGTTGGTTTGGTCGTGCTGCTGGGGTTGGCGGTGGTCGGGCAGTTCTGGGCGTTTGAAGTGGATACGCCGAAGGTATCTTTAAACGAGTATTCGACAGGCGTTGCGATTAATTACCCCGGCGTCAACGGGTGGGGTGCGTGGCATCGCCTGGTTACACCATGGACCGTCAGCGATCTATTGCAGCGGCCCCAATGGATAACATTCAACGGCTTTACACAGATATTTATCCCTTGGTGGCTCCTCCTCGCCACCTGGGGCCTCCTGACGGCCCTCATCTGGCGTCTGACCCGCCGCCGCAAGGTGGGGCAAGGGTTTCCCGTGGAGCCGGCCAAAGACCCCGCGAAATCAGAATGAGCCAATATTGGCGTTGAGGTTATAATCGCCTTCCATGTTCCGCCGCTGGCTCATCCGTATGCCGTTGCTTGTGGCGCTGGCGTTCGTCGTCAGCGTGTGGGTGGGGAGTTATTTCGGGGGGATTGGTCTACAGAAGTGTGTCGCACGCCGCGAATGGGATGTCGGTGCGGTCCAAGGGCTGGCCTACATGTCCGAAGTTAGCGGCGACTTTCCGAACCAACCGCTACGTATGACGGCCCCAAACCACCTCTCTGGACCAAAGACGCTGGGCTTTTCGCATAGTTCATGGCAGAGGTTTCCCGACATATTGGCGATTGTCTTCCCCCTCTGGTTCCCGACCATCATCCTCTCCGTGCTCTGCTTGTTCGTCTGGCGGAAGACGCGGGCAAAGTACAATGGGCGGGGGTTCCCCGTCGAACCCGCCCAAGACACCGCGAAATCAAAATGAGCCGATAGGCCATGGTGAACCATGAAAAACACTGAATGCACGATCTCCATGACGACTAAACATGGATATACCCAAACATATCGCAAAGGGAACAAGGGCTGGACCCAAACCGGGCCCGACGGTGTGGTCCGGAGGATGACCGCGGAGCAACTGTTGTCGCATCTTTTGCCGGCACTCGCATATGGGCGCCTCAGGGTGAAAGTGGAGCCGGACGCCGATGCGATGACGGCGGGCGGGGCGAATTGAGACGCGCCATTTCACGCGGGCCTCATGGTGCGAAGGCGGCGAAGGGTTTCGCGCCAAGGCGTGCCCGGGTTGCCATCACGCTGGAACTTGGCCAAAGCCGCATCGAGGATCAACTTTTCCTGGGCGGATGGTCCGATGCCGTGCAACAGGTCATCGTCCTGCAACTCGCAAAGCCGCTGAAAGACCTGCGTGCGATCTTCAGCCTTGAGATGGGGCAGTTCGGCGAGAATTTCAGCTTTGCCCATAGTCACACCATTCAGGGATTGAGCGAGGCAACAACCGTTTCCCAGCATCGGTGCCGTTCGTTACTTGGGCGCGGTTGCCGTGGCGGGGGCCGTGGCCGTAGCCGGCACTGGAGCCACAGCGGCCGCGCCCGGCACATCATACGCGATGCCATAGCTGGGCTTGGGGAAGTTCAGCGTGCGAATCCAGTCCAGCATGGCGCGTATCTTGGGGTCGGTGGGGCCGGAGAGTTTGCGGGCTTCAACCTTCGGATGCTTGGCCGGGGCGCTCGCCCAGGGCAACCCGTACTGGATCAGCAGCGATCGTTCGGGGTTGTCGCGGTCGATCATTTTGCCGTCCTTGCCGGCATACTGGCTAAGGATGAAGAAATTGGTGTATTGCTGTTCGGTGGTGGTGGCGGGGTTGAGCAGGCGGAAGTTGCCGCCGGGGGCCTTGTCGCCGCCATGGCAATCGACGGTCGCGCAGCTCGCCATCACGTAGGTTTGGACGCCGCTGGCGCTGCTGCGATAGGCGGCGTAGGCGGCGGGGTCGGAGGTGAGCGTGACTGCCTCGAAATACTTGGCCTGGTTGGCATCGCGAATCATGGCGAGCTGGTTGGGGAAATTGCCGGGGTTGATGAAGGCGTCATGGGCGGCCTTGGACTTGTCGCCCATGGGGGCCTTCATGACGACGTTCTGCCAGAAATCCTCGAGCGCCTTGGGCTCGACCTTGCCGGTGAAGCGGGTGTCGGCGCGGGTGAGTTCCAGCAGGCGCAGCAGCGAGACCTGCGAAGTGGTCAGCACCGGGATTTTGCCCAGGGCCGCGCCCGTCGGGCCGGCGCCCTGCGTGGTGATGGGAATCATACCCCCCCCACCCGTCCCACCCGCCCCACCTGCCAGATAACGCTTGAGGGTGCCCTGCATGAGCACGGCATTGACATTGGTGGGATCGAGCTGGAGGGCCTTGTCGTTTTCGACCTGGGCCTCCTTGTATTTCTGCTGGAGATACAGGGCGTTGGCCTTGTCGAACTGGGCCTCGGAGGCGGCTTTGTCGGCGGGGCTGACCACCAGGGTGCCGCGCGCGGGCGCGACAGTCGCCGGGGCGCGCCCGGCGCCGCCGGGCGCGGCAAGGGCGACGCCGATGCCCGCCATGCTGATGCCATAGATCGCCAGCACGAGCACACGCCGGCGGAACTGGACAGTGCCGAAACGGGCCGGGGTTTTCATAGTGTCTCCTTTGAGCCTGCCACGGGACATCATAGCTTCAAGGCCGGGGGTGTGTCACGGGGTCGATTGACAAGCCCCGGCGTCCCCGACATGCTTGCCGGCGCAGGAGGTTGCATGCCGGAACACAATACACCATCGCGCGGCACATCGGACCCTAGGGCGGACACGCCCGGGGGCGATGGGTTAGAGGCGTTTGTGGGGCAGGTGGTGGTTTTGGACACGCAGGGTCCGATGATTTACATCGGGACGCTGCAATGCGTGACGGCGGCCACGCTGCTGCTGCTCGAGGCGGACGTACACGACACAAATGATTCGCGGGCCTCGAAGGATTTGTACCTGGTGGAGACGCGCGATTTGGGCGTGCGGTCCAACCGGGGGGCGGTGCTGGTGATGCGGCACGTGGTGGCCAGCGTCAGCCTGCTGCGGCATGTGGTGGATTGACGCGGCGGGGGGCGGTTGGGATGATGCACTAGCCCGGCGTGGCAACGCCCGGCAAAACGTGGAGCGCAAACGCACGCATCGCATGCACGAACCGCTCCGCACGATCATGGAGGATCATCATGCGGTTTGTTCGGACAGCCTGTGTATTGTGCCTGGGACTGGCGTGGGCGGCGCGCGGGGAATCCCTGGATGCCAAAATCAACGCCCTGCTGGGGAATGCCCAGTTGAAGGGGGCTGCGGTGGGCGTGGATGTGCAGGAGATCACCGCGCGCGGGCCGGTGGCGGTGTACGCGCATGACGCGACGGTGCCGCTGGGGCCGGCGAGCAACTGCAAACTGCTGACGACGGCGGCGGCCTTCGAGAAATACGGGCCGGCGGCGACGTTCAAGACCTATCTCTACCGGGTCGGGCCGGATTTGCTGCTGGTGGGCGGGGGCGATCCGGGGCTGGGGGATGTGAAGATATGTGCCGCGGCGGGGGAAACGCCGACAAGCGCCTTTGAGCAATGGGCGGCGCAGCTCAAGCAGGCGGGGGTGGGCGGCTATCGCGATTTGATCGTGGACGACCGCGTCTTTGACACGCAGTGGACCAATCCCAATTGGCCGGCGGACCAGAGCCTGGACTGGTATGCGGCCCCCATCGGCGGGCTGAACTTCAACACCAACTGCCTCGACTGGACGCCGAAGCTGACGGCCCAGGGCGTGAGTTTGGAGCTCATGCCGGCGACGAGTTATGTCTCCGTCACGATCAAGGCGACCAAAGGAACGGAAACGAAGGTGTCGCTGATCCGGCCGGCGACGTCGAACAAATTCGAGCTGCGGGGCACGGTGGCGGCATCGGCGACCAGCGCCTATAACGTGCCCATCTACGACCCGGGCCTGTGGACCGGCACGATTCTCGCCGACACGCTGGCGCGCGGGGGCATCGCGGCCAGCGGGCAGGTGCGGCGGGTGCGGGCGGAGGAGCGCTTTGGCCCGAGCGTGCTGGTGGCCACCCATGAGACGGCGCTGCTGGCGGTCATGCAGCGGGCGAACACCAACTCGATGAACATGATGGCCGAATGCCTGTGCAAGCGGCTGGGTTATGACGCCACGGGCAAGCCGGGATCCTGGGAAAGCGGCACGGCGGCCGTGGCGGCATATGCCGTGGGGCTGGGAGTGAAGCCGGAATGGGTGTCGCTGGATGACGGCTCGGGGCTGTCGAGCAAGAATAAGGTGGCGCCACGGGCGTTCACCACGGTGCTGGCCCATGTGGCGGCAAGGCCCGACGGGGACAAGTTCATCGACACCCTCGCCGTGCCGGGAGATAGCGGCACGCTGGTGAAACGGTTCAAGGGGATGACAGTGGCCGATCATATCCGGGCCAAGACCGGGCATATCACCGGGGTCTCGACGCTGTCAGGGTATATCCTGGCGGGGAACCGGCGGTTTGCGTTTTCCATTCTGGTCAACAAGTATCAGGGGAACGTGAATCCCTGGCAGGACGAGGTGTGCCAGGCGATTTATGACTGGGCGCTGGGCAAGTAAACCTGATGGTTACTAAACCATCCGCATGACAACATCATTCATGGAATGTGATTCCGCGTTTTTGGGCACGGTCGGCGTGCTTGATTTTCTCCAGTTCCTCGCCGAGCTGCGCCTCCGTCATGCCGGTGGCGAGAAACGCGTGATAGGTGTTGCCGCTGATTTCCTCCAAGCGCTCCCGCGTCATTCCACCGGTGCGTGTTAAGACGCGCATCAGCAGTTCCGCCGCAACCGTGGCCGGATCCTGGCCCGACGCTGCGGCCCGCTGGCGCAACGCGGTTTCCGCCGTAAAAGTCAATGGAATCGAAAGTGTCATCATGTTTCACTATCAGCATTTATCGGAGGAAAGTCAAGATGTTTACGCGTTTTTGAAAGACTCGCCATGGCATAGGCGATTAACACGGAGTTCCCAATAATCAGCTTCACACGACTGTTAAATTCGATGGCATATTTATGGCAAATTCCACGCGCGAATTTTCTGTTTTGCGTTTTCCCCGCCTTGGACGATAATAAGTCCATGTCGGAAAACTGGACAGCCATTCAAACGATCGCGAGCAAGTCGCTCACCACCAAAGTGCCGGGCCAAACCGAACCCTCCCGCTATGCGCTGGACCGCGCCCTGCGCGTGATCCGCTGCATCGAACGCCTGGCGCCGGCCGTCGGCGAGCGCACCGAACACCTGGACCTGGCCAAAATTGCCGCGCTGTACGCGAACATCGCCCAGCATGTCGCCGGACCCGGCAAGACGGCCGATGACGAAGCCTACGGCGACGCGGCGGAACTCGCCGCTGATCAGTTGAAAGATTTGCTGTCGCAGAATGACCTCGACGCCATGCTCCGCATCCTGCAGGAGCACCGGCGACGCGACACGAAGCTGCCTGAGGCGCGGCTGCTCTCCGACGCCCTGGCCATGGAGGAGTTCGGACTCATCGGGCTGTGGAACCAGAACCGCCAGCTCCATGCCGCCGGCAAGGCGCTGGAGCAGCTACTAAAACTGTGGAAGGCGCAGCACGACTACGGCTACTGGGATTCCCGCCTGCGGGACGGGTTCCATTACGAGGCGGCCCGGCGGGCGGCCAAGGAACGGCTGGCGCACATGAAGGGGTTCTACGAGCGCTTGCAGCGGGAATACCTCTGCGAAGACGTCGGGGGCAGCATTCTGGGGCATTTCTAAAACGGTGCGGCCAACGGAACCCGTAGCGTAAGCGAGGTGGAGCGACCATTCCCAACGCTTTCTGTAGCCTCGCGCAGGCGCTGCCAGGTCTCCCGTATGCGATGGGCTGTCACTCGCCTGCGCGAAGAAACCACCAGCCAGAAGGCACGCAACTCCACCTTGCTTACGCTACGGGTTCCGTTTTGCCGACCGCCCAGAATGTCATGCACCCTTTCTAAAACGCGTACAGGCAGTTGAAGCGGCCACGTTGAAAGGTGAAGAGCCTTACCGCACGGGCACTAGGGGTGGGGAGTGATTGCCAGGATCGTGATCTGGCTGCGATCCGGTCCATAGCACCAAAACACGCGATAGGCTCCCGGCGTTTGGTTCTGCGCATACGCTTCCAACACCTTCTGCTGGTTGTCGTACGGATGGATCAGCGAGTGGAACTCATGGGTTTGCAGCCCCGGATGACGCGGGTTGGCCGACAGCAATTCGAGGCATTTATAGACCTGCTTGAACAGGCCCTCGGCCGGGGTACACTTGCCCTTGCCGCCACGCCGCGCCAGGGCGGCCTGGGCGTCCGCCAGGAGCTCATCGAACGTCCGGCGCGCGCCGGTCTGCCACACCAGTTCATAGGACATGGGTCAATCCTTGATCTTCGCGGCGAGTTTCGCGGCCGCCGCCAGGTTGGGAGGCGCCGCATTCCGGCCCCGCCCCGCCTCATCAAGGCCTTCTCGCACTTGGCGGAGCGCCGGGCGATTCCTCCACAGCCACGCCTCGCCGGCGGGCACGGTCACCGCCGGACGCAGCACAATCGTGCCGTCCTCCCGGGATTCAACGAGCATGGTCGCACCCGCATAGGAGCGGTCCAGGACAATCCGGCCCTTGGTATCGACCGTTTTGGCAAGCATGAGCATCTCCAGCAGTTGTTGGGCGCGCCGTACGCGGCGGTTGCTTTATATCATACCCACTTGAAGCGTATCGGTCAAAGTGGGATATTCCCACTATCGACATTCCTCCGATCGTACTTTGAACGCCTTGTCGTTATCCCGGCCCTGTGTCCCGCGTTTCTTTCCCCATCCCCTATCGTTACACTGCCCCCCATGACAGACTCCGCCTTCGACCCTCACATTCTCGCGGCCGATGCCCTGGTCGCCATGGATGCCGCCTATCCCAAGGTGCTGGCCCACGCGGGCGTGGTGGTGCGGGGAGACCGCATCGGGGCGGTGGGCGAACTGGCGGACCTGCGCCGGCAGTTTGGCATATTGCCCGTGCGGCGGGAACGCGGCGTTCTGCTGCCCGGCCTGGTCAACGCCCACACCCATCTGGAATTGTCGTACCAATCGGCGGAACAATTGAAAACCCCGGGCTTCACGCACTGGGTGGAAGCCCTGATCGCGCACTATCCACCGCCGGATCAAATCCAGGCCGTGGTGCGCGACGCGGTGCGGCGGGGCGCTGCGGCATCGCTGGGCGCGGGGGTGACGACGCTGGGCGACATCTCCCGCCATGTCCAAATCACGCGCGATGAACTTGCCGCCGGCGCGCCGAGTTCTCGCAGGCCCCGCGTGGTCAGTTTTGGCGAGGTCATGGGCCTGGGCAAAAGGCGCGACCGGGCCGCGGCCATGATCGCGGCGGCGGCCGCGCCTATCGCCGACTGCACCGAGGGGACGCCGGCGCTGCTCCGGGGCATCAGTCCCCACGCGCCCTACACCGTCGAAGGGCCGGTGCTCCGCGCCTGCCTCCGCCAGGCCATCATCCAACGCCTGCCCCTGGCCATGCACCTGGCCGAGCTGGCCGACGAAACCCCGTTCCTGCGCGATCTCACCGGCACCCTCGGCCGCGACTGGCCACTCATGCAAAAAATGGACCTCCTCGACGACCACATCCCCCTGATGAAAGGCGGCCCCCTCCGCTGGGCCCAGCGCTGGGGTTTGCTGCTGGCCGACGCCCGCGAACCAAAGCCGCGAGCTTTCCCCGTCCTGCTGGCGCATGTCAATTACTGCGACCATGCCGAGCTTGCGCAGCTCGCCGCTTCCCGCGCCGCGGTGGCATATTGCCCGCGCACCCACGCCTATTTCGGCCATCCGCCGCACCGCTATCGCGACATGCTCGCGGCGGGCGTCAACGTCTGCCTGGCGACCGATTCCCTGGCCAGCAATCCCGATTTGTCCGTCCTGCGCGAAGCCCGCCACGTCTGGGAACGCGACCGCATGGATGCCTACGCGCTGCTGGAGATGATCACGCGCCGCGCCGCCGCGGCACTGGGCCTGGACGACAAGGTCGGCACGCTGGCGCCCGGCAAAATGGCCGATCTGGTACTGCTGCCGATCAACGAGGAGGGCAACACGATCGAGAAGATTGTCGCCGAAGCGCCCGCCCCCGCCGCAGTCTGGATCGGCGGCCAACGCGTGTCATGAGGAAAGTAATGATTCGCAATGTTCCACGACATTTCTGAGTACGTCGTCGGGGCATGTTGGATCAGTGACGAAAAACCAGAACTCACCATACTGATTGTTGACCATGAACCTGTGACCACAAAAAGAGAAATCGAGCCACATCACAGTCACCTTGTCGGTGAGGAAATCAGAAATGAAGGTGCCCCGCAGAGACTCAATATGACAACGAAACGTGCCCCCACTCACAGGACTCGGGTAACGCCGCAAAATGGCGGGAACCATCATGCATCCGGATATCGAGCAACTTCGCTTTCATGAGGGCTTTCGAATTTCGTCATTTCTCAGACTTCTTGTCCACATCCTCCGGCACTTCCGGCGGTTGCTGCGCCACCACCAGCGTCCGCGCCAACAAATCCCCCAACCGCTGCCGCCGGTCGGACATCACCAGGTACAACAGCACCACCCCCACCGCGCACTCCGGCACCCGCACCAGATTGCGCACCAGAATGGCCGCCACCGTCGGGGCCTTGCCATCCATCATCAACACCTGCAAGCCCACCAGCGCCTTGCCCAGCGAGCGGCGGAAGAACAGCTCCCCCAGCATGACATGCCCCACGTAGATTCCCAGAAACATGAAGAGATCCGTCGCCTTCACCAGTTCCTCGGGATTGGAGAGCAGCCCGATCCAGGAGAAAAACATCGCAAAATAACCGCTGTCCCAATTGCCGCTGATGATGAGCACCGCCGCATACGGCAGGATGATATCGGCCAAGAACGCCCCGGCCCGCAGGTGCAGCGGCGCGATGACCGTCCCCGCCGGCAGCGCGATGGCCGCGGGCTTCTGCCGCCATTGCCACAGCGACAGCGTCATCATGAGGACCAGCAGCACCATGGCGATGTTCTGCCCGATCAGCATATCCCGCCGGGGCCCTTGGGGCGCCACGCTCTGGGCCTTCGTCCGGCTGTTGCCGCGGCTGTCGAACACCATCTCCTTGAGCCCTTCGTCGTGGTTGTTGACCAGCACCACGAGGGAATTCTCCGATGGCCCCACCGCCACGTCGTTGACGGTCAGCCCCGTGCCGGCCGCATCCAGGGGCATGGCCGAAATCGCATGCAGCGCCGGCTCGGACTTCCCATCCACGTTGATCCAGCCGCCATGCAAGGCCCGGGAACTGCCCGTGGGCACGGTCCACAACAAATAAAGCGTCTTGTCGAGCGCCACCGTAAAAAGCCGCGACTCCGCGGGCACTTCCTCGCCCAGGCGCAGCGCCTGCGGCGCGGACCACTGCTGCTGCCTGCTGGCGTAGTCCAGGCTGCGCAGCACGATCACCGCGGGATGCAGCGGATCGGCCCAGAACACCAGCAGGCGCCCATTCTGCTCCGCCAGCGCCATGTGCGACGAGGACTTGGGCACCGCCGTCGGATCGTCCGACGGCTGCCCCAGCGGGGTCAGCATGTTCCATTCCCCGTTCTTGGGAAGCAACGCGTTCGCCGGATATGTCGCCGTGGCCGATGCTGTCGGCGGAAACCAATACGCATTGAACTGCAGCGGCACGACGGAGGCCGATGCCGCCGCGGAAGCCGGCACCGACGCCGTGCCCGTGCCCGGTTGCGTGGCAACGGCCACCGGCGGCCCCAACGTGATGACAAACAACTGGTTCACCCCGCCCGTGGCCGCCTTGATGATATGCCCCGGCGGCAGCACATCCGGCCGTTGATAGTCATCCAAGGAACACCGATACACCCAGCCCGGCGTGTTCGCCTGCGGCTCGCCCAGAAGATACGGCGAACTCGCCCCGGGGTGGTCGGCGGGCGTCTGCATCAGCGCCAGCGCCCGGGGCATCGTCGGGGCGCTCCAGAACGGCTGCCCACCCCCCCCACCGCCCGCGCCGCCGTGCAAAGCCGCACGCCATACGCCCGTGTTGGCCGAACGCCGCAGCAGTTGAAAGCCCCGTTCCCGGTTTTCCCCCACCGCCGGCACCATGACCCACAGCTCGCGCCCATCGCCCGCCGCCAGCAACGGCACATCCGCCACGCCCGCCACCGCCGGCCCCGCCGCGGCAACGGTGCGCCCGCCAACCGAAGTGGCGGGCATGCTCGTGGCCGGCCCGGCCGCAGCGCAAGGGTTGCTCGTGAAGCAGCTCAAGGCCAACAGCGCCAGGAACGGCGCCAATAAGCCGATGCAGAGGATGGTTGTCCAAGGACGCCGCCGGTCGTTCATCATCCGCGTATTGTAGCGGCCAATCCGCAGGTTGCGAGCGAACCATTCTGTCTTCTGACTTCTGACTTCTGGCTTCCGACTTCTGACTTCCGCCCTTCTATGGTAGAGTCCCCTCATGAACATCCTCATCACCGGCTCCTCCGGACAAATCGGCACTAACCTCGCGCTGGCCCTCCAGGCCGCCGGCCACGCCGTCCTGGGCATCGACAAACGCCCCAATTCCTGGACCCACGCCTTCCCCTCCCACATCCTCGACCTCAACACCCCCCCCACGCCCGATGGCCCCCTGGTACACATCGCCCGCCACTTCAAGCCCAATATCGTCGTCCACCTCGCCGCCTGGGCCAAGGTGCATCAGCTCGTCAAGGAACCCGAAAAGGCCTTCGAGAACGTCGCCATGATCTACTGGGCATTGGAGGCCGCCCGCGCCGCGAACGCCGCCATCGTCATGGGCTCCTCCCGCGAAGTCTACGGCGACATCCTCCGCCACGTCACCGATGAATCCATGACCGATTTCGTCCTCGCCGAGTCCCCCTATTCGGCCAGCAAAATCGCCGCCGAGGCGTTCTTCTCCAGCTACGCCCGCTGCTACGGCATCCCCACGCTCGTCTTCCGCTTTAGCAACGTCTACGGCCGCTATGACAACGACCTCGAACGCATGGAACGCGTCATCCCGCTGTTCGTCCGGAAAATCTGGCGCGGCGAGCCGATCACCGTCTTCGGCCGCGACAAAATGCTCGACTTCACCTACATCGACGACTGCGTCGGCGGCATCACCGCCGGCATCGCCGCCCTCGCCGCCGGCCGCCTGGCCCACGAAACCATCAACCTCGCCTACGGCCAGGGCCAAACCCTCTACGACCTCGTCTCGCTCATCGAACTCGCCACCGGCAAACAGGCCCTCGCCACCTACGCCCCCAGCCAGACCGGCGAAGTCACCCGCTACGTCGCCGACATCTCCAAGGCCCGCAAACTCCTCGGCTACACCCCCCAAACCCCCCTGCCCCGGGGGATGCTCCAGTATGTGAAGTGGTGCCGCGAGACGGGTTTCTTGGGCTAGCGCAGCTTGCATGCGCCCCCATCTCCCGCGCACTCGCCAAATTCTTCATCATGGTTGAATCCTCCGTTGCCTGCGTTACACTCCCACCATTACGTAATCGAGTGCTGCCAATGTCTGACCCGAAAAATTCTCTTTACTACGGCGACAACCTCGACATTCTCCGCCGCTACATCAAAGACGAATCCGTCGACCTCGTCTACCTTGACCCGCCATTCAACTCTAACGCCGACTATAACGTCCTTTTCTCCGAGGTGGCTCCCAAAGCAAGTACGAGGATCGACCGCCTCGCCCAAAATCCCGCAATAAAATCACACGCCCAGATCAAAGCCTTCGAAGACACCTGGTCTTGGGATATTGAAGCCGCACGGAATTTCGATCAGGCCATTGCCACCGGTGGCCATCACGTGGCACGCTGCCTCGCGGGCCTCAAGACCCACCTTGGCCAATCTGACATGCTCGCCTATCTTGCCATGATGGCTCCGCGTCTTGTTGAACTCCATCGCGTCATGAAGCCCACGGCCTGCATCTACCTGCACTGTGATCCCACCGCGAGCCATTACCTTAAAATGCTCATGGATGCGGTATTCCGACCGGAACACTTCCTGAGCGAAATCGTCTGGAAACGCACGAGTTCCCACAACTCGGCGAAGCGCTACGGCCCCGTCCATGATGTGATTTTGTTTTATGCCAAGTCGGATAATTTCCTCTGGACTTGGCCGACCGTGGCCCACAATCCGCAGTATGTTGAGGAATTTTTCCGTTCCTCCGAGCCGGATACAAATCGCATGTATCATGCCAATGTGCTGACCGGCGCCGGCGTGCGCCATGGCGAAAGCGGCCAGCCTTGGCGTGGATATGATCCTTCTAAACGGGATCGCCATTGGGCCCTCCCGGGTGTGCTCTTGAAGAACTTGGGCATTACTCAGGGCACGATTCAGGAAAAACTCGACGCGCTCGACCAGGCCGGACGCGTGTATTGGCCGGGGAAAAAAGGCGGCTCGCCCCGCCTCAAGTACTACGCGGACGAACTTCATGGCCAGCCTATCAGTGATGTTTGGGCCGATATCCCCCCGATTTCCGGCAAAACCGCCGAGAAACTCGGTTATCCCACCCAAAAACCCGAAGCCCTCCTGGAACGCATCATCGGCGCATCCTCCAATCCCGGTGACGTGGTCCTCGACCCCTTCTGCGGTTGCGGCACCACCGTCGCCGCCGCCCAAAAACTCAACCGCCGCTGGATCGGCATCGACATCACTCACCTTGCCATCAACCTCATCAAGGTTCGGCTCAAGGACGCTTTTGGCCGAAAAATGGATTCCCTCTACCATACCGTCGGCGAGCCTACGGACCTCCAGGGCGCGCGCGATCTCGCGGCCCGGGATAAATATCAATTCCAATATTGGACGCTCGGTCTCATCGGCGCACGCCCCAACGTCCGCCACGAAAAGAAAGGCGCCGACAAAGGCATCGACGGCCACCTCTACCTCACCGACGGCGCCGGCGATGTCAAATCCATCGTTATCTCCGTCAAGGGCGGCCACGTCTCCGTCAACCAACTCCGGGACCTGCGTGGCGTTATCGAACGTGATAATGCCGTCATCGGCGCCTTTATCTGTCTCGAAGAACCCACCAAGCCCATGCGCCAGGAAGCCGCCGACGCCGGCTTTTATGAAAACATTACCCCCATCGGCACTTCCCGCCATCCGCGCATCCAACTCCTTACCATCAAGGAACTCCTGGACGGCAAACGCCTCGACCTCCCCGTCCAACAAGACGTCCGTTCCTTCAAACAAGCCCCTAAAGCTCAATCAATAAAAACAAAAGCCGACAACCTCTTCGCTGGTCCCGCAACCTGACGGAATCCATGCCAATTTGCGTAAAAAGCATGCCTAAAGTGGTGCCGACGCCCTCGTCGGCCGTCGAACGTGAAGGGATTGCACATTCCCGCCCCCACGCGGCAACAGATCCCCCCCAAAATTGATATGCACCATAAACCATACATCTGGTGCCATGCTTTTGACGCCGTGAGGGCGTGTGGCTATCTGTAGGCCCTTCGCTCTTGAACCCCGTGCCCCATGCCAATCTGCGTCAAAAGCATGCCTAAAGTGGTGCCGACGCCCTCGTCGGCCGTCGAACGTGAGCCA
>CAIPTQ010000096.1 GCA_903868035.1 uncultured Phycisphaerales bacterium
TCAATTGCATTTGACTTTCGGAGCCGCGACCGTGAGGGAGCGACCGTGTTGTCATCCGCCTTTTCGATGGTGCCAAGCCCGTTGCTCTTCACATTTTAGGTCAAATGCAATCGCCCTGAGCGAAGAGGGGCTTGGTGCGTGCATTTTTTGGGGTATCGGGTAGGCTTTCCATATATGTTGCGGGTGCCTGTCGCCGGGTAAACGCGAGGTGGTCGCAAATTGCGACCACCTCTTTGTGCGATTTTTCTTGGGCCGTGAATTCCAAACGAGAGCTGTGCAGTGAAAATCGGATCGAAGATTGTTGAACGCGATGGCCCCCCCCTGGTCATCGCGGAAATCGGAGTGAATCATGATGGGTCGGAGCAGCAGGGGCTGCGCCTGGTGGAGGCCGCGGCACGGGCCACGTGCGAGGCCGTGAAGTTCCAGTTGTTCCGGGCCGACCTCCTGCTGGCCCGGGAGGCGGGCCTGGTGGCCTATCAGCAAAAAAGTGCCGGCAGCGCGGCGGAGCTTTTGTCCGCCCTGGAAATGCCGGTGGAGGCCATGGGGCGGTTGGTCAAACGTGCCCAGGGCCTGGGCCTGGCGGCCGTGGTGACGCCCTTCTCCGTCGAACTGGTGGACGCCTGCGTCGCCATGGGTGTCGATGCGCTCAAACTGGCCAGTCCGGATTTGGTGAATCTGCCCCTGGTCGAGGCGGCATGCAAAACGGGGTTGCCGCTGATCCTGAGCACGGGTGCGGCCGAACTCGCCGAGGTGGAACGCACAGTAGGGTGGTTGTACAAGTACGGTGGAGGTGATGTGGCGGAGCGGGCGGCCATTCTGCATTGTGTCAGCAGCTATCCCACCCCGGCGGAACGCGCCACGCTCGGGGCCATCACCGTCCTCCGGCAGCGCTTCGCCGAAATGCCGGTGGGCTACAGCGATCACACCGTGGAGACGTTCACCGCGGCCCTGGCCGTCGGCTGCGGGGCGTGCGTGCTCGAGAAGCATCTGACGCTGGATAAAAATGGACCCGGCCCCGACCACGCCGCCAGCCTGGAGCCTTCGGAAATGGCCGAATATTGCGCCCTGGCCCGCATCGGCTTCGCGATGCGCGGCCCGTTCACCAAGCAGGTGCTCCCCGAAGAACGCGGCGTGTACGAACAGACGCGCCAAAGTGTGGTGGCGCGGCAGGATTTGCCGGCGGGAACAGTGTTAACGCGCGATATGTTGTGCGTAAAGCGTCCCGGAACGGGCGTCCCCGCTGCGGAAATTGGTCGCCTCGTGGGCCGCACACTGGTGCGTAAGGTGCAGGCCAATAGCGTGATTTCATGGGACCACATCGGGGGTAAGCAATGAGCCAGCGCCCAATTACCAATTACCAATTACCAATTACCAAAAAGCTGCGGATATGCGTGGTGACCGGAACGCGGGCGGAGTTTGGTATATGGATGCCCGTGCTGCGTGCGATTCGGGAGTCGAAGCTGCTGGAATTGAAGCTCGTGGTGACCGGGATGCATTTGCTTAAGGCGTTTGGAGAGACCGTCAAGGAGATTGAACAGTCGGGGTTTGAGATTGCGGCACACGTGCCGATGTATGAGAACGAGAAGTCGGCAGCAAGCCGTCCGAAGTCAGAAGTAGGTGCGGCGGCGCAAAGTTTGGCGCGGGGAATTGAGGGCTTGGCCGAGGCGTATCGGCAAGTGGGGGCGGACCTGGTCATGGTCTTGGGGGACCGGCTCGAAATGCTCGCCGCGGCGAGTGCGGCACTGGCCGGGCGAATTCCCCTCGCGCACGTACACGGCGGCGAGACCGCCCCGGGAATCTGGGATGAGCAAATTCGCCACGCCCTCACGAAAATGGCCCACGTCCATTTCTGCGCCACGCCCACCGCGGGCCGGCGGATTGTCCGCATGGGCGAGGAGCCCGCGCGCGTGCATGTGGTCGGGGCGCCGGCGCTGGATGACGCGGCGCATTTCGTGCGGGAATATCGTGACTTTGCGCGCGGCCGGAGTTACATGAACCCGCCCTCCATCATCGGCCCCAAGCCGCTGCTCCTGTTGCATCCCTCGAGCGCCGACGCACGCCTGGAATATGCGCGGGCGCGGATGGCCGTGCGCGTGCTGCTGCGGAAGTTTGGGCGGCGGAACCTGCTGATCGTCGGGCCGAATAACGACCCCGGGCACCGCGGCATCCTCCGCGCCTATCGGGAACTCCGCCTCCCGGTGTACATGTCGCTGGACCGCGATAAGTTTTGGGTGGCGCTCTTCGTCTGCGGCCTGCTCGTGGGCAATTCCTCCAGCGGCATCATTGAGGCGGCTACCTTTGGTGTCCCGGTGGTCAACCTCGGCGACCGCCAGGCGGGGCGGGAACGGTGTGGGAATGTGCTTGATGTGGGGTGGGAGGAAGGGGCGGCGGGGATTGAGCGGGCGTTGCGGCGTGTGCTGACAGACAAGGCCTTTGCGCGGCGGGTGGCGCGGCGGAAGAATGTGTATGGGGATGGCAAGGCGCGCGGGCGGATAGTCAAAGTGCTGGAGAAAATCGCGCGGGAGGGACTGCCGCTGGAGAAGCGGTTTGTGGATGGATAAAAGAGGAGCAAGATGGGATTGAAGCACGTCTTGACTCACATGGCGTAAATAGCCATAATAGCCAATATGTTTCCATGCAGGAGTGTGTCTTATGGAAATGAGCACGGCGGAGTTCCGCAATGACATGTCCACGCCGATCAACCGCGTCGCCTTCGGCGGCGAGCGCGTCACCCTGACCCGGCGGGGCGCGGGCGCGGCGGTGCTGGTGAGCGTGGCGGATGCCGCCCTGCTCGAAGCGCTGGAGGATGAAGCCGACCTGAAGGCGGCACTGAAGGCGCGGAAGGAAAAGGGCGGCGTGCCCCTGGAGAAAATTCGCGCCCGATTGGCGGAACGACGCCGGGCGGCGGGTGAGGCATGAGTTATCGCGTCATCGTCAAACCCTCCGCCGAGCGGGCGGTGGAGCGCTTGCCGCTGGCCGTCGCCACGCGGGTGGTGGCCGCGATGACCGCTTTGGCGGACGACCCGCGCCCGCCGGGCTGCAAGAAAATGCAGGGGACGCCCAATCTGTGGCGCATTCGAACGGGCGATTATCGCATCGTCTACGAGATTTATGACCGTGAGATTGTGATTGTGGTTCTGAAAATCGCCCATCGCAAAGATGTCTATCGGTGACCGGATGGGGCGGCCCGTATATCACGCCACACTCGCATACGGATTCGGCTGCCCCATCATCGCAATCAGCTTGGCAATCCGCTTCTCCGTGTTCGGATGCGTGCGGAAAAGGTCCATGAAGCCGCTCTTTTGGTCCGACAGCGGCATCACAATGAACATGTGGCTTTGCGACGGTGCCACATGCATCGGGATGCGGTGATTCGCGTCGTCCAGTTTCTTCAGCGCGCTGATCAACCCCTCCGGGCCCCCGGCGAGCATCGCCCCCCGGGCGTCGGCGGCATATTCGCGCGAACGGCTGATCGCCATCTGGATCAAGGCCGCGGCGATCGGCGCCAGAATGATCGTCGCCAGCATGACAATCAGGTCCAGCGGCGAACTGTCCCGGTCGCGCCGCCCCCCGCCAAACCACATCGCCATGTACGTCAAATGGCTGATCGCCCCGGCGATGATGGCGGCAATCGTCGAAATCAAAATGTCCCGGTGCTTGATGTGCGACAACTCGTGGGCCACCACGCCCTCAAGTTCCGGTCCCGACATCATGTCCATCAGCCCCGCCGTCACGCACACCACACCGTTGCGCGGGCTGCGCCCGGTGGCAAACGCGTTGGGCGCCGGCTCGGGCGAAAAATAGAGCCGGGGCATCGGGATGCCCGCGCGGTCCGCCAGGCGCTTGGTCATGTCATACAGTTCCGGCGCCTGCTCGCGGTCGACCGGCTGGGCGTTGACCGACATCAACGCGATCTTGTCGCTGAAGAAAAAGCTGATCCCGGTGAAGATCACGCCGATCACCAGCCCGATGAACATGCCCTGCTGGCCGTGGATGGCCCACCCGGCGCCCAGGCACAACCCGATGAGCAGGCCCAGCAGCACGGCGGTTTTCAATCCATTGACGAAGATACCCATGTCATTCCCTCATGCGGCAACCGGCCGCGGTTCGTTCCCCACGGCCCTGCCCGCGCACCATGCCCGGGCCGCCGTTCCGCGGAACATCTTGATTATAGCATATCCGAAGCGGATTTCAGCTTTTGGAACCGATTGGGAAAACCAGCGATTCCGCACGGAATTAATGGAATATCCACATTATGAAAATTGCCGGAATCGGCCCATTTCGCCTTCACACAAGGTTGCGTTTGCGGGCGTCCAGTATCAGCGGCATGAGCGCCTTGCCCGGGCAATCCGTCTGCACGATCTCCCCGTGCATGAATACCGCCGCCGGCTTGAGCGCGTACTTGGCGCGTATCTGCCGCACCAACTCCAGCAGCCGGTTCAGTTGCGCCGTGGGCACCGCCTGAATGTTGAAATCCCCCAACGCCACCACCCCCACGTTGTGCTCGTTGTTGTGGACGCCATTGGCGCCGATCCGCACATGCTGGCCCTCGTACTTCAGCGAACGCAACTGCCACACCCGCCCCTGCGGGTCCACGGCAAAGTGATAGCCGATATCGACCATCCCGCGCTGCAGATGCGCTTGCAGCACGATTTGCAGATGCCGGGCCACGTCCGCGGCGGTCGCCGGCGTGAACGCCTTCCCATCGCCCGAATGGTGGATCGTCAGCTTGCTGACGCCGTTGATCGGCGTCCCGTTTTTCAGGTCTAGCGCCGTGGTGGTCCAGGCCGCTCGCGGCATGATGCTGCCATAGTCCGAGGCCTGCGCCGTCTGCGTCCGCGGCACTACAATTTTCGCCGGATCTATCTTCACCCGCCCGCCAAACTCATCGGGTATGTGCTCCTGGTACGCATCCGGCAACTCGGTGACCGGATCCCCGCACGCCGACAACGCCGCCGCCGCCAATCCCAACACCGCCCCCTTGATGATGTCCCGTCGGGAAATTTCGTGACAGTGTTCGCACATGGGTGCCTCTGGTTAAATACCGAATTCGGTGAACAACTGTACCCGTAACCCTTCACACTTCTCAAGGCCCCGCAGGTAATAGCTGAGGCGTGGGGAGGCGTTTGAACGTGCAGGCGAGGCTCTGTGCGATGAATTGATAGGCCGAGCGCCCCTGGATGCGGCAGGTGGCCAGCACGGACCA
>CAIPTQ010000097.1 GCA_903868035.1 uncultured Phycisphaerales bacterium
CCCCGAGACCGCGACGCTGACGGTTTTGGCCTCGTCGGCAAAGTTCTGCACAATAAAGGTGTTGTTGTCGTACTCAAACAGCGACACATACGACGGCGTGTTGCCCGCCAGGGCCACCGGCAGGCCCTGACAAAGCGTGTTGCGGATGATCGACAGCGCGGCCGGCGGCAGGTTGTACAAATCGGTGAACGCGTCGGGAATCGTCAGCACATACAGCGTCCCGCGCGAGTATTTGTCCGACAGCAGCATCGGATACCCGTTGCCGGTGGACAAGCCCGCCAGCACGTACCATGCGTCGTTGGTGATGAACTGAATTTCGGGGATGAGGATGGGCTTGGCCAGGTCGCCATTGGCCAGGGGGGTGCCGCCCTGCGTGTGGAAGCCGGTGATGGCGATATGGTTGCCGGTGTATTCCAGTTCGCAGATATCTTCGATCCCCTTGCCCTGGAGGGCCTTGAGGAGGCCGGAGGTGATGATGACATTTTTGCCGGCGACCAGCGACGCCTTCATCTTTTTGACCAGGTCCTTGTCTTCGCGGGCGTCGGCGGTGAGGAGGATCGTGGCGGCGTCGGCAGGGTAGGTGGGGTAGAGGTCGATGGGCAGGCCGATCATGCCCAGGTAGTTGTGGAGGAAGTCCTCGCCCGTGCCGTGGGGCGGGCGGTAGCTCTTGATGCCGATGGGTTTGCCGAGTTTGTAGACGACCTTGTCGGCCTGGGCCAGGGCGTAGGCGGCCGTGCGCGCCACGGAAGGCAAGGCCGGACCGGTGGCGGCGCCGGGGGCGCCGCGTCCGCGCCCGGTGGGGGGGTCGCCGGCGGCAGTCTGCAACAGTTCATCCCAGTTGAAGCTGGTCTTCTGGTCGGCCCAGGGACGCGTACCCGGGTTCATCGCGTTCAGCAGGTTGCCCCAGTTGAACAGCATGATCTCGGGAGCCTTGGCGAAGACGGTATCCCACAATTGCTCGGCATAGCGGTCGGCGTAGTAAAGGTCGCCCAGGTCCACCCAACCGCCGCCGTTGCCGCCGGGCTTGATGTTTTCCAGGTAGCGGATGATCTGGTAGCTCTGGTATTGCTGGAGGTGCTGCTCGGTGCGGACGGGGTCGCGGGTTTCAGTGCCGGTGTAGATGCCGTCGAAGATTTTCGGTTCCAGGTCCAGGTCGTAGCCGTTGGCCTGGAAGTGCTCGTACCAGTTGGGGTATTTGACCACCATTTTGACCTTGGGATTGACGGCATGCGCGGGGCCGACGACAAAGTTTTTCGACACATCCTGCATCGTCTCGACGCGGAATTGCGTCCAGCTCTTGTCCCCCTTGGCGGCGAGGTTGGCGTCGGTCTTGGTGTTGTAGAAGAAAAAGTCGTCGAGAATGATTTCGTCGAAGTGCCGTGCCGTCATCTCCGAGACGCGCTTGACGGTGGCGCGGTCCGCGGCCCGGGTGTAGTCGTAGGTGGTGAACTGCCCCGAGTTGTTCTGCGCCAGCGTCATGCCCCCGGCAATGCGGACGCCGCGGTCGGTGAAGAATTTTTTCATGGGCTCGATGTTTTCCTCGGCCATTTCGGTCTGGTCGCGGACGGTTTCCAGGTACACCTTGTCGATTTTGATCTGGCGCGAGATGGTGTTCCAGGTGGTTTCCAGCCCCGCGAGATTCAGCGGCCGGCCGGCGGTGCCGCCGAAGGCCCCGACGACGCAGTAGACGGTGATGGCGAAGCTTTTATTGGCCGGTTGGGAGACGACCGGCGCGGCGGTGGTCGCCGGTGGTGTTGCCGGCGCGGGAGTCGGAGCCGGCGTCGCGGCCCAAGCGGCGGCACAGGCGGAAGCAAGGAGCGTGGCGGTGGCTATGGCGGAGAGACTGGAGTTCATAAATTATCCTCAACAGGCAAGAATAGGATGTGACCGCTGGGATGATATCGCCGCATGCGCCAAGCCGCCATGCGCGCGGTTGAAACGTGTTGGTTGATCGTACTATCACACACTACACGTACATGGCAGTCTACTACACGATACAGTTGACTCCAATTTCCCACGCTGATGGCCGCCATTGCGAATGCCCGTATTTGCTATTACCCCGCGTTTTTCCTACGATATGGTCTCTTCCTTCCCAACTGATCCCCTCATGTTGAGTTGTTTACGCGGGAAATGTGCTTGATCCCGCATCGTTTTGGGGACCACGAATTTTCTTTGGAGCCTTATGCCTTTTTCTTCTTTTGGCCTGCATGCCGACCTTCTTCGCGGCGTGAAGGATCTCGCGTTTACCCATCCCACCCCCATCCAGAAGGAGTCCATCGGCCCGGCGCTCGCAGGCCGCGACGTGCTCGCCTGCGCCATGACCGGCTCCGGCAAGACCGCCGCCTTCATGCTCCCGACGCTGCATCGGCTGATCACACATCCGCTTACCGGCCCGCGCCGGGCGCGCGTGCTGGTGCTCACCCCCACGCGTGAACTGGCCGCGCAAATCCTCGATCACCTCAACAGCATGGCCGTACATACCCCCATCTCCGGTGCCGCCATCATCGGCGGCGTGGGCATGGGCCCCCAGGCCCACGCCTTCCGCACCGGCACCGAAATCCTCATCGCCACCCCCGGACGCCTGCTCGATCACCTCCGGCATCCCTACGCCCGCCTCGACGGCCTGGAAGTGCTCATCCTCGATGAAGCCGACCGTATGCTCGACATGGGCTTCCTCCCCGACATCAAACGCATCCTGCGCGTCGTGCCCGTCAAACGCCAGACGCTCTTCTTCTCCGCCACCATGCCCCCGGAGATTCGCAAGCTTACGCTCGAGATTCTCAAGGATCCGGTGATGATCCAGATCGAACGCCAGACCGCCCCCCCGGGCGGCATCACCCAGGCCATTTATCCCGTGCCCCAGCATCTCAAGTCCGATCTGCTCCGCAAGCTCCTCGAACACGAGGGCCTCGAATCCGTCATCGTCTTCACCCGCACCAAGCACCGCGCCAACCGCCTGGCCGCCTCCCTCACGCAGCACGGCATCTCCTGCATCCCCATCCATGGCAACCGCTCCCAAGGCCAGCGCACCGCCGCCCTCGCGGGGTTCAAGGCCGGCCAGTACCGCGTCCTCGTCGCCACGGACATCGCGGCCCGCGGCATCGACATCGCCGACGTCTCGCACGTGATCAACTTCGATTGCCCCCACATCGCCGATGATTACATCCATCGCGTCGGCCGCACCGGCCGCGCCTCGGCGGTGGGCGATGCCTTCACCTTCGTCTCCGATGAGGAACAGCAAAATCTGCGGACCATCGAACGCGCCATCGGCAAACGCCTGCCCCGCGTGACCCTGCCGGACTTCGATTACGCGAAAAAGCCCACCGAGCGCCTGGAAATACCCATCGCCGATCGCATCGCCGCCATTCGCGCCCAAAAAGCCAAAGCCCGGTCGCGGCAGCAGGGATTCCCGCAACAGGATCGTTCATCGGGCGACCGTCAGGGCGGCCATCCTCAAGCCCAGGGATTCCAATCCCTGGGATCTCGGGGGCGCCCACAGGACGGACAACATGGCGGTCAGGAGCCAAGGGACGAGGCCGCCGCAATTGGCGGAGCGCGCTCCGGCGGACACGCCGGCGGTGGCGGCCATGGCTTCCACGGCCACAAGCCGCGCAAACCCGGCGGCGGCAAATTCGGCAATCGCCCGGGCCGCGGCCGCTTCACCGGGCCGGTGGGGCCGCGCTGAGATTCGTCTACGGCATGATTCGCAAGTAGCGCCGCCGGCTCGACTTGGCGTTCGTTCGCAAACGCCCATTATTTGCGGACAAACCAGCCTGCCGACGCGATGTCTATTGAACAGATGCGACCGGCGCATATGATTGCCGGCATTCATAAGGAGACAGCCATGATGAGCATGTTCAAAACGTTCGCGGTTCTCGGTGCGGTGGTGGTGGGCGCTGTGGCGGCCCGGCCCGTTCAGGCGGATCGCGTGTCGGTGGGCGTGGGCATTTCGATTGGGCCGACGTACCGCACATATGCCCCGCCAGTGTATTACCAGCCGGCGTATGTGCCGGCACCGGTGGTCAGAACCACGTATTATGCGGCCCCCACTTATTATGCCCCCACTTATAGTTACACATCTAGCTATTACACCCCGTCTTATTACGCCCCGCCGGTGGTTTACGCTCCGCCGGTGGTGTATACGACGCCGGTGTACTACCAGGCCCCAGTCTATTACACGGCCCCGACGTATTACCCGGCTCCGGTGTACTCCAGCCCGGTGTACTACACCAGCCCGAGCTACTATTATTCGAGTCCGAGCTACTATTCGTCACGGTCATACTTTGATTCCCGGCCGGGCTTTAATTTCAGCTTAGGATTTTCCAACGGCGGGCGTGGCGAGCGCGGCGGGCGTGGCAGGTGAGAACGGCCTGAAGCACATTTGAAAGCGAACCCCGGATGACGTATCCGGGGTTTATTTTGCATATTTTTCGCTGTAATTTAGGCTAATTCGGCGCATAATCGACAATTCAGGTTAAAATGTGAGTTTCGGGGCATCGGATATCATGGCGAATCCGTGTTTTTGATGAAGGCGAAATCCCGCCAAGCGAATGGCAGGTTTCAGAAAGACTATGGACAGCATACACGTTGACGGACCAACATCCGGCGGCATGAAACTCACCGAGTTTCTCGACCTGGCGACGCTGCAGGATATCCAGGACTCCCTGGCGCTGGTGGCGCAGGTGAAGGCGAGCATCTTGGACAACGCCGGCCAGGCGATCACGCAGACCACCGTCAGCGAGCGGTTCAGCAACCGCAGCGCGGCGATTGCCGCCGCCCGCCGGCAAAAGGGGGACTCGAACCTGGACCAACCGTTTGCCGCGCCGATCATCGTCAACGACGTGAAGATCGGGTCGATCGTGATGGAGCCGGCACAGGCCGCGCCGATCAAGAGCAGCCAGGTCACGCGGCTGGCCCGCAAGCTCAATGTGCCGGCCGAACAAGTCCGCGGAATCATCGAGGCGATGAACGAGGAGGGGATGGGGCAGCGGACGGCGTCGGTGCAGTTCCTGTACCTGCTGGCCAACGCGCTGTCGCGTTTGTGCTCGCAGGAGATGCAGTTGCGGCAGCGCATTCAGGAACTCACGGCCCTGTTCAACATCTCGACGATGCTCTCGGGCACCCGCGGCCTGCAGCAGATTCTCGACCGGATCACGCGTGCCGTCGCCGAGGCGATGCACGTGAAGAGCTGCTCGCTACGGCTGCTGGACGAGCACCGCGACGAGCTGGTGATCAAGAGCGTGTACGGCTTGTCGGAGCAATATTTGACCAAAGGCCCGGTGACGATGGCGTCGAGCGCGATCGACCGGGCGGTGGTGACGGGGCAGCCGGTGTACATCCGGGACATGGCCTCCGACGAGCGGGTGATCTATCAGCACGAGGCGCAGCGCGAGGGGATTGTGTCGAGCCTGGTGGTGGGGATGCTGTTCAAGGACCGGCCCATCGGGGTGCTGCGGGTGTACACGGCGGAAGTACACGAGTTCTCGGAGTTCGAGCGCAAGCTGCTGGCGTCGATCGCCAGCCAGGCGGCGGTGGCGATTGAAAACGCGCGCCTGCAGGAGGAGGCGGTGGATAAGGAGCGGCTGGAGCGGCAGGTGCAGATTGCCGCGGAGGTGCAGCGGCGGATGATGCCCGCGCAGATGCCGCGGGTGGCGGGGCTGGACATCAGCGCGTTGTACGTGCCGTGCTTTGAACTGGGGGGTGACTTTTACGATTTCATTCCGCTGGGGGATCATTCGGTGGGGATCACGGTGGCGGACGTGGTGGGGAAGGGTTTGCCGGCGAGTCTGCTGATGGCGTCGGTGCGGGCGGCGATGCGGGCGCAGGCGGACAACGTGTACGACCTGGATGAGATCGTGTCGCGCGTCAACAAGAGCATGTGCCTGGACATGCGGGCCAACGAGTTCATCACGCTGTGGTACGGCGTGCTGGATTACGCCCACAAGCGGTTGACCTACTGCTCGGCGGGCCATGAGCCGGCGCTCCTGGTGCGCGACGGGCAGATGCGGGCCCTGGCCACCGGGGGCATGGTGCTCGGCGTGGACCCCGAGCAGAAGTACGACAAGGAAGTCGTGCAGCTCCAGAAGGGCGACGTGCTGTGGATATACACCGACGGCGTCCCCGACGCGATGACCTTCAACGGCGACAAGTTCGGCAAGAAGCGGATGCGCGAGTGCCTGCTGACGCACCTGGGCGAGCCGGCGGAGCAGATATGCCGGCAGATGCTGTGGGAGACGCGGCGGTTCGTGGGCTTGAACCGGCGGACGGATGACACGACGATGGTGGTGGTGAAGGTGACGGAGTGAGGAAATGAGGAAGATGGGGCAGGGTTGGGACACCGGACACCGAGGCATGTTCAGGCGCGTATTTTAAGCGCAGGCGCTTTGACTTCCCGTACGTCATAACGTACGCTTAGCGCATGGTCACCGTCACCGCCACCAAAGCCCGCACCGAACTCTATCGCTTGATCGATGGCGCGGGGGATGCGCCGGTGCGGATTGCCGGCAAGCGCGGGGCGGCGGTGCTGGTGTCGGAGGAGGACTGGAGCGCGATTCAGGAGACGCTGTACCTGCTGTCGATTCCGGGGATGCGGGAGTCGATCCGCAAGGGGCTTAAGACGCCGGTGGGGGAGTGCAAGACGGAGCTGCGCTGGTGAGTTGGAAGCTGGTATTTACGGCGCAGGCGCAGAAGGATGCCAAGAAGGTGGCGGGGGCGGGTTTGAAGGACAAGGCCCAGGGAATTCTCGATATTTTGCGGCAGAATCCATTTCAGAACCCGCCGCCGTATGAAAAGTTGGTGGGGGATTTGGCGGGGGCGTATTCGCGGCGGATCAACATTCAGCATCGGGTGGTGTATCAGGTGATCGAGGAGAGCAGGACGGTGAAGGTGGTACGGATGTGGACGCATTATGAGTGAGGGGGGCGGCGGTTAGAAAGGAGATAGAGATGGTCGGCGATCGTGAGAGGATTTCGAGATGGATTGAGGGGGAGGGGTTTGTAGTGCGTGTGGAGATGGAGGCGGAGTTTCCGCTGGAGGGGCCACCGGTGCC
>CAIPTQ010000098.1 GCA_903868035.1 uncultured Phycisphaerales bacterium
CCAACTCCCGCCCCCGCGCCGCCGCCGCCCCCGCCTCCAAAAAAACGCCCCCATCCGAAAAACTGTCCGGCGTCACATTGACAATGCCCATCAGGCACGGCAGTTCATGGGTGTGGGGAAAGTGAACCATGCACGAATTGTACCCTTGACCGCCAACGGTGGAATGCTTCCATCATCCGAAAGCGCTTCCCGCTCCGCCCTCTTTCAATTGTCGTGTGTTGGCGCCCATTTGTGGCTAAATTACCCCCTGGCGGCACTTCAACATGCTCCGCGTTCCGCTTTCAAGGAGACGCCCTTGCCCCATGAATTGCTCGTCGCCGGTTTGACCAAGACCTACGCCACCCCCGCCGGTCCGCTTACCGTCCTGGATGACCTCGCGCTCCAGCTTCGCGCCGCCGACGGCGCGCTGGCCATCCTCGGCCCCTCCGGCTCCGGCAAATCCACCCTGCTCCATATCCTCGGCAGCCTCGACCGCCCCACCACCGGCGCCCTCGCGCTCGATGGCGTCAATCCCCTCGCCATGTCCCCCGCCCAGCTCGCCCGGCATCGCGCCACCCGCATCGGCTTCGTCTTCCAGGACCATCACCTCCTGCCGCAACTCACCGCCTTCGAAAACGTCCTCCTGGCGCGCCTCGCCTTGGGACCGGTGGACGCCGCCTATCAACGGCGTGCCGCAGCGCTGCTGGCGGCCGTGGGTCTGGCGGATCGCCGCACCCACCTCCCCGCCGAACTCTCCGGCGGCCAGCGCCAGCGCGTCGCCATCGCCCGGGCGCTGCTCAACCAGCCGGCACTCCTGCTGTGCGACGAACCCACCGGCGATCTCGACGCCGCCGCCGCCGCCGCCATCGGCCAACTGCTTCATGACGCCGCCCGCGACCACGACGCGCTGCTCATCATGGCCACCCACTCGATCACGCTGGCGGCAACTTGCGCGCACCGAATACACCTGGTGGCGGGAAAACTCCTGCCCTCCGATGAAGGGGGCGGCACATGACCGCAGGCACGCTCATCCGACGGTCGCTGGTCTATTTTCGCGCCCCCCACGCGGCGCTGCTCGCGGGGATGATGCTGGTGACGGCGGTGCTCACGGGGGCGCTGATCTTGGGGGATTCGGTGCGCGATTCGCTGCGCGATTTGAGCGCGCGACGGCGCGGGGGGTATGAGACGCTGGTGATGGCACCGGGGTTTTTCAGCCATGGGCTGGCGGAGCGCGCGGGGGATATTTCGGGGCGGCCTTGCGATGCGGGTCTGGCGCTGCCGGGCCGCGTGCGTGCGGAGCGCACGACGCTGTCGATGGGCGTGCAACTGCTGGCGCTGCAGAAGGCGGCGGGGGTGGCGCAAAATGGCGCCTGGATCACACGCACCGTGGCCGAATCTTTGCAGTTGAAGAACGGCGATGCGCTGCTGCTCACGCTGCCCGCGCCCACGGGCGCTGCCGACGCCGTACTGGCGCGGCGCGACCGCACGAGTTTGGCGTCGCTGCGGGTCACGGTGCAGAAGATCCTCGATGAACGCTCGACGGAGGCCTGGCCCCCGCCATTGCTCGCGTGGTTTGACCTGCATCCCTCGCAGCGGCCGCCGGCCAACGTGTGGCTGAACATGCCGGACTTGCAGGCGGCGCTGCAGGCGGATATTCCCCCCGACAACCGCATCCCCAAGTCGCCGGCCAACTTTCTGCTGGTCGGCTCCTGGGCGGGCGGGAGTGTCAAACTCGACGTGACGATACTCCCACCGCCCCAAGCCCAGTTCCCACCGCCCCAAGCCCAGTTCCCACCGCCCCAAGCCCAGTTCCCACCGCCCCAGGCCCTGACCCTCGAAGACTACGGCCTGGGCCTCGCACGCTCCGGCGATGACGTAATCCTCCGCTCCGGCACCCTCTACATCCCCCCGCAAATCGCCCGCACCCTCCACCCGTACAAGGCCACCGGGCTGGAAATCTACACCCTGCTGCTGGATCGCGTGCTGACCGACAACGCCCAGGCTTCCGCCCTGAATTACGTGATGGCCGCCGGCATCACCGGCCATGGCGACCTCAGCTTGAAAGACAACCAGGCCGCCGTCAACCAATGGACCGCCGAACAACTCCATGTGAAAATTGGCGACACCCTGCATGTCAGCCCCTATCGCGTCGCCGGCGACACCGTGGCCCCGGGGCCTGCGTCCACCTTCACCGTGGCCTACATCCTCCCCATGTCCGGCCTGGGCGCGGACCCCACGCTTACCCCCGCCTTCCACGGCCTCACCGATGCCGACACCATCGCCAAGTGGGATCCCCCCGCCGGCTTTCCCTTCGACCGCACACGCGTCACACCCGCCGATGAGGCCTACTGGGACGCCCACAAGGCCTCCCCGAAAATCTTCTTCAACCTCATCGCCGCCCAGCGCCTGGTGAAGCCCGCCACCACCCTGACCTCCGTGGGCAACTCAGCCGGTGAACTCACTTCCCTGCGCCTGCCGGTGCCCCAACCGCAGCGCCTCTCCGATGACCCGGCGATGGATTACGAGCGCGAATTGCTGACCAAACTCTCCCCCGCCGCCGCCGGCTTCACCTCCCGCCCCTTCGCCCCCGACCAGCCCGCCAGCACTGATTTCGCCAGCCTCTTCCTGGGCCTTTCCGGCTTCCTCCTCATCGCCGCACTCCTCCTGGTCGTGCTGCTCTTCCGCCTCGCCGTCGAACAACGCGCCCGCCAAATGGGCCTCCTGGGCGCCCTGGGCTTCACCCCCCGGCGCATCGGCCGCTTGATCCTCGCCGAAGGCGCCCTCGTTGCCCTCCTGGGCGCCCTCGCCGGCCTCCCCCTGGCCATCGGCTACACCCGCCTCCTCATCGGCGGCCTGGGTTCCTGGTGGATCGGCGCCACAGGCACCCAAGCCATCACGCTCTACTTGCACCTCCCCACCCTCGCCCTCGGCAGTGCCGCCAGCCTCCTCGCCGCCCTCCTCGCCCTCGCCTTCACCACCTGGCGCATCTCCCGCTGGACCCCCATCGCCCAACTCACCAATCACCCCACTCCCATTAGCAAATCCAAATCACCAATTACCAATTACCAATTACCAATCACCCTCGCCGCCCTCCTCCTGGCCCTCACCCCCATCCTCCTCTCCCCGTTCAACCTCCTCCCCGCCCCCCTGGCCTTCCTCCTCTCCGGCTTCCTCCTCCTCACCCTGGCCATCCTTATCCTCGCCCGCCTCCCCGCCGCCTCGCGCCGCGTCCGCCACACCCTCCTGGCCGTTGCCGCCGCCGGCATCCTCCGCCAGCGCACCCGCGCCGTCCTCTGTGTCGCCCTCATGGCATCCGCCTCCTTCCTCCTCACCAGCGTCACCGCCTTCCAGTCCGTCCCCACCGCGCCCACCGCCCCCCCCTCGCCCACCGGCGGCTATCAGCTCATCATCACCACCCAGATTCCCCTCCCCGCCGATCCGCAAACCCCCGCCGGCCGCAAACTCCTGGGCCTTCCCGACGACCCCCTCCTGGCCTCCGCCACCTTCACCTCCCTGCTCGTGCAGCCCGGCGATGACATCTCCTGCCTCAACATGACCCGCCCCACCTCCGCCACCCTCGTGGGCGCCCCCGCCGCCGTCCTCGAACGCCTCGCCGTCACCCAGCGCGGCCCGGCCCCCCAAGGCGACGCCATCCCCGCCGCCGTCGATCAGCAGACCGCCCAGTACATCCTCCACACCAGCCTCGGCCAGCCCCTGCCCGCCGCCAACGTCACCCGCCCCATCGTGATCACCCGTCTCCTCGCCGACTCCATCTTCCAAAGCTACGCCCTCATCCCCGAGGATGACTTCCGCCAGGCCTTCCCCGCCGTCACCCGCAGCTCCCTCATCCTCGTGGATTGTCCCCCCGCCGCCGTGCCCCAGTTGCAAACAATCCTCCGCGCCTCCCTCGACGATTTCGGCGTCACCGTCGAAACCACCACCCAGCGCCTCGCCGCCTACCATGCCGTCGCCGACAGCTACATCGCCGCCTTCCAGTTCCTCGGCGGCCTGGCCCTCCTCGTGGGCGCCTTGGGCCTCGTCGTCGTCCTCGCCCGCAACGTCATCCAGCGCCGCGCTGAACTGGCCCTCCTCCAGGCCCTGGGCTTTCCCCGCCCCCGCATCACCCTCATGCTCGTCCTCGAACATGGCCTGCTATTATTAACCGGCTTGACCCTCGGCGTGCTCACGGCACTACTGGCCACCGCCCCCCAAATCCGCCAGGTCCACCTCCTCCCCGTCGCCGTGGCCGCCGGCATCATCCTGGCCACAGGCCTCCTGGTCCTGACCACCACCGCCCGCCTGGCCATGCGTCAATTAACCCCCGCGGCACTGAGGCAAGAATGAATTTCTTTCGTCTTTCATCTTTCGTCTTTCGTCTTTCTTTGGCGGCCCTCCTCTCCGCCTGCTCCCGCCCCCCCTCCGCCCCGCGCCCCCTCCCGCCCCCCGTCGGCGACTTCCCCGCCTTCGGCGGCGGCGGACCCCTCCACAACCTCGCCCCCGTCATCGCCGCTCCCCCCATGAAGGTCCGCTGGACCTACCGC
>CAIPTQ010000099.1 GCA_903868035.1 uncultured Phycisphaerales bacterium
AATCGCCGAACAAGATGCCATTGCCGAAATCTTGGGTGCGCTCGACGACAAAATCGAGCAAAACCGTCGCACGAGCCGGACGTTGGAGGAACTGGCCCGGGCCATCTTCCGGGCATGGTTCGTGGACTTCGAACCCGTCAAAGCCAAAGCGGCCGGTGCCACCGCCTTCCCCTCCATGCCCCAAACCATCTTCCGCTCCCTCCCCACACGCCTCGTCAACTCCGAACTCGGCCCCATTCCCGCAGGCTGGAAGGCTGGAACGTTCGGCGACATAGCTATCACCCGCCGAGATGGCGTTCAACCGTCAGAAATCGATTCGACCACTCCCTACATCGGCCTTGAGCACATGCCCCGCCGCAGCATCGCACTCACCGAATGGGAGCACGCAGGGAAAGTGACAAGCGGCAAGGCGCGGTTCAGCGCCGGCCAGCTTCTATTCGGAAAATTGCGCCCCTACTTCCATAAAGTCGGCGTAGCCCCCATCGACGGCGTCTGTTCCACGGACATCGTTGTTGTCGAACCAAAATCCCCCGCGTGGTTTGGCCTCGCCCTGGGCCACATTTCCAGCGACGAATTCGTCGCGCACACCGCCGCCTGTTCCAGCGGCACAAAAATGCCGCGCACCAATTGGGACGACATGGCGCGCTACCCAATCTGCCTGCCGCCCGACTCCATCGCCAAAACCTTCACTGAAATCGTCAAGCCAATGGTCGATCTCATAAACGCCAGCATCTTCGAATCCCGCAAACTCGCCGAACTCCGCGACTACCTCCTCCCCAAGCTACTTTCTGGCGCGATTCGGACTGGTCCTGGCCGATATACACCATCGAGGACAATATGACCCGCGAAAAACGAATGGAAGAATTGAACCGGGCCTTTGTGCATGCGGTTGCGTCACGCGCTGACTGTGCCTGCGAACACACCTCGGTGGACATCGACAGCGTGGATGTAACCCTCAAGGCCGCCGGCTTCGCCGAGCCCGGCTGCCTGCGGTCGCCGGCTTTGGAAATCCAGCTCAAGGCCACGACCATAGCCGGCGCGGATGCCGAATTCTTCACCATCCGCATTCCGCGCAAAAACTATGACGAATTGCGCGTCGAAACGGCCATTCCCCGCTTGCTTGTGGTCCTGCACCTTCCCGAAAATGAGCCTGAATGGCTGGAGCTTACCGCCGAGCATATGATCAGCCGCAAGTGCGCCTATTGGCTCAACCTCCTGGGAATGGGCGAAATTGACGGCGACCAGGACCGCGTGACGGTTCATGTCCCACTGCAACAAAGATTCACTCCCGAGGCCCTGACGGGTATGATGCGGCGGGCTTCCCGAAAGGAGCGACTCTAAGATGAGCCGGTTCACCATCATTTCCCGTGAAGAAGCCGAAGCGCTGCGGATGGAGGATGTGCGCGCCTATTTGGTAAGCCAGCGCTGGCAGCGGGATGATGCCGCCAGCAGCGCCAATGCGGGCGTCTTTCGCAAGCTGGATTGTGAAATCTTGCTTCCCTCCCGCCGCGACCTGGGCGATTACGCCCTGCGCATGGCGGACGTGATCTTGACCCTCGCCCTCGCCGAAGAGCGCCCGCCCCGCCAACTGCTCGCCGATTTGTCCCTGCCGCCCGCGGCCGATATCCTCCGCCTGCGCCAGATTTCCCCAACCACCGCCACCGGGCACATTCCGCTCGCCCAGGGCGTGCGCCTCCTCGATGCCGCGGTGAAGGCGCTGCTGGCCGTGGCCCATAGCGTGGAACAACCCCTGGGGTATCACCCCCGGCTGGGCGTTCGGCGCGCCACCGAACTCTTGGCACGATGCCGCCTCGGCCAAACCGAACGCGGCAGTTTCATCGCCACCATTTTGATACCCGTGCCGCCGTCGATTGGCGAGCCCCCGCCTGTCTTCCCCAACGCGGCACTTCCCGATGAGGCCTATGAACGGCGCGTCACCCAAACGCTGATGTGCGCACTGGGCAACATGCGCGGCCATTTGGATGCCGGTCGTCCGGAACAAATTCTTAATTCCGCCGCGGCCGGGGTGAGCGGCAACCTTTGCGAAGCCTTGGCCGAGATGACCCCTGCCGATGATCAATCCCAGGTCGAAATTGGCATGAGTTGGGCCCGCGCGCGGCCGATTCTCGCGGAGGGGGTGCCCGTTCGCGTGCGCATGGGTAGTGGCGAACGCACGGCGCTTGAAGAACTCGCGCGACGCTTTATGGAGCGCCAGGCGCCCGCGCCTCAGCAAGTCACCGGGCGCATCCTCGCCCTCCGCGGCGACACCTCCCAAATTGAGGGCTTCACCGGCCACGTGACGATTAGGTTTGAAGAACTGCGCCGCAATGTGGATGTGATCCTGGACCACGAGGCCTTCAACCGCGCCCTTGAATCCTATCGCAATGGTCGAACCGTGCGCGTGACCGGCATCCTGCGTCATAGCGGCAAGTCCATCGAGTTGCTTAACCCGGGCCAATTTGAAGTCGTTGAGCCAAACTGAGCCGGATTGCTCCGGGATCGATTATTGACTGGAGCCCAAGCGTGAACGCACTTTTTGTGGCATGGAAATCGAGCGATCCCGCACAAGGGTCCTGGGGACCGGTGGGACGGTTGGAGCACGGCCCGGAGGGGTATCGATTCCTCTATACGCGCGGGGCGCGAACGCTGGAGGGCTTTGAGTCTTTCACCGGCATGCCCAACTTGGAGGAGGTCTACGAATCGGACGAATTGCTGCCGCTTTTTGCCAATCGGCTCCTCTCCAAATCTCGCCCTGAATATGAGGCCTATCTGACCTGGGGCGGTTTCGATCCCAACAATCCGCCGGACCCCATCGCGGTGCTCGGCGTAACCGAAGGATTGCGTGCCACCGATTCGCTGGAATTGTTCCCCTGCCCTGTGCCCGATGAAAACGGTTGCTTCATCAATAAATTTTTCCTCCATGGCATCCGCTGGGGTCCGCCCGCGGCGTTGGCGCGGATCGCGGCATTGAAATCAGAGGAACCGCTGGGACTCATGTTCGACATTTCCAATACCTACGACCGGTCCGCCGTGGCGGTTCGCACCTGTGATGTCCAAGACCGTTTTCTGATCGGGTATGTTCCACGCTATTTGGCGCGGGATGTGCGAAAGCTAGTCGCCAAATGTGCTCCGGATTTCATTCGTGTGGCCGTGGAACGCGTCAATCCGGCCGCGCCGCTCCAACAGCGCGTGCTCTGCCGCATGAACGCATGCTGGCCCGAGGGATTCCGCCCTTACGGCGGTGAGGAGTTCCAACCCATTGTAGACGTGCTGCCATTCGTTTCGGCCGCGTGAGGATGGCCCTATGAACGAGGCAGACGTTGAACTCGGCGCGCTCGGTTGGTTTCAGCAGCTTGGCTACGGACTCCGCCACGGCCCTGAACTCGACGACGCCGGCGAACGCGCCGGCCCCGCCCACTTCCTCCTCCAATCCCGTCTCCAAGCCGCCCTCCACCGCCTCAACCCCCTCCTCTCCAACCCCGAATGCGACCAACTCCTCCGCCTCCTCGCCCACCCGCCCCACCCTCATCCAAAACAACCGCTGGTTCCACACCCTTTTCACCGATGGCATCGCCTACGAATTCAAAGACAAAACCACCAGGGAAACTCGCGTCGGCCGCGCCCGCCTTCTCGACTTCGACAATCCCAAAAACAACGACTTGCTGGTGGTGCGCCAGCTCACCTTTCTCGCGCCTTCTGGAAAAACCATCCGTCCCGACCTCACCATTTTTATCAACGGCCTCCCCCTCGCCACCATCGAACTCAAAGACCCTAGCAACGAACAAGCCGACCTGAACACCGCCATCGACCAACTGGACCGCTACAAGGAAACCCTCCCCGAACTTTTCGCGTCCAACCTCCTCCTCGTCGCTTCAGACGGCCTCCTCACTCGCGTCGGCTCCCTCTCCAGTAGCGTCAGCCGCTTTATGCCCTGGCGTCCCACCGAAGGTAAAAACAGCAAGCCGACATTGGAAGCCCTTATCCGCGGCCTTTTCGACCCCGCCGCCCTCCTCGACTACCTCCAATCCGCCGTCGCCTTCGAAGAAGATGCCCGCGGCAACATCGTCAAAAAAATCGCCGGCTACCACCAATTCCGCGCCCTCAAAAAAGCCCGCACCTCCATCCTCGCAGCGCTCAAGCCCAAAGGAGACGGCCGCGGTGGCGTAATCTGGCACACCCAAGGCTCCGGCAAATCCCTCACCATGCTCATGCTCGCCGGCACACTCGTCCGCGAACCCAAAATGGAAAACCCCACCATCATCATGGTCACCGACCGCAACGACCTCGACGACCAACTTTTCGACACCTTCGCCATGGGCCGCGCCCTTCTGCGCCAGGAACCCCAAAAGGCCGAATCCCGCGCTGCTTTGAAAAATGCCCTCGACCGCGCCTCCGGTGGCGTGCTCTTCACCACCATCCAAAAATTCGCCGAGGACCAGAAAAAAATCTCCGAACGCCCCAACATCGTCGTCATGGCCGACGAGGCTCACCGCTCCCAGTACGGCTTCGTCGAAGGCGGTGCGAAACTCATGCGTGATGCCCTCCCCAACGCCACCTTCGTCGGCTTCACCGGCACACCCCTCGAAACCAAAGACAAAATCACAACCCACGTCTTCGGTGATTACATCGACATCTACGATATCCGCCAGGCCGTCGAAGACGGCGCGACCAAACCCCTCTACTACGAATCCCGCGTCGTCAAACTCACCGTGGACAGCGCGGGCGCGGATGCGGCTGAAAAGGAACTCGAACAGGCCGCAATCGACGACAAATCCGGCAAGACAACCACCGACGATATCCGTATC
The DNA here is from genome assembly GCA_903868035.1 of uncultured Phycisphaerales bacterium. The sequence goes on from CAIPTQ010000099.1 coordinate 4,806, forward strand.
CCACTCGAAGCGCTAGTCGGCGCACAGGAGCGTATCGAACGCCTCGCCGCCTTCATCGTCGATCACTGGGAAAAACGCCGCTCCGCTATGGAAGGCAAGGCCATGTGCGTCACCATGTCCCGCGACATCGCCGCCCGCCTTTATGGCGAAATCAAAAAACTTCGCCCCCAATGGCACAACGCCGACGATGAAAAAGGCGCGATGAAAGTCGTCATCACCGGCGGCCCCGTCGATCCCAAGCCGCTCCAACAGCACGTCCGCACCAAGCAGGCCCGCAAACGCCTCGCCGAACGCTTCAAGGACCCCGCTGACGATTTCCGCCTCGTCATCGTCTGCGATATGTGGCTCACCGGCTTCGATTGCCCGCCCGCCCACACCATGTACCTCGACAAACCCCTCGCCGGCCACAACCTCATGCAGGCCATCGCCCGCGTCAATCGCGTCTACGGCGACAAGCCCGGCGGCCTCATCGTCGATATGCTCGGCCTTGCCGACCAGCTCGCCGACGCCCTCGCCACCTACACCCAGGCCGGCGGCAGGGGCGATGCCGTCAAGAACGTCCAGACCGAAGCCGTCCCCGCCATGCTCGCCGCCTTCGAAAAACTCCGATCCTTCTTCCACAAGTTCAACTACGAAAAGGCCCTCGCCGCCGAACCCAAAAAAGTCCTGGGGCTTTACGTCAACGCCATCGACTATGTCTTTGGCCAGGATGAAGGTTTCAAACGCCTCCGCCAACTCGTCAAGGAACTCTCCACCGCCTTCGCCCTCGCCGTCCCCCGCCCCGAAACCGAAGCTCTCGCCGATCACCTCGCCTTCTTCCAGCGCCTCGTCGTCATGATCAAAAAACGCCTCTCCGATGACACCCCCTCCCGTAACGGTGGCACACGGGACATCGACGCCGCCGTCCGCCAGGTCATCGGCGGCGCAGTCGATGCCGGTCAAGTCATCGACCTCTTCGCCGCCGCCGGCCTCGATGAAGTCAAACTCGATATCCTTTCCGACAGCTTCCTCAAACGCGTCTCCGCCCTCGAACAGAAAAACCTCGCTCTCGAAACCCTCCGCAAACTCCTCGCCGATCAAATCAAAATCACCGAACGCTCCAATCTCGTGCAAAGCAAAAAATTCCGCGAGGCCCTCGAAGACGCCATGCTCCGCTACACCAACAAAGCCATCACCACCGCCGAAATCATCGCCCGCCTCATCGACCTCGCCAAAGAATTGCGCGAGGCAAAACGCCACGGCGAAGAACTCGGCTTGAGCCCCGAAGAAACCGCCTTCTACGATGCCATCGCCGAGAACGGCAGCGCCAAGAAAATCATGAAATCCGACACCCTCCGCCTCATGGCAAGAGAACTCGCCGAAACCGTCAAACGCATGCCCAAGCTCGACTGGCAACAACGCGAATCCGTCCGCGCCGACCTCCGAAGAAACGTCCGCCGCCTCCTCGCCAAATATGGCTATCCCCCCGACCTCTCCGAAGACGCCACCCAACTCGTCCTCAAACAAGCCGAACTCTCCACCACCAACGCCCCCGACTGACCCCGTTCCCTCATCCCTCATTACTCATTACTGACCATTCATACATTGCCACAATTGAATTAGAATCGTCATTGATCATTCGTCATTCGTCATTCACCTTTATTCGCCATGCCGCATCGCGAACTGACCAGCCACATCCGCGATGGCCCGGCTGAGGCAGTGCATGGAGCGGGTGAGGGCAGCGCGTTGGGCGGGGGAGAGCCGTTGGAGCAGACGCGACAACTCGCGTTGGGCTTCGCCGCGGGCGCGGCTGTGAACTTGGGCGCCGGCGGGGGTGAGGTGGAGGGCGAGGGTGCGGCGGTTGCCTTGGGGGATGGTGCGGGCGACGTAGCCTTTGGCGACGAGGCCATCGACGAGGCGGGAGGTGGCCGAGAGGGTGAGGGCGAGCTGGGCGGAGAGGGCCGAGAGGGTGGCGCCGGGGCGTTTGCGGAGGGTGCCCAAGGCGCGGATGTGCATCATGGTGGTGCCGCCATTTTTGCCCTGACCGTGGGCGGTGGTTTCGCGCATGAGGAGGATGACGTCGAGGGCGGCCTCGATGACGCCGGCGGCACACACGAGGGGATCACTTGCATTTTGCAACGGTTGCATGTATCAATTATGGAGCGTGAGCGCGGTTGATGCAAGGGGTCGTTGGCATACGAAGACGTTTTCATCGCCTGCGCGAGGAGACTGGGGGCATGGTGAACGGTCCCTTCCCCTCGCTTACGCTACGGGTTCCGTTTTGCCGCCGCCGGACTTGCGGCCTTGGCTTGGAGGTTTTGTGGGACGACGGATGGTCATGTTGGTTTTCGCGGCACCGCTGCTGGTGGCGGCCTGCACGGTCGGGCCCAATTATCAGGCGCCGAAGCTGGCGCTGGAGGGGGCGTACGATCCGGCCGGGACGGAAACGCCTGCGGGGACGGAGGCCGATCCGGCGTGGTGGCGGGTGCTCAAGGACAAACAACTGGACGACTTGATCGCTGCGGCGACGGAGGGGAACCTGAATCTACAACAGGCGCGGGCGCGCATCCTTGAGGCGCGGGCGCAACGGGCGGTGGTGGCGGGGGCGGAGGGGCCGGCGCTGAACGCGGACGCGGATTATGCGCGCACGCGATTCAGCCAGAACGCGGCACCGTATAACGCGTTTCAGGTGCCGGGTTTTCCGTGGGAGTTCAACACGTATCAGGCGGGGTTTGACGCACATTGGGAGATCGACCTGTTCGGGGGCACGCGGCGGGCGGTGGAGGCGGCCACGGCATCGGTGCAGGCGGCGGCGGAGGGGCGGCGGGCGGTACTGGTGAGTTTGCAGGCGGAGGTGGCGCGGAATTATGTGGAGCTGCGCGGCTATCAGCGGCAGCGGACGCTGGCGCAGCGCAACCTGGACCTGCAGAACCAGACCCTGGCCCTGACGCGCGACCGGGTGAAAAACGGCGTGGGGAGCGAACTGGACGTGGCGCGGGCGGCGGCGTTGGTGGCGGCGACTGCGGCGGAGGTGCCGCTGTATGACCGCGGGGAGTGGCAGGCATTGCACCGGCTGGCGGTGCTGACGAATCAGCCGCTGGAGAAGCTGGCGGACTTGCATAAGGAGGCGCCGATACCCGCCGCGCCGGAGGCGGTGCTGGTGGGTGTGCCGGCGGAGTTGCTGCGGCGGCGGCCGGACATCCGACGCGCGGAGCGGGAACTGGCGGCGGCGACGGCGCGGGTGGGGGTGGCGGAGGCGGAGCTGTATCCCAAGCTGTCGCTGACGGGGTTTTTCAATTTGCAGAGCGCGTCGATTGACGATTTGTGGTCGTGGCGGAGCCGGGCGTTTTCGATTGGGCCGGCGATTTCGTGGCCGATATTCGAATCCGGGCGTCTGCACGCGGTGATTGCCGTGCGCGGCGCCCAGCAGGAGCAGGCGCTGTTGGCGTATGAGCAGGCGGTGCAGGGGGCGATCGCGGAGGTGCGCGACCAGATGGTGAGCTTCGCGACGGAGCGCCGCCGGCATGGGTCGCTGGAGCAGGCCGTGGCGGCGGATCGGGACGCTTTGGACCTGGCCACGAAGCTGTACACACAGGGGCTGACGGATTTTCTGACCGTGCTGGATGCCGAGCGGCAATTGGACCAGGCGGAAAACGCATTGGCGCGCAGCGAGGCACAGTTGGATGAGTCGCTCATCGGGCTGTACAAAGCCCTCGGCGGGGGCTGGCTCAGCGAGATCACGACCCAAAAACAAACGCTTATCGAGCGCGAACAAACGCTCACGCAGGAGGCCCCATGACCGCTCCCTTGGATCCCGCCCCTCCCCCCCCCCCGGCACAACGGCGGCGCAAACGGACCATCGCCTTTATCGTGTTCCTCGCGCTCGTCGCCCTGGCGGGCATCGGGGGATTCATCTACTGGCGGCATGCGTCGCAGTTTGAGGAGACCGACGACGCGTTTGTGGACGGCAACATCGTGACGGTGAGCCCGCAGGTGGCCGGGCGCATCAGCGTGGTCCTTGTAAAGGACAACCAGGATGTGAAGGCCGGCGAGGTGCTGGCGGAGATTGAGCCGACGGATTTCAACAATGCGGTCAATCAGGCCAAGGCCGCGCTGGAGACGGCCAAGGCGCGCGTGGAGATCGCCAAAACCAATGTGGACCTGGTGAAGGCGAGCACCGAGGCGGGCATCGCGCAGGCCCAGGCGGGGGTGGCCACGGCCCAGGCGGCGGTGGAGTCGTCACAGGCGGCGGTAACGCAGGCCCAGGCGGGTATCGACCATGCCCAGGCCGGCATTGAGCAAGCGCAGGCAACAGTACATTGGGCCGAGGCGCAGGTGCAAAGCGCCCAGGCGGATGTGGACGCGGCCCAAGCGGAGGCGACGCGGCGGCAGGCGGATGTGAAGCGCTATGACACGGTCGATCCGCGGGCGCTGTCGCAGCAGCAGCGCGATGCGGCCCGGGCGGCGGCGGATGCGTCGGCGGCGCAGCTCTCGGCGGCCCAGAAACGCAAGGCCGCCTCCGACGCGCAGGTGGCGCAGGAACAGTCGAAGATGGCGGCGGCCAAGGCGGCGCTGGCGGAGGCCCAGGCGGCGGTGACGGCGGCCAAGTCCAATGTGGCCCAGGCGCAGTCGCGCGTGGCCCAGGCGGAGGGGGCTTTGCAGGCGGCGAAGACCGCGCCGCAGCAGATCAAAACGGCCGAGGCCCAGGTGAAGACCGCCGCGGCGGGCGTGGACCAGGCGCAGACGGCGCTGGATGCCGCGCAGCAGCAGCTCACCTACACGAAGATCCTCGCCCCGGTTTCCGGCCGGATCACGCGCAAGGGCGTGCAGAAAGGCCAGGTCGTGGAGGCGGGGCGCATCCTGCTGGCGATCGTGGAGCCGGACGTGTGGGTGACGGCGAATTTCAAGGAGACGCAGTTGTCGCGGATGCACGCGGGGCAGGCGGTGGAGATTCGCGTGGACAGCTATCCGGGGCGAACGTTCAAGGGGAAGATCGACTCATTTCAGTCGGGGACGGGGGCGCGGTTTTCGCTGATGCCCCCGGAGAACGCGACGGGGAACTTCGTCAAGGTGGTGCAGCGGGTGCCGGTGAAGATTGTTTTTGATGAGGACGCCGGGGCCAAGCAGTTGCTGGGGCCGGGGATGTCGGTGGTGCCGCGGGTCAAGGTGGGGGGCGATGAGGGCGTGCCCACGCCGATCACGCGGGCGGCACCGGCCAAATGAGCGCGGCAGTCACAACATCTTCTTTACCGCTTGCTGCGCCCTGGCGCTCCGCGACCAACCCGTGGCTGATCGCCTGCGCCGTGATGGCGGCGACATTCATGGAGGTGCTGGACACCACGGTGGTGAACGTGTCGCTGCCGCACATCGCGGGGAACATGTCGGCCTCGACCGAGGAGGCGACGTGGGTGCTGACGAGTTATCTGGTGGCCAACGCCATCATACTGCCGGCGACGGGCTGGCTGGCCTCGTTTTTTGGCCGCAAGCGGTTCCTGATCGTCTGCATCATGATCTTCACGTGCGCCTCGATGCTCTGCGGCATGGCGACGAGCCTGCCGATGCTCATCGTGGCGCGCGTCCTGCAGGGCCTCGGCGGCGGGGCGCTGCAGCCGATCTCGCAGGCAATTCTATTGGAGTCCTTCCCCCCGCATCGCCGCGGCGCGGCCATGGCGGTCTTCGGGCTGGGCATCGTCTGCGCGCCCATCATCGGGCCGACCCTCGGCGGATGGATGACGGACAGTTATTCCTGGCGCTGGATTTTCTACATTAATTTGCCGGTGGGGATGCTGGCGCTCTTCCTGATCCAGCTTTTCATCGAGGACCCGCCCTACATCCGCGCCAACCGCCCGCCCCGGATCGACTACCTGGGCTTTGGTCTGCTGGCCCTGTGGATCGGCTGCCTGCAAATCGCCCTGGACAAGGGCCAGCAGGAGGACTGGCTCGCCTCGCCGTTCATCCGCACGCTCCTGATCACCGCGGGCCTGGGGCTGGCGCTGTTCATCTTCCGCGAAATGATGACCGATCATCCGCTGATCAACCTGCGCGTGCTCAAGAACCGGAATTTCTCGACGGGCATCACACTGATGATGGCCATGGGGGCGGTGCTTTACGGCTCCATCGCGCTGCTGCCGCTGTTTTTGCAGACGTTGCTGGGGTATTCGTCGATGCGCTCCGGTTTGACCACCAGTCCGCGCGGCTTTGGGTCGATCATCGGCATGATCATCATGGGGCGAATCCTGGGTTTCATCGACGGCCGCTGGCTCATCGCCTGCGGCTTTACGCTGCTGGCCTACTCCACCTGGCAATTCGGCAACCTGAACCTGGTCATCGCGCCCTCCAACGTCATCTGGCCCAATATCCTCAACGGTTTCGCCACGGCACTCGTCTTCGTGCCCATGACCACGCTGGCGATGGGCACGCTGAAAAACGAGCAGATGGGGAACGCCACGGGCATCTTCAACCTGATGCGCAACCTCGGGGGCAGCGTGGGCATCGCGATGGTGGCCACGCTCCTGGGCCGGGGCGCCCAGGTCCATCAGGCCGCCATGAGCGCCCATATATCGCCGTCCGACCCCGTCTTTGTCGAACGTCAGGCAGCCATCGCCTACAACCTGGCGCCGGCGCTGGGCCACGCGCCGGCGGGACAGGCGGCCAGCGGCATCCTTTATGGACAACTGCTCCAACAGTCCGCGCTGGGGGCGTACATCGACAACTTCCGGCTGCTGGCGATTCTGTGCCTGATATGTTTGCCGTTTCTGTTCTTGTTCAAGAAATCCAAGGCCCGGAAGCCGCCGCCCGGCGCGCATTAACGGCCTGCTTCGGCCGCCCTGCACCCGCCGCACAAGCGGGTGACAACACGGTCGCTTCCTATACGGTCGCGGCTCTGAAAGTCAAATGCAATCGCCCGGCCTCCCCCGGCATATTGACAGCCGCGAACACTTTGGGATACGCTCCATTTTGGGAGATGTTATCCCCCCCGCCGCCCGTGACTTGGAAAGGCCCGCGTCCGCATGCTGGGATTGATTCCGCTCATTTTCCGCAACGTCCTGCGCAACCGCCGGCGCACGATCCTCACCCTGGCCAGCAGCGCCGTCTCCCTGGGGCTGCTGGCCCTGCTCCTCAACATCTACCAGGGCTTCTTCTACACCCCGGACGCCTCCCCCGCGGAAGCCAAGCGCCTCATCTGCCGCCACAAGGTTTCACTCATCCAGCCCCTCCTCGCCAGCCAGCAGCAGCAAATCAAAGCCATTCCCGGCGTGATTAAGCTTTCCGCCTACACCTGGTTCCAGGGCACCTACAAGGAGGCCAGCAACTTCTTCGCCCGCTTCGCCGTCGATGCCGACACCATCTTCGACATCTATCAGGAATGGGAACTCCCCCCCGGGCAGATCGCGGCCTTCAAGAAACGGCAGACCGCCTGCGCCCTGGGTTCCAGGATCGCCCGCCAGTACAACATCAAGGTCGGCGACACCATCACCATCGTCGGCGACATCTATCCGGTCACTCTGGAACTGAAGGTCGAGGGCGTCTTCACGGCCCCGGCGGCCTCCGAATGCCTCGTGTTCCACCGCGAGTATCTCCGCGAGCTGCTCCCGGTCGATGATCCCACCCGCGACATGGTCGGCTCCTACGTTATTCTGACCGACAGCGCCGAAAACGCCCCCAACGTCGCCCGTGAAATCGACCAGTTCATGGCCGATCATTCCCCCAATCCCACGCGCACCGAATCCGAGAAGGAATTCGCCCGCTCCTTCCTGTCCCTGCTGGGCAACATCAAGCTGTTCCTGGTCTCCATCTGCGCCGCCGTCACCTTCACCATCATGCTCGTCTCCGCCAACACCGTCGCCATGGCCGTCCGCGAGCGCACCCGCGAAATGGCCATTCTCCGCACCCTCGGCTACCGCCAGGGCGAAATCCTCGAACTCGTCCTCGGCGAGGCCGTGCTCATCAGCTTCGCCGGCGGCATCCTGGGCCTGGGCGTCGGCTGGGCCATCTCCAAGGCCACGCAAGCCGTCGCCGCCCTATTCGGACTCCCCGATCTCCAGTGGCAGTCGGCCTTGATCGTGCTCGGGGCGGCCGTCGTCGTCGGCTTCATCGCCGCCCTCGTGCCGGCCCTCATCGCCGCCCGCAAAAACGTCGTCGAATCCCTGCGCTTCACCGGATAGCTTATGGTCCCCATCACCTACAACCTCCGCAATCTCATCGAGCGCAAGGCCTCCACCATCATGACCGCCCTGGGCATCGGCCTGACCGTCGCGATCCTGGTCATCTCCCTGGCCCTGGCCGAGGGGCTGCGCGTCCTGTTCGCCGCCAGCGGCGATCCCAGCCAGGCCATCGTCCTGCGTAAGGGATCCAGCGCGGAACTCTCCTCCTGGATCACCACCAATGCTTATCAGATCATCCGCACCAAGCCCGGCATCGCCACTGGTGCCGCCGGCGAGCCCCTCGTCTCCCCCGAAGGCTTCGTCATCGCCAATTTCGTCACGGACTTCGCGCCCAACGGCATTAACGTCAGCGTCCGGGGCATGACCCCCGTCGGCCTGATCATGCACCGCGCCCAAGTCACCCAGGGCCGCATGTTCCAGCCGGGTCTCCATCAGGTCGCCGTCGGCGAGTCCATAGCCCTCCGCTACCCCAATGCCCAACCCGGCAAAAAAATCCTCTTCGGCAAAACTCCCTGGGAGGTCGTCGGCGTCTTTCGTGCCGCCGACGAGTCCGCCAACAGCGAAATCTGGTGCGACCTCAACCAGCTTGCCGGCGACTACGAACGCCCCGGCGGCAGCAGTTCGCTGCTCGTTCGTTTGGAAGCCCCCTCCAATTTCGAGGCCTTCAAAAAATCCCTCGAAAACGACCAGCAACTGGGCGTCAGTGTGCAAAGAGAGAAGGAATATTACGCCGCCATGACCGACTCCGGCTTGCCGCTCGAATATCTGGGCTTTGCCGTCGCCATCATCATGGCCGTCGGCAGCGCCTTCGCGGCCACCAACACCATGTATGCCGCCGTGGCGCGTCGTTCCAAGGAAATCGGCACTCTCCGCGCCCTGGGCTTCAGCCGCACCGCCATCCTCTGCTCCTTCATCACCGAATCCGTCTGCCTCGCCCTCATCGGTGGCATTTTCGGCGTCCTCCTGGCGCTCCTGCTCAATGGCCATACCACCGGCGTGGGCAACTTCTCCACCTTCACGGATGTCACCTTCAAATTCCGCGTCAGTCCCGCCGCCATGCTTTGGGGATTGGCGTTTGCCGGTATGATTGGGGCCTTGGGCGGTTTTCTCCCCGCCTATGCAGCCTCCAAGAAAGACATCGTGCAAGCTATGCGTGACGCCTAAAACTGACCACTGACCACTGGCCACTGACCACTATGGACTCCGACCTCCAAAAACTTCGCATCGATAAGACCCATAAAGCCCGCCGCGATGGCGGCCGCGCCTGGCCGTGGGTGCTCCTCCTACTGCTGCTGGCAGGCGGCGGCGTCGGCTACTGGCAGTGGCAAAAGGCCTCCGCCCCCGTGACCGTCGAAATCATGCGCGTACGCGCCCCCGGCAGCGGCGCGCAGGATAACGACAACGTCCTCCTCACCGCCACCGGTTACATCATGGCCGCCCATCGCATCGAACTGGCCAGCAAGGTCATCGGCCGCGTGGCCTGGGTCGGCGTCGAGATGGGCGACAAGGTCACCAAAGACCAGGTGCTGGTGCGCCTGGAGGATGATGAATACCAGGCCCGCGTGATGCAGGAAAAGGGCCAGTTGGCCGCCGCCCAGGCGCGCCTGGACGAACTCAACGCCGGCACGCGGCAGCAGGAAAAAGACCAGGCGGCAGCGCAGGTGGACGCCGCGCAGGTGGAGGTGGACAAGGCCAAGCGTAATTTTGACCGGTTGAACGCGCTGCGAACTTCCGCGGCCTTCTCCCAGACCGAACTAGCCGACGCCGATTCCGCCGTCAAGTCCGCCCTGGCGCGGCTGAAATCGGTGCAAATGCAATTTCAACTGCTCGATATTGGTCCGCGCAAGGAACAGATCGCCGCGCAGGCCGCCGTCGTCAAGCAGCTCGAAGGTACGCTGAAGATGGCCACGCTGGATTTGGGCAACACCATTATCCGCGCCCCGGTCGCCAGCACGATCCTGGAGCGCAACGTGGAGGTCGGAGAGTTCGTCACCAACGGGTTCGTTGGCGAGCGCGGGGCCAAGGGTTACGTCGTTTCCATTGCCGACCTCACCGACCTCCTCGTCGAACTCGACATCGTCCAGAGCGACTTCGCCAAGGTCTCCTATAAGCAGCCGTGCTGGATCGTCACCGACGCCTACCCCGACCGCAAATATGACGGCCTCGTCGAACTTATCTCCCCCGTCGCCAACCGCCAGAAGGCCACCGTGCAGGTCCGCGTCAAAATCACTTCCCCCGACGACTTCCTCAAGCCCGACATGAACGCCACCGTCTCCTTCCTCTCCCCGCAAAAGCTCGCCCAAACCCGCCCCGGCACCGCGTCCGCCGCCGCGCCCTCCGCCATCCGCATCCCCGCCAGCGCCCTGCAGAACGGCGCCGTCTTCATCGTCGATAACGGCACGGCCCGCCGCCGCCCCGTCACCCCCGGCCCAACCGCCGCCAACGGCGACGTGGAAATCCTCACGGGCCTTGCCGGCAACGAAAACCTCATCCTCCACCCCCCCGCCACCCTCAAGGATGGCGATAAGGTGCAAATCAAATGAAAGAATGAAAGGGGATTTATCATGACTCTACGTAAGCAATGGATGATACTGGCGGCTTTGGTTGCCTCTTCAGCCCTGGCGCAAACGCAGCCGGCCAACGTGCCCGCCACGGTGGCCACGATCTCGCATGACATCTCTGCGGCCTTTGACAGTGGCGTCGATGTCCGTCTGCTGGCTTATCAAAACTATGCCCCCACTAGCGCCGCAGGGGCAACGACCGAAGGCGGCTGGATGAAGTTTCAAACCAAGGAAACGCTGCGTGGGGCCAAAATGGATACCCTCACGCTGCCTTACACTTTTTCCCGCGCCACCAGAGGCTCGAGAATGTCGCGCCTGTGGCCCGATCCCGTTACGCTCAAACCCGGGGACTTGTTTTTGTGCGTGACCGTGCCGTGGGACAGCGGCTCCAAAGTGGAGGGTGTGCAGGGGACACTGATCCATATCTATCCGGTGCAGAATGGCCAGGATGCGATCGTGGCGACGTACCGCAAACTGGTTGGAATCGACGGGCAGAAGGATGCGGCATTTGAGGCCGCCATCGGACAGGCGCTCGTCGACGCCGATCCGCTGCTGCGGGAGTATGGGCGCGGCGCGGCGATGCACCGGCTCAAACCGCCGCGGGGGGTGCCGTTGCTCATTAAGGCGCTCGCAGGAATTGAGGGCCTGAATTTGCCGGCGGCGGAGAGCAAACAATTCACCAGTGCCCTGCGGACAGCCTTTACGGAAATGGGCTCGGGTGATGCGGAAAAGAAGGCCGGTCTTGTGGCACTCGTGGAAGCGCTGGGATCCAAGAACGAAAACATCAGAAACGCGGCCCTCGACGAATTGGGCAGCGTCTGCGCGGATGGCGAGCGGTATGGCATCGCCAAGGCGATCCTGTCGACATCCAACTTGAAGACCCTCCAGGACTACTGCGACCAGATGGTGAAAAGCCCTCCGGCAACCGCCCCCAATGCCCAATCCTCGGCGACGTATGTGCTCAACTGGATCAATAAATAATTACTGGCCCATCTCTTGCGGAGAATCCCGTGTCCGAATCCATCGTCCAAGCACTCCACCTCACGAAAATCTTCCGCCGCGGCCAGGTCGAGGTCCTCGCCCTCGACAAGGTCCAGGTTTCCGTCCTGCGCGGCGAGTTCGTCGCCCTCATGGGGCCTTCCGGCTCGGGCAAGTCCACACTGCTCCACCTCATCGCCGGCATGGACAAGCCCACCGACGGCCAGCTACTCGTCCTGGGCGAAGAGCCCGCCCGCATGCCCGAAAGCGTGCTGGCCCGCTGGCGCAACAACCACCTGGGCTTCGTCTTCCAGGCGTTCAACCTGATCCCGGTGCTCACCGCGCTGGAGAACGTGGAACTCCCGCTCAAGCTCACCCGGCTCGCGCGCCGCCAGCGCCGCGAAAATGCCGCCACCGCCCTCAAACTCGTCGGCCTCGAGGACCGCATGGATCACTTCCCGCGGCAGCTTTCCGGCGGCCAGGAACAGCGCGTGGCCATCGCCCGGGCGATTGTTTCCGATCCGGACCTCATTTTGGCCGACGAACCCACGGGCAACCTGGATGCCGCCAGCGCCCGCGAGGTGCTCTCGCTCTTGCAGCGCCTGCACACGGAGTTCCACAAGACGATCATCCTGGTGACGCACGACCCGCACTGCGCCGAGGCCGCGTCAAGATTGATCCATTTGGACAAGGGGAAGTTCGTCGAGGCGGAAGCGGTGACGGCGCCGAACGCATAATCACCGCCCCAACCTGCGTCATCTTGTGTATTTTTCCGTCAATTTCCGTCCACTTTCCGTCAACTTTTGTCAACTTAGTGTCGACTTTTGTCAACTTTTGTTGACTTTTTTTCGCACCACAAACGCATTTCGCCCAATAAACACCATGGTTTTAATGCATATTTCACATAATTGAACGTCTTGCTTTTTTGCGCGCACCGTGCCTATTCTGGCCTATTTTCCATTGTTTTTATGCAAATTTGCCTGGGAAGAAGTGGAAATCGGACGTCATTGACGTGAAAGCGAATTTCTGATTCAGGCATGTACCTTTGTCCCCGCCAACTCCTCATACACCTCCACAATCCGCCGCGCCGAGTCATCCCACGACAACTGCCGCACCTCCTCCTGCCCGCGCTCCCGCAGCGTCTGCGCCAGCGGCGGATGCCGGAGCACCGCCAGTATCTTGTTCGCCAGATCCTCCGTGTCCCAGAAATCCACCTTCAGCACATGCTTGAGCACCTCCGCCACGCCGCTCTGCTTGCTGATGATCACCGGCACATCATGCGCCAACGCCTCCAGCGGCGCAATCCCGAACGGTTCGCTCAGGCTCGGCATCACATACACGTCCGCCGCTTTGAACGCCTTGCTCACCGGATCCTTCTTCAAAAACCCTGTGAACACCACCTTTTTCTTGATCCCCAGTTCCCCCGCCAACTCCTTGAGGTCATCCAGCAAATCCCCCTTGCCGGCGATCACAAACTTCACGTCCGGCTCGACGCTCAGCACTTTCTGCGCCGCCCGCAGAAAATAATCCGGACCCTTCTGTTCCGTCAGCCGCCCCAAAAACAGCACCGTCTTTTGCTTCTTCCGCAGCGGCTTATGCTCATCCACGGACGCGCTCCGTCCGCCCGCCCCCCCCGCGCCAGGCACATCCGTCGCGTTGTAGACCACCTCGATCTTCCGCGGATCGATGCCGTACTTCTCAATAAGCTGCGTCTTGGTCTTGTAGCTCACGGCGATCACCCGGTCCGCCGCCATCATCCCCTGGCGCTCGAGTTCCATGATCCGCCCGTTGGCATTGGCCCCGGCGCGGTCCAGCTCCGTCGAGTGTATCTGCACCACCAGGGGCCGGCCGGTTGCCGCGGCCACGGCCATCGCGGCCTCGAAGGTCATCCAGTCATGCGCGTGAACCACGCCGAACGTCTCGCCCCGCGCCACGGCCAGAGCGAGCCGCGCGTAGCGATCGGTCTCGCTGAACAAATCCCCCGCGTAGGCCGTCTGCGCGGCGCCCACGACCCGCGGCGCCGCCTCGGGCGCGGGCTGATCAATATAATCGCGCTCCTCCAACGGCTGCCGCCGCGCCAAAGGCACGGGCGCGGGCAGCGCCCGCAACTCCGCCGCCGTCGGACCCGGCCGGTTGGGCGGCTGCAGCACCGGCCCCTGCCCCGCCGCCACCGCCCGTTCCACCCATCGCCCGCTCGTCTGGCTCCGGTTCTTTGAGGCCTGGTACTCCTCGACCACCATTCGCTGATACTGCCCCGGCGTCAGGTACGGGGTCAGCAACACATCCACCGGCAGGAACCGCACCCGCGGCATGTGTTCCAACGCCTCCCCCTCCCGCGTCACCTCCACGCTTGCCGTTGGAACCGCCGCCGGCACACCCTGGTCCATCCCTTGTTGCACATCCGCCGCCCCCCCCGCCTCCCCCGCCTCTGCCGCGTCCCGATCCGTCGCCTCCACCGCCGCCGCATGGGCCACGGCTTGTTCCACCGCCTGCTGCACCTCCCCCGCGGTTGCCGCATGGACCGCGTGCGTCTCGATCATCCGCGTGCGTTTGTGCAATCCCTCTACCCCATTCCCCTGGGCCTGCGCCAGCGGCTTGGGCAGGACGAACATGACGTCCACGCCCATCCCGTTGAGCGCCCGGGCCAGCCCATAACAGGCCACGCCCAGCCCGCCGGAGACCAGCGGCGGAAATTCCCAGCCTAGCATGAAAACTCTCACGCGCACTCCAACTCAAGAATCTCTCCGCCGGGACACTACTATCCCGCAACCTGCCGCGCGTGTCAAAAATAATCACCCTCCCGCCACCGCACCATTTCACAATTTCCCATTACCAATTACCATTTACCCATTAGCACCCCTTTTGGAGTCCCCATGCCCGCCGCACCCCGTCATATTCTCGTCACCTCCGCCCTCCCCTACGCCAACGGCTCGATCCATATCGGCCACCTCGTGGAGTACATCCAGACCGACATCTGGGTCCGCTACCAGCGCCTCCGCGGCAATCAGGTCATGTACGTCTGCGGCGACGACGCCCACGGCACCCCCATCATGCTCGCCGCTCAAAAACAAAACGTCTCCCCCGAAGCCTACATCGAAAAATACCACGCCGAACACAAGGCCGACTTCGCCACTTTTGGCGTCGCCTTCGACAACTTCTACACCACCCACTCGGATATCAACCGCGAAATCTCCTACGCCATCTATGAACGCGTCAAGGCCGCCGGCCTCGTCGAATTCCGCGACATCCAGCAGCTTTTCGACCCCCAGGCCAACATCTTCCTCCCCGACCGTTTCGTCAAGGGCACCTGCCCCAACTGCAAATCCCCCGACCAATTCGGCGACTCCTGCGAAGTCTGCGACAAAACCTTCGACCCCGCCGACCTCATCGACCCGGTCTCGGTCGTCTCGGGCGCCAAGCCCATCATGAAGTCCTCGCGCCACTTGTTCATCAACCTTGAACCCTCGCGCGCCATGCTCCTCAAACTCTACGATGGCGGCTTCGTCGATGATGCCGTGAGGAACAAGTTGCTCGACTGGTTCAAGGAACCCCTCCGCCAGTGGGACATCTCCCGCGACGCCCCCTTCTTCGGTTTTGCCATCCCCGGCGAGCAGGGCAAGTTCTTCTACAACTGGTTCGACGCCCCCATCGGGTATCTGGCCAGCCTGGGCAACAAGCTCGGCGAAAATGCCGCCGGCACTTTCGACTACTGGAACCACCCCGACATGGAGGTCTACCACTTCATCGGCAAGGACATCCAATACTTCCACGCCCTGTTCTGGCCCGTCATGCTCCATGCCGCCGGGTTGCGCACCCCCACCAAGCTCGCCATCCACGGGCACCTCACGGTCAACGGCAAAAAAATGTCCAAGCGCGACGGCACCTTCATCAAGGCCTCCACCTTCGCCAAGCACCTGGACCCCCAAACCCTCCGCTACTACTACGCCGCCAAACTCGGACCCCTCCCCGAAGACCTCGACCTCTCCTTCGAAGACTTCAAGGCCCGCATCGACGGCGAGCTGGTCAACAAGCTCGCCAACCTCTTCTCCCGCGGCAAACTCATTGCCAATGCCCCCTTAAGCAGCCAGCTTGGCATTTCCGCGACCGATGCCGTGCCGTTGCTGCGCGAAGTGCGCGGTGCCGAGGGGACGATTGCCGAGGCGTACGAATCGCGGAATTTCGCCGCCGCCGCGCGCACTATTTGCACGCTGGCGGACATGGCCAACAAGTATGTGGAGGACGAGGCCCCCTGGAAGCTAGCCAAGACCGACCCGGAAGCCGCCCGCGGCGTGCTCACCGCCGCCCTGGAAGCCGGCCGCATCCTCACGATTTACCTCAAGCCGATTTTGCCGGAATTCGCCGCCAAGGTCGAAAAATTCCTCGCCCTTCCGCCGCTCAAGTGGGAACACATCCAGGACGCCATGGAGCCCCACCACATCAACCCCTTTGAGCACCTCGTCGCCCGGCTCGACGTCAAAGCCGTGGACGCCATGATCGAGGAATCAAAAGAATCGCAGGGCACCCCCACCCCCGCCGCGTCCGCGTCAACGGCTGGCGCATCCCCCGCGAATGCCGCGTCCGCCCCTTCAATCGAAAATCAAAAATCAAAAATCGAAAATCACGAACCTCTCGCCCCCCAGATCAACATCGACCAATTCGCCGCCGTCGATCTCCGCGTCGCCCGCATCCTCACCGCCGAGCCGCTGGAAAAATCCGACAAGCTCATCAAGATCACGCTCGACGCCGGTCCCCTGGGCACCCGCACCATCCTCGCGGGCATCAAAAAAGCCTATCGCCCGGAGCAACTCGTCGGCCGCCTGGTCATCTTCTGCGCCAACCTCGCCCCCCGCGCCATGGGCAAGAACGGCTCCCTGGGCACCTCCGAAGGCATGATCTGCGCCGCCAGCCCGATGAACGGCCCGGTCCACGAAATCTTCGTTCTCACACCCGACACGGGCGCCCAACCGGGCCAACGCGTCCATTGATCCACCATCCTCACGATCCTTATAATGCGAATCCCAGAAAGGGAGGTTACCTTTGGCCGAACATCACACGTTTACCATCGTATTGCACCAAGAAGACCTTTGGTGGGTCGCCACCTGCATGGAGGTCGGCACCGTCAGTCAAGGGCGCACCATGGAGGAAGCCGTTGCAAATCTAACCGAAGCAACGGAACTCTTTCTGGAGGAGTTCCAATGAAAAAAGACGGCAATACCCGTTTTGAACCCAAGAGGTTACCCGGCTATTCCGAATCTGACCTCATCCAAGAAATTCATCGGGTGGTGGGTCAATTCAATGGTAAAATCCCCAATTCAACGCAATTTGAGACTAAGTCTAGGGCAAGCCTCGGTTCAATCCATAGAAAATTCGGGAGCTATAGGAAAGCTCTGGAAAAGGCAGGTTTTGCCTACACAAACCGATTATCTCCCTGCAAATACAAGCGAGAGCGGGTCTTGGAAAATCTACGTGAAGTGCTTGTTCATTCCGAAGGTTACGAATTTTCACATAAGTTTTACCGAATGCACGGGGGGTTATATTCTCAATCCGCGCAAGTCGCGCGAACCCTTGATGTAAAGACTTGGAAAGAAGCCATAGCAATGGTTGGCGCCAAGAAGCGCCCAAAAATCATGCGCGTTACCGCTCATTCCCAGCATCTAGGATATCTGGCCAAGCTTACGACGGACGATTTGCTCAAGGAGCTTGATTTGGTATGGCAAGCGAAGGGACACTGTCCATCCCGTCCTGAATTCAATCAAGTTTCAAAACTCCATTCTCGTATATTTATACGTCGGTTTGGGTCGTGGAGCAAAGCG
>CAIPTQ010000100.1 GCA_903868035.1 uncultured Phycisphaerales bacterium
ACATTGCCGCCTGCGCGGGGAGGCTGCCGGGTGGGGGAGCGGGAGGCTGGCGCTCGCTGACACTCGCGGTACTGATGGCGGCTTGCGGGATTGCGGCAGCCTTCTTGTTCGAGCGCGAGACGTGCCCGGCGCTTACGCTTAGGACTCGCGAAAGAATAACCTAAGCAAATAAGACGTGTGAATAGGCTCCTTTGGACGATGATAGTGGCATGCAGGATGCAGCCACGCTCGAACGGATTCGGCACAAGTATCAGGGCCTCTCCCCCCTGATGAATGAACGCATGCGTCGCCAATGGGCGGCGGCGGAAGCCCAGGCGGTGGGATGGGGCGGGGTGAGTCTGGTGTCCCGGGCCACGGGATTGGCGCGGAATACCATTGCGGCGGGCATCGCGGAACTGGACTATCGCCAAACCCATCGACACGCGGCCGTTCCGCAGCGGATACGCCGGGTGGGCGGAGGACGCAAGCCCATGACCCAGACCGATCCGGGCCTGCGTAAGGCCTTGGAAGCGTTGGTCGATCCGGCGACCCGCGGGCACCCCCAATCGCCGTTACGCTGGACCTGCAAGAGCACCGGCAAACTTGCCCGGGAACTCACGCGGCAGGATCATGGCGTGTCGGATCGCACGGTCGCCATGTTGCTTAAAGAGGCGGGGTACAGTTTGCAGGCCAATTGCAAGACCAAAGAGGGCGCGGCACACCCGGATCGCAATGCCCAGTTTGAGTACATCAACGCGCAGGCCGGCGCGTTCCTGCAGGCCGGTCAGCCGGTGGTGTCGGTGGACACAAAAAAGAAGGAATTGGTGGGGGAATTCAAGAATGCCGGCCGGGAATGGCGGCGGCAGGGCGAGCCCGAGAAGGTAAAGGTGCATGACTTCCCGGATAAAAAGCTGGGCAAAGCCATTCCCTACGGCGTCTACGATCTGGCCAGCAACGAGGGGTGGGTGAGCGTGGGGATCGACCACGACACGGCCCGGTTCGCCGCCGCCAGCATCGGACGCTGGTGGCGGGAGATGGGCCGGAAGCGTTTTCCCAAGGCCCGGCGCCTGCTGATTACCGCCGACGGCGGCGGCTCCAACGCCAGCCGCAGCCGCCTGTGGAAAGTCGCATTGCAGGCCTTGGCCGACGACGTGGGACTGGAACTGCATGTCTGTCACTTCCCCCCGGGCACCAGCAAGTGGAACAAGATCGAACACCGCCTGTTCAACTTCATCACCCAGAACTGGCGTGGCCGTCCGCTGACGAGTTATCAGGTCATCGTCAACCTCATCGGCCAAACGACCTCTAAGACCGGCTTGAAGGTCCGGGCGGCACTGGACACGGGGAAATATGAAACGGGCCTGAGCGTCACGGACGATCAACTCGCACGTGTCCTTTGCACCCCCCATGAATTCCATGGAGAATGGAACTACACGATTCGCCCCCACGGATAATTAATCAACTTATTGTTTCGTGAGTCCTAATCTGCATTGAACCCGCCAAGCCCATTCCCTTCAGACCGAAGAAAAAGGGATTGAAGGCCGAC
>CAIPTQ010000101.1 GCA_903868035.1 uncultured Phycisphaerales bacterium
AGTTCCTTTCGTCGCATCCCAATTCGCCCAATCCCGGTGCGGCCCAGATTGCGGTATACCCGGTGGCAGTGCCCGAGTCGCAGCTCAGGGTCGTGATGATCCCGCGCGACGAGAAGACGCCCGAAGCAATGAAACTGCGAAATGAACTGCTCAACGGAAAGCTGGGCTTCAAGGAAATGCTGCTGGTGCAGCGTAAGCCCCTGAACCTCTCGCACGTGTACGTGTATCACGTGGAGGGGTATCGGCCCGGCGGCGGGTTGTACATCTTCCGCCCCGACGCCAACGGCGGGGAATTGCGCCGCATCTTCGACGCCAACGAGGGAATGATTACCACCGCAACCCTGTCGTATGACGGCAAAGAGGTCGTTTTTGCAATGCGTCGCGGCGGCGAGGTCGCGTCCAACCCCGTACACCACATCGAGGACATCTCCCGCTATACCGACGAGGCGAGCAACTACCAGATTTTCCGCATCAACATCGACGGGACCGGCCTGGAGCAGTTGACGCACGGGGCATACAACAACCTCGACCCTTGCTGGCTCCCCGACGGCGGAATCGCGTTCATTTCCGACCGCAAGCCGGCCTACGCGTACTGCTATGTGGTCACATCGCCCGTACTGTACCGGATGGAGCGCGACGGCAAAAAGCAGATGCGGCTTTCGGCGAACTACCTCATGGATTTCACGCCATCGGTACTCAATGACGGGCGGATCATCTACACCCGGTGGGAATACGTGGACCGGGCCGCATGTCCAATTCAGAGCCTCTGGGCGATTCTCCCCGACGGCACGGGGTTATCGGGCTATTACGGCAACCGGGTGATTTGTCCGGGCACGTTCATGGACGCCCAGCCGATTCCCGGCACCAACTGCGTGATCGCGACGGTGACGAATCATAACGGCCCCTGCCGCGGCGGCATTGTGGCCATTGACCCGAGCAAGGGCGCCAACTCGCGCGAGGCGGTGCGCAACCTCACGCCGGATGTCGATATTTACGCCCACCACCTCGGCGGCGAGCCGTTTGGCAACGGCATGCATGGCCCGTATGAAAAGCCCTTCGCCATCGATGACAGCCGTTTCCTGGTGTCCAAGGGCGGCACGGTCCAGATTCGCGACTTTGGCGCCAACGCCGCCTCGCTGCTCTGGCCGCGGGACGGCATGGGCTTTTACAGCCCCCAACCCATCCGCAAGCAGACTCCCCCGCCGGTGATTACGGGCAAGTTCCGCGACGGGTATCTGCCCGCCGACGGCAGCGTATCGGGCGGCTGGGCCACGGTGGTGATGCAGGATGTGTACAACGGGCTGGAACCGCAGGTAAAACGGGGCGAGATCAAGCAGCTTGTGGTGGTGCAGGAAGTGGAAAAGAGCACCCACTCGCCGCAAAACAACAAGCGCCCCGACGGCCAGGGCATGCGGAACATCGCGGTGTTCGGCTTCCAGTTCCCGCTGGTTTCCTGTGGGGCCACCTATGCACCCAAGAAGGTCTGGGGCACGGTGGACGTGGCCGAGGACGGCAGCGCGGCCTTCAAGGTTCCCTCGGAAGTGCCCATCTATTTCCTGGCCCTGGACAATGAAGGCCGCACCGTGCAGCGGATGCGTACCTTTACCCACCTCATGCCCGGAGAGGTGCAGAGTTGCATCGGCTGCCACGCCGACCGCAACCTGGCCATGCCCAGCCCCAGTGCCCGCGCCAAGGCGCACGCCGAGCCGCAGGAACTTCACCCGCCGGCATGGGGTGTGAAGGGATTCAGCTATCCCGAGGTGGTGCAGGGCGTGTTTGACCGCCACTGCGTCTCCTGCCACAACGAGCGCCGGCAGGACGGCAACGTGGACCTCAGCGGGGACATGACCGACTTCTTCAACGTTTCCTACGACGTTCTGTGCCGCACTGGAACCCAGGGCCAGGACAAGTGGTCGCTGCACGGCAGCCCGTCGGGGGCCGAGTATGACAAGGTCCGCGGAATGAGCCCCTACGTGGAATGGATCTGGACGATCAACGGGGCGGAAACCAACATCCTGGAGATCGCTCCGCGTCGCTGGGGAAGCCCCGCCAGCAAGCTGGCCGAGATCATCCGCAGCGGCCATCCCGACAAGGAGGGCAAGCCCATGGTAAACGTGCCCGACGAGGATCGCCGCCGGGTGTACCTGTGGATGGACCTGAACATCCCGTATTACGGCACATCCTCGTCCAACCATAAAACCGAGCTCGGCAGTCGTCGGATGATGCCGCTGAACCTGGACAAGACGCTGGCTGAGGTGGCTTCGCGCCGGTGCGCGGAGTGCCACAAGACCGGCGTCCCGCGGAAAT
>CAIPTQ010000102.1 GCA_903868035.1 uncultured Phycisphaerales bacterium
CACTGTTGTGCCGGTGGCTACCACCCCCGTAGAGGCTCCCCCCGTGGAGGAGATAAAGCCCAACCTGCCGCTCGCCCCGCGCGCTGCCGGCCCGTTGCCCGGCGAAAAGCCCGCGCCGGATGATTCCATCCCGCTGGCCAAGGCGCGACCGGTCCCAGCGCCCGCGCCGCGCCCCGCCGCCCAACCCAAACCCGCCCCGCCCAAGCTTGCCGACAAGCCCATGTGGCCCACCCCCGATGAGCCCAAAGTGGGGGAGGGCCGCCGGTTTCTGGCCACCATGGTCATGCTGTGCGTCGTCGGCCTCTACGCCTGGATGCTGTTCACCTTCTATGCCGGCGCCCACGGCGGCGTCGATCAGGCCGGCTATCTCATGACCGCCCGCCTCATCGCCGGCGAAAACAACATCGACAGCCCCCGCACCGTCGCCCGCCCCACGCCCGCCAAACCCGAAACCCCGTTGTCGGAGGCCCCCTCGATCTGGCAGGGTGGCACCGCCGGCTACGTGGCCCAGGTGCATCCGCAGCCGTCCTCGATCCAGAACAACCCCGGTTGGGACTGGCTCCGCAACCGCCTCAGCTTCGTACCCACCTCGCCGTTTGAATTCGCCAGCCGCATGACCATCATTACCGAACCCTTCGGCCCCGCCTCACCCGACCTGCCCGCCACCGCCGGCAAACCCGTCACTCCCGGCAAACCCGCCGAATACCGCGTCTATGCCAAGTATCCCTTCGGCTTCTCCCTGCTGGCCGCCATCAGCCGCCAAATCGACGGCCTCTTCGATAAACAAATCACTGTGGTTCCCGCCCTTCGCACGCCCGCCACCGCACCGGCGACGCGCTCTGCCGCCAGTGGCCCGTCATCCACAGCATCCGCCCCCGCCATAACTACGCGTGCAGGTGAGACGCCCGCGTTACCCGCCCCCGCCAAACCCCAGAAATCCCAATTCGAACGCGTCGGCCGCGGCCTCGACGGCATCTACATCGTCAACCCCCTCTGCACCGTCCTGGCCTGCTTCTTCGCTTACTTCATGTTTCGCCAGGCCGTCTCCCCCTTCATGGCCCTCATCGGCGTCATCTGGCTCGCCTGCAACCCCCTCGTCCTCCTCTACGCCAACGACGCCAACTCCCACGCCTCATCCCTCTTGTGCGTCTGTGCCGGCATGTGGGGACTGCTCTCCTTCCTGCGCACGCAGAAAATCTGGCGCGCCTGGATCGGCGGCCTGGCCCTGGGCTACTGCTGCACCATCCGCTACTCCGAATTCCTCCTCATCCTCCCCGTCCTCTTTGCCGCCGCCATCAACTTCCGCTTCACCTGGAAAAAAGCCCTTGGCTCGCTCTCCCTGATTGTCGCCTGGGCCATCCCCGTCGCCGTTCTCGCCTTCGTCTGCTGGATCGCCTTCGGCTCGCCCGTCAAAACCGGCTACACTTACTGCAACGAAGACACTGGCTTCGGTTGGAAATACCTCACCGGCAACTGGGAAGACCGCCAGCTCACCGGCAACTGGGAAATCCTCGTCACCCAGGTCAACCGCACCGGACTCTTCCTCCTGTGGCCCCTGGCGCTGGCCGGCCTCATGGGCATGCTCGGCAGCGCCTGGCGCCTCGGCGGCACCATCGCCCTGTGGGTCATCCCTTCCATGGCCCTCTACCTCCTCTACTACTGGGCCCCCGTCGGCGACACCACCACCGGCTACCTCCGCTTCTACGTCACCATCATGCCCGGCCTCATCTTCGCCGGCGTCTGGCTCCTCGACCGCGCCCTCTCCTTCATCCCCGGCGAAAAATTCGCGGGCCTGGCCCTGGGCACACTACTGGCGCTCTTCCTCCTCCTGGCCGTGGCCTTCTTTGCCGACGGCGGCCCCGACGTCATCGACGGCGGCCTGGGCAAAACCCTCATCGGCTTCATCATGCAAACCCCCACCGCCCTCTGGCATCTCTTCACCCAATCCACCTTCGGCCTCCTCTGCGCCGGCCTCATCCTCGCCGCCGCCGTCGGCATGTGGATCTTCGACCGCGACCTCATCGCCGCGCGCCTCGGCGTGGCCCTGGGCGCGGGCGTCATCACCGCCCTGGGCTGCTCGATCAACCTCGAAACCATCATGCCCACCGTCCTGACCAACTTTCAGAACCAGACCGCCCTCCGCGTCACCGTCGATAATCTCCGCGAAGTCCTCCCCCGAGGCACGGTCATCTTCTGCGACGACCCCCTCCTCCAGCAGCTCGATTGCATCGGCGGCTGGAAGCTCTACAACGCCACCGCCTTTTCCCCGCTGCTCCCGCTCTACAGCCAGTCGATCAACAAGCTCGCCCTGCGCAACAAGCCCGAGCGCATGGAAGACCCCGACCCCATCCAGATGGAGCGTTCCCAGTTCTACAAGGAACTTCTGACCTTCCCCTCCTCGATCCCCACCATTTCCCTCGGCCCCCGCACCCCCGCCGACCTCCAGGGCCTCCAGCGTGCCGTCATCGACCAAAACCTCGCTCTCGGCCACCGCGTCACCTTCCTCCAGTTGACCGACCCCGGCGACGCCGGCATCACGGGGGGCGGTGCCGGCGGCAACCTCGGCGGACGCATCCTCCTCCCCGACGGTTACGAAATCCGCATCCTCCGCCGCTGGACCATCTCACCCCCGCCCAGCGGCCCCGTCTCCCAGGGTGCCGCCGCCGCCTTCGGCTCCACCCGCGGCGGCCGTGGCGCAGGCCGCGCCGGTGGCCCCGCCCGCGGCCCCCGCGCCAACACCGGCGCCGGCATCGGCACACTCCTGGGCGGAGGCGCCGGCGCAGCCGCCCCCGCCGCCGTTACCCAGGCTGACACCCCCCCGCGCCAAGGCCCCACTTACACCCTCTTCGAAATCCTCAAACGCCCCGCCACCCAACCCCGACCATAAGGTTTCTGTGTATTCTGACCACTGACCACTGTTCAACACCGGAGCCCCCATGCCCTTCGCCCGCCTCGCCAACCCCGCCGACCTCGACGTCCTCCAAGCCTTCGACCAGTTCCACGAAATCAACCCCGAAGTCCTCCGCTCCGGCAACTGCATCGTCGCCGGCTTCGACGACACCCTCTTCGGTTACATCATCCTCTCCCGCCACTTCTTCGGCCGCCGCTTCGTTGAATTTCTCTTCGTCCACCCCGATCAGCGCCGCAAGGGCCTCGGCGATGCCCTCCTGGCCTTCGCCGAACAACAAGCCCCCGCCGAAGCTCTCTGGATTTCCATCGCCCTGGGCAACTTCGCCGTCCAAACCCTCCTCCACCGCCGCGGCTACCAGCACTCCGGCGTCATCCACGATCTCGCCAAGGTTCCCGAACTCATCTACCACAAGCCGCCGGCCCTGGCTACGGCTGCGGATTCGCGGGGAGTTCCCACTTGAGGACGCCCGGGAAGGGGGCGGGGACGGTTTTACCGTCGGGGAGGTGGCCGTTGTAGTTGGGATCCTGCGTGGGGCTGCTCGTGGAGCGCTGGGCCAGCGGCGGCTCCAATACCATCAGTACGGGCAGGGCCGCGGTGTTGATGTAGAACCAGGGAACTTCGTAGGTGACGCTGCGGATGTTGCCGCGTGTACTGCCGTCGTTTTGTTTGACCGGGAGATGTTCCTGGAGATTGAAGAAGTAGAGCGGGTCGTGCTTGGCGTTGATGGTCTGGTACGTCGCGGTGCTTTGGGGCCAGTCGCGGTGCGGGAAATCATTGAGGGTCAGCCCCTGGCCCCAGGAGTGATCGACCGCCCAGTCGCCGCCGGGGAGCGGCGTCGAGCCGGTCATGGGGACCGTGCCCGGGTCCGGCGGCAGGTGCGGCACAAGGCCCTGGTAGGGGTCGCGCGGGTACGTTGTGACCGGGCCGGTCGTGTGGCCGACGGCCTTCCAGCCGGAGGGTCCGTAGAAGCCCGAAATGGGGAAGTCGGGGTTGGTGGGCGTGGGGGTCGCGGTGGGGGGGACATCAAGCGTCAAGATCGTGGAGTCATGCGCGGGCGCGGCGGATTGCCCGGGCAGGTCCGTGCGGCCGGTGGGCAGCTCGCGCGCGGGCTTTTCGAGCGTGCGCTGCTCGGCGTTTTGCTGGGCCTTGGAATTGGGCGCCAGCAAGCCGCCGCCGGCGCGGGGGTACGTGGGCATCGAGTCGTCGGCTTCACAGCCGGCCAGGAGGGCCAGGGCGGCCAGGGCGGGGAGAAGGGGGCGGTTCATGCGGGGACTCCTGAAGGGGTTGCACGTATTGTATTTCGGTTGGGCGGAGCATGCAAGTTCGGAAAATGAGGGGTGGGTTTGAGAAAATTGCCTGCC
>CAIPTQ010000103.1 GCA_903868035.1 uncultured Phycisphaerales bacterium
CCAATGCCAATTCCCCCCACGATTCCGAAGCTGATCAACATTGCAACCGGCGTCGTTGAAAACGAGGAGGCGAAAAGGCCGATGCCAAGAACCACGCCGCCAATCATCGACACCATGCGCGGCCCCATCTTGTCCTGCCAGCGTCCGGCGAAGATCATTGTAAAAGCAAAACAGGCCGTCGAAGCGGTAAATGGCAAAGCGGAGTCCATTTTTGACCAGCCCTGCGCCACCAGCGCCTTGCCGATTACGCCCCAGGCGTATAATGACCCCAGGATAAGGTTGATGCCGAGAGCGGCGAGGGTGACCGACCAGCCGCGCGACGCAGAGGGGGCGTTTGATGTCATGATTAATTATAGTATTGCCAGTTATTAGCTTTGGGACCCGCCACTTCTAACAGAGTCCCTCCCTAACGGGCAATGAAATAATGGAAGAGCTCGACAGAAAACTTACAAACAGAACTTCTTCCCCCTTTCTGTTGGCTCAGCCGCAGGTGCAGATGAGGTTTCTGTCGCCATAGACGTTGTCAATGCGTCCGACGCTGGGCCAGAACTTGTGCCCTCGATTCCAGGGCGCCGGATAGGCGGCTTGTTCGCGGCTGTAAGGATGATTCCAGGTGTCGGCGCAAACGGCCTCGGCGGTGTGCGGGGCGTTTTTGATCACGTTGTTGACTTTGTCGGCGCGGCCCGATTCGACGGCCTGGATTTCAGCGTGGATCAAAATCAGGGCGTCGCAGAGGCGGTCCATTTCGTCCTTGGGCTCGCTCTCGGTGGGCTCGATCATGAGGGTGCCGGGCACCGGGAAGGAGACTGTTGGCGCGTGAAACCCGTAGTCCATCAGCCGTTTGGCGACATCCTCGACGCTGACGCTCTTGAAGTGGCGCAAGTCAACAATGCACTCGTGTGCGACGAGGCCGTTTTGGCCTTTGTAAAGAACCGGGAAATAGGGATCGAGGCGATGGGCGATATAGTTGGCGTTGAGAATGGCCGCCTGGGTGGCGGCGGTCAGGCCGGCGGCGCCCATCAGAGAAATGTAAACCCAGGAGATCAGCAGCACGCTGGCGCTGCCCCAGGGCGCCGCGGAAACCGCGCCCGAGCGCTCGGGGCCGATGGGCACCACGACGTGCCCCGGCAGGAAGGGCGCCAGGTGCGCGGCCACGCAGATGGGGCCCATGCCCGGGCCGCCGCCCCCGTGCGGGATGGCAAAGGTCTTGTGCAAATTGATATGACAGACATCGGCCCCAATTCCGGCCGGCCGGCACAGGCCGACCTGGGCGTTCATGTTCGCGCCGTCCATATAGACCTGGCCGCCGTTCTCGTGAATGAGCCGGCAGGCTTCCTGGATGGCTTCCTCAAACACGCCGTGGGTCGAGGGGTAAGTGACCATCAGCGCGGCCAATTGGGCTTTGTGCTCCTGAGCTTTGGCCCGCAGATCGGCGATATCGATGTTCCCCCGCTCATCGCAGGCGACGGGCACGATGCGCATTCCGGCCAGCGCCGCGCTGGCGGGGTTGGTTCCGTGCGCCGAGGTGGGAATCAGGCAGACGCGCCGCTGTAAATCGCCGCGCGACTGATGATATTTTTGGATTGTCAATAGCCCGGTATATTCGCCTTGCGCGCCGGAGTTGGGCTGAAGGGACACCGCGCTGAAGCCGGTGATTTCCGCCAGCCAGGCCTCGAGCTGCTGGAAGATGATCTGGTAGCCGCGGGCCTGGGCCCGGGGCGCAAAGGGATGGAGCATGGAGAACTCCGGCCAGGAGACCGGCAGCATCTCGGCGGTGGCGTTGAGCTTCATCGTGCATGAGCCCAGCGGAATCATCGACGTTGTCAATGACAAATCCCTGGACTCCAGCCGCCGCACGTAGCGCAGCATCTGGGTTTCCGAATGGTGTGTATTGAACACTTCCTGGCGCAGGAACGGGCTGGTCCGCGCGAGAGGCGCGCTGTATTGACAGGTAACGCGCGAGATTAATTCATCAAACGAAAACACGGGGACCGCCCCGCTGTTGAACACGGAGAGGATGTCGAGCACGTCTTTTTCGCGGGTTGTCTCATCGATGGAA
>CAIPTQ010000104.1 GCA_903868035.1 uncultured Phycisphaerales bacterium
CTGGTACACGGGCAGGACACGGTGATCGTGCGCTATATGTTGTTGCCCGGTACGGCGGGCCAACACGTCCCGGTGCGGTTGCAGGTGCAGCCGATGCTCGCGGGGCGGGATTTTCATGGGACGATCCAACTGCATCAGCGGCCGTGGTGGACGATTGTGAACGGGAATGGCGGAGGGGGGGGCGGGGCGGCGGGAGAGCATACGATTGTGCTCTCCGCGCCGGAGTGTCCGGTGCGGCTGGTGCTCTCGCACAATGCCGACAAGTTCCATGTGAATGCCTGCTGGTGGTACAACTTCACGTTCCGGCTCGAGCGGCAGCGCGGGTATCCCGATCGCGAGGATCTGTGGACGCCGGGATTCCTGGAATACACGCTGACGCCGGGCGTGCCGGTGGGATTTATTGCGTCCACCAAGGGGGTGACGTGGCTGCGGCAGGAGGATTTGGTGGCGGAAGCGGGGACGCGCCGGCAGCGGCTGGCGCACGCGTTTGACGCGGTGGACGCCAGGGATGAGCTGCTCGCGACGCTGTCGGTGGCGGCGGATCAGTTTGTGGTGCATCGCGTGGCGGGCGGGGAGGCCAAGGACAGTACGGCTGGGGCGTCGGTGATCGCCGGCTATCCCTGGTTTGAGGATTGGGGCCGCGACACCTTCATCTCGCTGGGCGGCCTCACGCTGGTGACCGGCCTGCATGATGTCGCCCGCACCATCCTGGCCACCTTCGCCGACCACCTTCGCCGCGGCCTGCTGCCCAACCGCTTCCCGGACAAGTCCTTCACCCCGGACTACAACACCGTCGATGCCTCCATGTGGTTTGTCCATGCCGCCTACCAATACTGGCGCTACACCGGGGACGTCGCCTTCCTCACCAAATACCTCTACCCCAAGCTCTGCGAAATCATGGAGTGCTACCGCGACGGCACCGACTTCGGCATCCGCATGGACCGCGACGGCCTCATCCGCGCCGGCGACGGCAACCACCAGCCCACCTGGATGGACGCCAAAATCGGCGACTGGGTCGTCACCCCCCGCCATGGCAAGCCCGTGGAAATCAACGCCCTCTGGTACTCCAACCTGCGCGTCATGGCCCTGCTGGCGGCCCAGGCGAAGGATGAGCCGCGGGCCCGCGCCTTCGCGGCCCTGGCCGATCGCGTGGCGGGCGTGTTTGAGCGGACGTATTTCAACGCCCAGACGAAATGCCTCAACGATGTGGTGGGTGACGATGGGGTGCCGGATGCATCGATCCGGCCCAACCAGTTGATGGCGGTGTCACTGCCGTTTTCGCCGCTCTCCGCCGCGACGCAAACCGCGGTCGTGCTGGCCTGCCAAAAATATCTCCTCACGCCGATGGGGATGCGGACGCTGGCCCCGCCCCCGCCTCCGGGTTCGCCGGCATACCACGGCCACTGCGTGGGCGACCAGCGGGCTCGCGACATGGCCTATCACCAGGGCACCGTCTGGCCCTGGCTGCTGGGCCCCTTCGTCACCGCCTACGTCAAGGTGCGCGCGCAGGCCGCGGGCGTAACCGCGGCGCGGGCCGAGGCGCGGGCGTTCCTCGCGCCGTTCCGCGCGCATCTGCACAAGGCCGGCGGCGGCGGCTTGGGGTCGATCTCGGAGATTGCCGACGGGGATGCGCCACACGCGCCGCGCGGGTGCCCCGCCCAGGCCTGGAGCGTCGCGGAAGTGCTGCGGGCGTATTATGAGGATGTGCTGGGCCGCGGGCCAAGGTGGCCGCATGAGGCGGAGCGGGCATTGCATGCGGCGACGGTGTAGGGTTACGCGCGGCGTTCGGGCTGATCGAGGGGTTGGGGGCCGTGGGACCAAAGAGAGCGTTTGAAGAGGAGGGCGTCGAGGCTGACGAGGCCGGCACCGGTGAGCAGCAGCGCCACGCTCATGGTGATCAGCGTGATGTTAAAGGCATAGCCTGGATGCATGGCCCCGGGGACATCCTTCACGGGCGTGCCCATGAAGCCGTTCTTGCCGTGGACCGTGGCGATCGCGACGAGCATCGTGACCATGATGGGGAGTGTGGCCAGCCGGGTCAGCAGGCCGAGCAGGACGAACAGGCCGCCGAAGAATTCACCGCAGGCGGCCATCCAGGCCCAGGCGGCCGCGGGCAGGTACGGGAGTTTCATCATTTCCATGGCATGGGTCCAATTCGTCATGCCGCTGCCGCCGAAGGCCCCGAAGAGTTTCTGCGCGCCGGAGTAGACGAAGATGCCGCCGAGTACGAGACGCAGCACCAAAAGGCCCAAACTGTTGGCAAAAGCCCAGTTGCCCTGGCGGGCGGAAGGAGACAGAGGCGTGGTCATGGGAAACTCCGCGCGAGAAACAACAGCATCATAGGCGCAGGGGCGGGGATTGTCAGATCACAGGTGTGGCACCATCACGGCCCAAAAGTAGATCGACGCCAGCATGCCCAGCGCGCCCAGGATCAATCCCGCAATCGCCAGGCCCGAGCGGTTGGTCTGGCCGGTGGACGGGTTGGTGTTCCGCAGCGCGACAATGCCGAAGATCAGCGCCAATATCGGCGGCACGACGAACACAAAGCCCAGCAGCACCGACACAATCCCCAACACCAGGCTCGTCACCGCCGCGGCGTTCGTGCCGGCCATGGCATCGCCGACGGTCCCCTCCATGGTGAACGGCAGCCCGCACTCCTGGCAGTTGTTGCAACTGAGGATGTTGTTCCGCAGGCAGCGCGGGCAGCGGATGAAGCGGTCCCCGCTCCCCGCGGCGCCGATGATCTGCGGGGCCTTGTGCCCGGCGGCGGCATAGGCATGCACGGGGTGCGGGTCCTGCTTGATGATCTGGCCCGAGGTCGGGTCGATCAGGCGGCCGCGGTAATCCAGCAGCGGGATGACGATGGCGTTGCCGCAGGTGGGGCACGTGCCGGATTGCCCCGCCTGGGATTCAACGCCTTCCAGGCGGCTCGAACAATACGAGCAGAGGAAGCCGTACCGCCGTCCGGAGAAGCCCGCCGGGCGAAGCAGCGGGCGGTAGCCCTGTGGCAGGGCGGGGGGCGCGACGGGGACGCCTGTTTGCGGTGCCGGGGTTTGGGGGAATGCGGGTACGGGTGGCTCCGGCGGTGGGCCGGCGGCAGGCGGCGGGGAATTGGGCGGTTGCTCGCTCATCCTTCAATCACGTGAGGGGCCAGGATACCGAGGGCAGCGACCAGGGCTGCATGATGAATGAATTGTACGATCAAGGGTGGCGGCGCGAAAGTAGCCCATCTATGAGCAAGCCTTTGTCAAGCCCGGGCCGCGAATTTTGTCACACAATCTCCGCCGGCTCATGCTCCCGATCCGGCGGCCGGTTGGTCCGGCCGCCCACCGTCAGCGCCACCCGCGCCCCCGGCGCCGCCGCCGGCACTTCCTCCAGCGCCGCCAGCGCCGCCTCGTTGGGATGCCGGCGGAAGAGCATTCCCCGGATGCACGCCCACAGCCCCCGCGCGCTCCCGAACGTGTCATCCACCGCCGACGCCTCATGCCCCGAATGCACCATGCAATTGGTACACTTGGGATTTCCCGACTCGGCCCCAAACTGCTCCCACGCCGTGGCCTGAATCAATTCCTTAAACGTGTCCGCATACCCGTCCTGCAACAGATAGCACGGCTTCTGCCAGCCAAAAATGTTATACGTCGGCATGCCCCAGGGCGTGCATTGATACTCGCGCTTGCCCATCAGGTATTCGAGAAACAGCACCGACTGGTTGAAGCGCCAGTGTTTTTTCCGATTCGAGAGTATCTTCGTAAAAAGCGTCCGGGTCTTCGCCTTGCCCAGAAAGTGTTCCTGGTCCGGGGCCTTGTCATACGAGTAGCCCGGCGAGAGCATCATGCCCTCCACGCCGAGGCGCATCATTTCATCGAAGAAAGCGCGCACCGCCCCGGCGTCGGCGCCCTCGAACAGCGTGGTGTTCGTGGTCACGCGGAACCGGCGCGCGATCGCCAGCCGCATCCCCGCCAGGGCCTTCGCATACGCCCCCTCCCGGCACACCGCAAAATCATGCTGTTCCGGCAGGCCATCCAGATGCACCGAAATGGTCAGGTATTGGCTCGGCGTGAACAGGTCGAGTTTCTTTTCCAGCAGCAGCGCGTTGGTACACAGATACACATACTTCTTCCGCTCCACCAGCCCCGCCACAATCTCCTGGATCTGCGGATGCAGCAGCGGCTCGCCCCCGGGCAGCGACACCATCGGCGCGCCGCACTCCTCCACGGCGTGGAAGCATTGTTCGGGGGTGAGCTGTTGCTTGAGGATATGGGCGGGGTACTGGATTTTCCCGCAGCCGGCACAGGCGAGGTTGCAGCGGAACAGCGGTTCGAGCATGAGAACCAGCGGATAGCGCCGGCGGCCGCGCAGCTTCTGCCCCAGGACGTACGTGGCGACGGTCCACATCTGGGAAAGCGGAACGGGCATAAGGCTCCAGGGTCCGGGGCAACGAGGCATACCACAAAGATCAAGATGATACCGGGGTGGGGAGGTGAAATCCAAATAATTCGGGATTGGTTGTTGGGCGCGGCTGTTGGCGCACATGATATTGGCCCAACTCATGGGCCTGGAAATTCTGGTGCTCAGGCTTGGGTCCAATCCTCGACGCGTAGGTTGGGAACCTTCTGAAAATCCTGGAGATTTCGCGACAGAAGCAAGCCGCCGCGTACGAGTACGATGGCCGCGATTTTCAGGTCGGATGCTCCCAGTTTGAGCCGTAGCGAACGCAGCCGCTCATACTCTTCGTCCGCGGGTTCATCGAATGGCAGCACATTGGCCCGGCGCCAATCGTCAAGATGCTTGAGCAGCCGCTTATAGGCTTCGACGCGGTCGGTTCGGGTCCGCGCTTTCGCCAGATAGGTGAACCAACCGCGTGTTTGTTCCTCGTACGTGATGATGGTCGTGCCGACAAAGCGATCATGGGGCAGCCCGACCATGCGGCGGCGCAATATCGCGGCGGCGGGACTCGCGGGGCGTTGGGCGATGGAGAGAGTATCGGTGTCGAGGATGATCATTTGCTTCGCTTATTGCGGGATGCTTTTCGGGCGCCGGGACGCTGGGCCTCGCGCCACTTGCGACCGTAACTCATGGCTTCGTCGAATGCCGGATCGTCGGCAAAGCTGCCCCAAATGTTCAGGAGCCACTCTTTATTGGTGGCAGGCGCGGGATTCCCTTGGCGCTGGGACGTGAGCGTTTTCACCTGCTTTTCGAGGGCGTCGAGGCGTCTTTCAATTTCTATGGCCGTCATGGGCGGACTCCTTTGATCGCATCAGATTATAGCGGAATCAGGCCGGTGGTGCATTGCTTATGACCGGCGAACCGACACATTCACCAGCAACCCCGCCGCCAGCAGCGACGTCAGCAGCGATGACCCCCCATACGACACGAACGGCAGCGCCACGCCGACCACCGGCATGTTCCCCACCGTCATGTGCAGGTTGATCGCGGCCTGGAACAAAATCGTGCAGGCCAGCCCCACCACCAAAAGCCGCCCATACAAATCGCGCGTGGAGGAGGCGATTTCCACCGCGGCGGCCAAAAAGCCCAGGTAGAAGAGGATAATGAGCGTACAGCCCAGGAAACCCCACTCGGCGCCGATGACGGCGAAAATGAAATCGGTGTACGCCTCGGGCAGCAACCCCTGGCGGATGGGCCGCGCCCCTTCGCCCCCCTGCCCGGTGGCCCCCCCCGAGGCGATGGCGATCTGCGACTGATACGCCTGGAAGCCCGGCCCCGAGCGGTGCGCCTCGTCGGCCCGGCCGATCACTTCCTTGATCTGGGAGATGATCCGCTGCTGCTGATAGGGCCGCAGGAACGGGAACGCCCCGGGCATGGCCAGAAGCGCGACCAGCGCGATGACGGCCAGATGCCGCATCCGCGCCCCGGCGGCCAGCAGCATGGCGTAGAGCACGAGGGGGAAGAGCAGGGCGGTACCGAGGTCCGGCTCGACGAGGATGAGCGCGGCGGGGACCAGCGCCAGGCCGAAGGGGATGATGAGGCCCTCGAGGGTGCGCAGATTTTTCGCGTAGCGCAGATGCCACGCCAGTACCAGCACCAACGCTATCTTGGCCAACTCCGAGGGTTGCAGTTGCGTGCCCCCCGGCCCGCCGAAGGGCAGCACGAACCACCGGTGCGTGTACGCCACCTCCGGGGCGAAAAAAACCGCCACCAGCAGCATGATCGTCAGGCCGTAGAACGCGTAGGCCATGCGCCCCAGAAAGTTGTAGTGCGGGAGCAGGGCGAGGAACACCACCCCCGCGCCGATGAGGAGCCAGAGGTCCTGCTTGGCGGCGCGCTCCGGCGAGGCCAGTTGCAGCGCCCACAGCGACGCGGTACATAGCAGCCCGACACAAATAAACACCGGCCACGCCGCCCGGGTGGTCAAAACGCGGAGGAGGATTTTTTTGAGGGTACGCATCAGCTCACGGCACGTCCGTCCGCGGCAAATACCCATGCGCCTGCAACTGCAGAAACGCCTCCCGCACCATCGGCGCCGCCGCCCGGCCGCCGTGCCCGCCCCATTCCATCACCGCCGCCACGATGTACTGCGGCTTGTCGGCCGGGGCGTAGCCGACGAACCAGGCGTCGTCGTGGCGTTCGATGAGTTGCCGGAGCGGCCGCGCCGGATCCTCCACCGGCCTGCCCTCCTCGTCAAAAACCACCCGTTCCTTTTCGGCGGTGCCGGTTTTGCCCGCCACGCGCAGGCGGAAGTTGCCAAAATAGGTCTTCGCCGTGCCCGTGCTGGTGCAATGCTCCATCCCCAGCCGGATCGTGGCCAAATCCTGCGCCGCTATCCGCACCGCCTGCGTCTGCCGCGGCGGCGTCGCGGCGAGAATCCGCGGCGCAATCGCCACGCCCCCGCGCAGCAACGTTGCGTACGCGTTGGCCATCTGCAGCGGCGTCACGTCAATCGGCCCCTGCCCAATCCCCAGCAGCTTCGCCTCATCCGCATCCGTCCTGCCGGCGTGCGGTATGTTCCCCTTCGCCTCCGGCAGTTCCATCCCCGTGTCACGCCCGAATCCATAGTCGCCGTACCATTGCGCCAGCCGCTCCACCCCCAGCCGCTGCCCGACCGTGTAAAAGTAGACATTGCAGGATTTGGACAGGGCATCGACCAGCGCGATGGGGCCGTGAACCGAATCGCAACGGAAAATGTCGTTGCGTGAGGGAAAGTAGTGGCCGGTGCAGGTGATTTCCTCCCCCGGCGTGATGACATGCTCGGCCAGCGCGGCAGACGCCAGCAGGGGTTTGACCGTCGAGCCGGGCGGATAACTCGCGCTCGTCGCCCGGCTCACCAGCGGCCGCCGGTACACATCCTTGTTCAACGCCAGCCGCGTCATGTCCAGCGTATTCGGGTCGTACGAGGGATAGCTGATCACCGAAAGCAACTGCCCGTCGATGCTGAGGATCACCAGCGCCGCGAAATGAATTTTCCCGTCCGGCTTCCCGTCAATGTCCCCCTCCAACAGGTTCTTTGTGCTCTTCAGCACCCGCGCGCTCAGGCTCTGGCTCGAATCCACCAGGGCCTCATAAATGTCGCGCTGCAGCGCCGCGTCAATGGTCAGAATCACATCCCCGCCCGGCACCGGCTCCACGCGCCGCCCCGGTTCCGGGGCCGGGGCGGTGTCCGTCGCGCCCCCGCTCGCCCCCCCGCTCGCCCCCAAATCCAGCAGCCGCTCCCCCCGCATCCCATGCAGCCATTTCTCCGCCAACTGCTCCACCCCCGATTCCCCAATCCGGTCGCCCGGCAGATACCCCCCCAAATCCCCCACCTCATTCTCCACCAGCAGATTCGGCTCGCGGAACCGCCGGGCGTTGAGCGCCGCGGCATCTATCGAATGCATCGTCCCCACCAGATGCGCCGTCGCCTCGCCAAACGGATAGTCCCGCCGGTTGTACTCCGCCTTGTCCCGCACGCTCAGCCCCGGCACATCCGCAGCCTTGAAATAATTCGCCAAATCCTGCGGCAGATTCGCGCGCAGGGTGTGGGCGGAGAGTTCATCCTTGAGCTGTATCTGCCGGTACATCGCGTCCAACGCCGCGTCATTCGTGTCCGCTTGCGCGTCGCTGGAGGGCCCCTGGGCCGCGTCCCGGTTGTACTTGTGAATCCACACATCCTGCCGCATCGCATGGATGCGGTCGGCAATCTCGAAATACCGCCGGACAATCCGGTCCTTTTCGTCCTTCACGGAAATTCCGTCGAGCGGCGCCAGCGCCGCGGCCACCAGGTCGGGAATCGCATCCACCCGCGCGGCCAGGTCCGCCTTCACCTGGTTCAGGCGGCGGTTCCGTTCCGTCCGGTTGGCAAAACGCCCCCACTCCCCCGACGCCCGCAACGCGTCTATCGCCTTCTTCCCCAGCCACGCGTCGTCCAGGCTGATCGCCCGGTAGTCGATCGCCAGCTCATCCGACGGCACATCGCGCGCCAAAATGCGGGGCGACGGAATCGTCGCCCCAAACCGGTCATAAATCGTCCCCCGATACGTCTCGATCATGCTCTGCGGGTGCATAAACTGGGCAATCCGCGCCCGCGCTTCGTCCACCCCATAAAATTGCAGCCGGACCAGCCGCAACGCCAGTGCGGCAAAGCCCGCCAGAAACGCGATGAACAGTATCCACAGACGGCGATTATGCATGAAAATAAGGCCTGCGCGGAATGCCACAAGGGATTATCGGCCGCAAACCCCGAAAATCATACCAAATGCCGCCCTAATAATCCCGCTGCCGCGCCCCCTGGGCCGTAAAACCCAGCAGCTTGGGAAACCGGAACCACACCCAGAACACCACCGGCGCCGCCACCGCCGTGTACAACGCATTGCCCGCCACATGCACCAAGTGCGGCCACACCGCCAGCCCATACAGCGGCGCGCCGATGAGTCTGCGGAACAATGCCGACCCCACGGCAAACCCCAAAACCCCCACCAGCGTCATCACAAACTGCGACACAGCATGCTCCCGGAAAATCGACAGCCGTACCCGCGCCAGCAGCAGCGCCACCAGCGCCAGCGGTATCATGTTCGTTCCCGCAAATTCATGGTTCCCCACATCATACGCCAGCCCGCACGCCAGCGCCGCCAGCCCCCCCGCCGAATCCCCCGCAAACAGCGCATAAAAAACCGCCAGCAGCGGCAAATACTCCACCGCCGGCCACGGATCGTCCGGCCCCGCGCCCAACGCCAGCGCCCCCAGATGCGATATCTGCAGGGCATACATGAAATACAAGAGAATGAAGAAGGTGATCCAGCGCATGCGCCCCCAATGTTAGCCGAAAACCGCGCCCACCGCCCGACCCGTCCGGCGTGGCGGTCGGGCGCGGCATCGCCCGGCACAACCGTGCCGCCGACATGTGGTGCCCCCACTGGTGCCGCCGCCCCCGTCCGCCGGCCGCCGGATCGGGAGCGGGCACCGGCGGAGATAGTGTGACAGATTCCAATTCCACCAGCACGACATCCAGCAGCACGACTGTTTACAGGCCGACTTGGACAAGCGATAATCGCACGCAGCTTTCAATCGGGTCTGACACGCCGAGGAGATTGCAGAATGGCTTACGCTTACGACAAATCCAAATACCATATCGAGAGCGTCGAACAACAGGGCTTGACTGAAGATCACGCCGCCAATCACACCGTGGTCTTTCTTCGGTGGCTGATTGAACACAACCTAATGAGCGAGTTCTTTGTTTCGGAATCGGGCGGGATGATTCAGAAATTCCTAAAGGGGGAGGCCACGATTCATGAAGTGTATGAATCGTGGGATTGCTGCCTTGTGGATGACATGTTGTCAGAAGAGGGAAAGGCCTTCGCCATGTCATATTTCGACTTCGATAAGGGCCAGTACATACGGGACTACATTGCGACGCTTCAGCGAGATCTTCCCACCGAGTTTCATGTGGATTACACGGAGGATAATTACCAGAAGATGCGTCAAGTGATCGAGCGCCGTTACGCGGAGTGGAAAACTCCGAAAAAGAACTGGTGGCCATTCCGCCGACGGTAAATGACATCGTTTCGAATCAATCCAAACCTGCGACCAGAACATCTCATTACGTAGAAGGATGATAGGATGAATAAAAAAGCCCCCGAGGACAGCATTGTCAAACGCACCGTGCCGAAAACGCCTGTGCAGGCCGATTTCGAGCAGGTGCTCACGCTGATTGACGCCGCCCGCGTGCGTGCCGTCGCCGCCGTTAATACGACGCTGATCGACCTGTACTGGACGATTGGCGAGTACATCAGCCGGAAAATCGCCGGGGAAGGGTGGGGGCAGGGAACGGTCCAGGAGTTGGCCCGATACATCCAGCGGCGGCAGCCGAATGCCCGGGGATTTTCCGCCAGCAATCTCTGGCGAATGACGCAATTTTATGACACTTATCAGGGCCAGCCAAAACTCGCAACACTGTTGCGAGTTTTGCCCTGGAGTCACAACCTGGCGATCATGAGCCGCTCCAAGCGGGACGAAGAACGTGAATTCTATCTGCGTATGGCCAGCTGCGAACGCTGGACCTTCCGCGACCTCCAGCGGCAGCTCAACGGTGCTCTCTTCGAGCGCGTCGTCCTATCCCCCGCAAAACTCTCAACACCGTTGCGAGTTTTGCACCCCGATGCCGCGGCCGTTTTCAAGGACACCTATCTCGTCGAATTCCTCAACCTGTCCAAGGACCATGCCGAGGCCGATCTCCATCGGGGGCTGGTCGCACGGCTCAAGGATTTTCTCATCGAACTGGGCCGCGACTTCTGCTTCGTCGGCAGCCATTACCCGGTACAGGTCGGCACCAAGGACTTTGAACTCGACCTGCTGTTCTTCCACCGCGGCCTGTCCTGTTTGGTGGCCATCGAACTGAAGATCGAGGAATTCCAGCCCGAACACATGGGCAAGCTGGAGTTCTATCTTGAGGCCCTCGACCGCGACGTCAAAAAGCCGCACGAAAAGCCCTCCATCGGGGTGCTGCTGTGCGCCACCAAGAATCAGGAAGTCGTCGAATACGCCCTGAGCCGCGCCATGTCGCCGGCGGTCGTGGCCGAGTACGAGACCCGGCTGCCCGACAAGCTACTGCTGCAGGCCAAGCTCCACGAGTTCTATGAGCAGGCCCGGGATCAGGCCGCGATGCCTCCGGCGGATGTTCCCGCGTTGCATGCGGCGACGCGCAAACATCGCGGCCAGCGCTCCAGGAAATAGCCGGCGCGGGTCCACCATTCAGGTCCGCGCAACTTCCGTGTTTGATGCGCGTTAGACTCATGTCCGCCATGCCGGCGGGGGCGTATACTGCGGCACTGGCGTTCCGGAGCAAAGGAAATCACCATGAGCGCGTCATCCGAACCCGAATTCATCACGCCGCCGCCGGTTGCCGTCAAGTCGCCCGCGCGGGCATTGGAGGCGCTATTGCGGCACTGCGAAGCGACGCATGCGAGCGACCTGCATTTGGCGCCGGGGCATGTGCCGCTGGTGCGGATTGACGGGGAGCTGGCGCCGGTGCCGGGGCACGAGGCGCTGAAGAGCCACGAGACGTATGCCCTGTCGGAGGTACTGATGAATTCCGGGCAGCGCGTGGCGCTGACGGAGCGGGGCGCGGCGGACGGGGCGTGTTCCTCGCCGGGCGGGGCGCGGTATCGGTTCAACATTTTCCGGAGCCAGGGCAAGCGGGTGGTGATTCTACGCCGGCTGGAGGACCGCTTCCGCACGCTGGCGGAACTGGGCCTGCCCGACGAACTCTACCGCCTGGCCGACCTGCCCGACGGGCTGGTCGTGTTCTCGGGCCCCACGGGCTGCGGCAAGACCACGACACTGGCGACCCTGCTGGACAAGATCAACCGGGAACGGCGCTGCCACATGGTGACCATCGAGGATCCGATTGAATACATCCATGATCCGCGCCTGGCGGAGGTGAACCAGCGGGAGCTGTACACGGATGTGCCGGATTTCAACGAGGCGCTGGTGGCCTCGCTGCGGGAGGATCCGGACGTGATTCTGGTGGGGGAAGTGCGGGATTTGAAGACGATCCGCATGGCGATCACGGCGGCCGAGACGGGGCATCTGGTGTACACGACCGTACACGCCGGGGACTGCGTGCGGACGATCGAGCGGCTGGTGGGGGTGTTTTCGGCGGACGAGCAGGACGGCATCCGGCGACAGTTGGCGCTGGTGCTGCGCGCGGTGGTCAACCAGCAGTTGATTCCGGCGATCACAGAGGACGGCAAGCGGGGGCGCGTGGCGGCGGCGGAGGTGCTGATCAACACGCCGGCGGTGGCGAATTTGATCGTGCTGGGCAAGAGCGCCCTGATGTACACCTGCATGGAGACGGGCCGGAACGTGGGCATGCGGACGATGGATCAGGACATCGCCCGGCTGTGGTCGCAGGGGAGGATCGACGAGCAGACGGCGCTGGCGGCATGCCGGAATGTCTCGGTGATGCGCGAGAACGCGAAGCTGCTGCGGAATGATAATTGGGGGTGGGAAGGGAACTTGAAAGCCGGATCCTGACGCGGATACAGTTGCGGAGCCCCAAACCACGGAGATCCATATATGAAGACTGCGCGAGTGAAAGCCGGAATTACCCTGTGCCTGGCCCTTGGCGTCCTTTCGACCGCGGCGCTGGCGCAGGTTCCGGCGACCGCTTCGGCGGCGGATTGGCCGCAGTTCCGCGGTCCCAATCGGGATGGCAAGTCCGGGGAAAAGGGATTGCTGGCGCAGTGGCCCGAAGGCGGGCCGAAGCGGCTGTGGAGTGTCGAGGGCATCGGCATCGGGTTCAGCCACGTTGCGGTCTCCGGGCTGGTTTACGTGACGGGGCTGGTGGGCACGGATGGTGTTCTCCGGGCGTACAGCCTCGACGGCAAGCTTACGTGGGAGGCGAAGTACGGCCCGGAATACGGCAAGGCCCATCCCGGCGCCAGAACCATACCGACCGTGCGCGACGGGCTGGTGTACGTCATGAGCGGGCTGGGAACACTGTCGTGCTTTGACGCGGCCAAGGGCAAGCCGGCGTGGTCGGCGAATGTTTTTGGACTGGCCGACGCCACGGAGGTCATGTGGGGGTTTTCCGAGAGCGTGCTGATCGATGGCGACAAGGTATTCGTCACGCCCAACGGCAAGAAGGCGGCGATGCTGGCCTTTGAGCGCAAGACCGGCACAGCGCTCTGGTCCAGCGCGCCGCTCGATCTGGGAGAGGGTTTCTGTTCGCCGCTGATCGTGGAGCACGCGGGCAAGCGCATGATCGTCACCGTGACCGAAAAGTCCGTGGCCGCGGTGGCGCCGGAGGACGGGAAGGTTCTCTGGCAGTACGCGAATCCGATCCAGCGGTCGAACCCCTCGAACACGCCGATCTTCAGCGACGGGATGCTGTATGTGTCCAGCGGCTATGCCAAGGGGGCGGTGGGGCTGGAACTGGCCGCCGACGGCCTGGGGGTCAAGCAGGCGTGGGCGCAGCTCAAGCAGGATCCGGTGCACGGGCAGGCCGTGCTGGTGGACGGGTACGTGTATGCGTCGAGCCATCAGTCGATTCCCGGCAAGTGGTCGTGCGTGGAGTTCAAGACCGGCAAGCTGATGTGGCAGGACGCCGGCGTGGGCAAGGGCGGGTCGGTGATCTATGCCGACGGGATGCTGTATTGCTACAGCGAGGACGGCGTCGTGGGGCTGGTCCGGCCGTCGCCGGAGAAGTGCCAGGTGGTCAGCACGTTCAAGGTGACGCAGGGGGACGGGGACCATTGGGCGCACCCGGTGGTGTCCAACGGGCGGCTGTTCATCCGGCACGGCAATGCGCTGCTGTGCTACAAAATTACGGCGGATTGAAGGGTTTGACCCAACGCGGTGGTCACCGCCCGGCGGCCCGGGCGACGCTGTTGGCCCCCACGCAGAGATAGAGGACGGCCATGCGGACGGCCAGGCCGTTGGAGACCTGGCGGAGGATGCCCGAGTGGTCGCCGTCGGCGACGTCGGTGGTGATTTCGAGGCCGCGGTTCAAGGGGCCGGGGTGGAGGATGAGGAGGTCGGGGCGGGCCCCCCCCCCTTTGGCGAGGCGTTCGCGGGTGAGGCCGAAGAAGCGGGAGTATTCGCGGATGCTGGGGAAGGCGGCGGAGGTGAGGCGTTCGAACTGGACGCGGAGCATGTTGACCACGTCGATGGTGGGGAGGACGGAGTCGAGGTCGTGGGAGATGTGGACGTCGTAGTCGGGGGAGAGGCGGCGGATGTCGCCGGGGACGAGGGTGCTGGGGCCGACGAGGGTGATTTTGGCGCCCAGCTTGCACAGGCCGTGGATGTCGGAGCGGGCGACGCGGGAGTTGGCGATGTCGCCGACGATGGCGACGTGGAGGCCCTTGAAGAGTGATGAGGGATGAGTAATGAGTGATGAGTTTTGCGGAGGGAGTTTGCCGAGCTTGAGGAAGTGTTCGCGGATGGTGAACAGGTCGAGGAGGCCCTGGGTGGGGTGTTCGTGGCTGCCGTCGCCGGCGTTGATGACCGAGCAGTTGACGGAGCGCGCCAGGAGGTGGGGGGCGCCGGAGAAGCGGTGGCGGATGACGATGACGTCGACGCCCATGGCTTCGATGTTGCGGGCGGTGTCGCGGAGGGTTTCGCCCTTGGAGACCGAGCTGGTGGAGACCGAGAAGTCCAGGACGTCGGCGGAGAGGCGCTGGGCGGCCAGGGAGAAGGAGGTTTTGGTGCGGGTGGAATCCTCGAAGAAGAGGTTGACGCAGACCTTGCCGCGGAGGGCGGGGACTTTTTTGACCGAGCGGGTGGAGACTTCGGTGAGGGCGGAGGCGGTGTCGAGGACGGCGAGGATTTCCTCGGCGGAGAGCTCCTCGAGGCCCAGGAGGTGGGGGCGCGTCCAGGTGCTTTCCGGATTTTCGATTTTTGATTTTTGATTTTCGATTTCAAGCATGCGCACCCCGGCAACTAACGACTGGCCACGGAAAATGGATCACGGACTCACTCCAGATACACGGCATCCTCCGCATCGGTGGGCTGGAGGCGGACGCGGATTTTCTGGCCGCGGGCGGTTTCGGTGACGTGCAGGCCGACGAAATCGGCGGCGATGGGAAATTCGCGGCGGCCGCGGTCGATGAGGACGGCCAGGCGGATGATGCTGGGGCGGCCGAAGGCGACCAGGCCGTCGAGGGCGGCGCGGGCGGAGCGGCCGGTCTCCAGCACGTCATCGACGAGGATGACGGGGCGGTCGTCGAGGCGGAAGTTCATGTCGGTGCCCTGGGGGATGGTGATGGCGTGGCCGCCGCCGAGGGCCAGGTCGTCGCGGTAGAAGGTGATGTCCAGCGCCCCGGCGTCGATGCGGGCGCGGGGCCGGCCGCTGCGGGCGGCGAGGAGTTCGGCGAGGCGGTAGGCGAGGAGTTCGCCGCGGGAGCGGATGCCGACGAGGGCGACGGGATGGGCGGGGTTGGGGGATTGGAGTTGGAATGTGTCATCGGCGGCGATGTCATCAGCCATCGCGCCCAGGAGTTGGGTGATTTGCCTGCCATCAAGCAGCGTTTGCATGCCGACAGGTTACCGGGACGGCGGGGAAACGCAAGGGGTTGAACCACGACGCCGCGACGAGGGCGACGAGGCGGCGTCAATTCACCGCAAATGAAGGTTTGAAATTGGCGGCTAGGGATGGGCGACGCGGGTGAGGTATGATGGTGGCGGCCAAGAAAGGAGCGCGTCATGAGCAAGGGTTATTTGGCGTGGGGGATATTGGGCACGGGGCGGATCGCCACGCAGTTTGCGGCGGGGCTGAATGCCGCGGAGCGGTGCCGGCTGGCGGCGGTGGGGTCGCGGCGGGCGGAGACGGGGCGGGAATTCGCGGGGCGGCACAACATCCCGGTGGTGCATGATTCGTATGACGCCCTGATCGCCGACCCGGCGGTGGAGGCGGTGTATGTGTCATTGCCCAATGCGCTGCATCACGAGTGGACGCTCAAGGCGTTGCGCGCCGGGAAGCACGTGCTGTGCGAGAAGCCGCTGGCGAGCAACCTGGCGCAGGCCCAGGAGATGTTTGACACGGCGCGCGGCGCGGGGCGGGTGCTGGCGGAGGCGTTCATGTACCGGTCGCATCCGCTGACGCACGCGGTGCAGCAGGCGGTGGCGGAGGGGCGGATCGGGACGCTCAAGGTGATCCGCACGTCGTTTTTGTTTGCCGCCGAGAAGATCGAGGGGAACGTGCGTTTTGACGCGGCGCTGGCGGGGGGGTCGCTGATGGATGTGGGGTGTTACTGTTTGTCGTACGCGCGGCTGTTCGCCCGGGCCGAGCCGCGGACGCTGCTGGCGTGCGGGCAACTGCACGCGTCGGGGGTGGATGAGTATGTGGCCGGGGCGCTGGATTTTCCGGGCGGGGTGGTGTCATCATTTGCGTGCGGTTTGACGGTGCGGGCGGATAACGCGGCGTATCTCTTGGGAACCACGGGTTATATCCAGGTGCCCATGCCCTGGAAGCCGCCGGCGACGGATGCGGCGTACACGCTGGTGGATGCGGCGGGGGGGCATCACACGACACAGGTGAGCGCGAACAAGCATCTGTATGCGCTGGAGGCCGACGATTTCGCGGCGACGGCGCTGGAGGGCGCGCCGCAGCGCGTGACGGAGGCCGATTCGCTGGGCAACCAGCGCTGCCTGGATGTGCTGCGCCGGCAGGTGGGGGTGGTGTTTTGACATTTGACGCGCCGCGGGCGCGGGCGGACGATGGGGCGATGAGCACCAGGCACGGTTATATGTATCGGTTGTGGGAGGAGGGGCAGCGGCATTTGGCGGCGGGGCGGTATGTGGCGGCATGCGGGGCGCTGGAGGCCGCCTCGGACCTGGCGTGCCGGGGGGGCGATATGCGGTCGCTGGCGCGGCTGTATTTGCCGCTGCTGGAGGCGCGGCGGTTGATGCGGTATCGGGCGGCGGAGGGGCGGATTGTGATTGTGGCGGGCGATGCCGCGGAGACGCGCGGGGCAGTCAAACGCTTCTATCAGGCCCAGGAAGGCACGCTGGTGGTGACCGGGGCGGAGCGCGCCCCTGGGCGTGCGCTGCGGTTGGCGCGGGCGGTGAATGCGGCCGCCCGCCGGACCGGGTGTTGTCTGGAGGCACTGCTGG
This sequence comes from uncultured Phycisphaerales bacterium, assembly GCA_903868035.1. The sequence goes on from CAIPTQ010000104.1 coordinate 17,044, forward strand.
TGTTGGAGCATGGGGATCAGGCGCGTCTGGCGGCGGCGGGGGATGCGACGTTTGCGGCGGGGGTGCCGGTGGTGTGGACGCCGGACGCGGCGGCGGCGGTGGGTGCGGCGACCGATTCGGCGCTGGTTGTGCCGCTGCCTGCGGCGGGGGAGTATGACGGCCAGTTGGCCGGTTGGGGCGCGGTGGCGCGGGAATCGCTGGTGATCGCCTGGGAGGCGCTGGCGCTGCGGTGGCAAAGCCGCCATCGGCTGCCGGCGGGCGCGGGGCCTTGGGAGGAACTGCGCTGGCTGCGGGCCGCCCTGCGCGTGGACCCGGCGTGCGAGCCGGTCACCATGCGCCTGATCGCCGTGGCGGAGGGGCTGGAGCGCGGCGGCGGAAGGTGATGGGGAGCGTTACGAACTTTGCGCTCCCACAAGAGATTTCACGCCCAGTGAAAGCCGATATATAATAGACTGCCATGACCACCGCCCAGCGCAACATCCATCTCCCCCTCGACGAGATTCTGGCCTTCTGCCGGCGCAATCCGATCCAGAAGCTCAGCCTCTTCGGCTCGGTCCTGCGGGACGACTTCACGGAAAAATCCGATGTGGATTTCCTCGTGGAACTCGATCCTTCCGCAAGGATAGGTCTTTTCGAATTTCTGCGCATGCAATTTGAACTCCAGGACATGATCGGTCGGCCGGTGGATCTGCGGACCCCTGAAGACCTACATGAACGTTTTCGCCTGAAAGTTGTCAATCAAGCCGAGCCTATCTATGAGTGCCAAAACTGACTTCGACTATCTGCGGGACATGCTCAGTTATGCCGAGGATGGCCACGCGCTGGTTGAGAATCGCTCCGAGGACGAATTGGATACCGAACCCGCCCTGCGCTATGCCATCCAATATTGCATCCTGATTATTGGGGGAGGCGGCAAGTCACATCTCTGATGAAACCCGGGACAAATTGCCGCAGGTGCTCTGGCGGGAGATTATCGGCATGCGCAACTGGCTGGTCCACGGATATATGCGAATTAGTGCGAAAACCGTTTGGGAAACGGCGACCCTCAATTTGCCCAAGCTCATGGATGAAATTCTCGCCTTTCTTCCCCCCGAGCAGACGTGACCCCGCGCCCCCCCTCGCGTATACTCCCCGTTCATGAACTCCATTCTTCTTATCAACGGCCGCGTGCTTGATCCCGCCAGCGGGCTCGACCAACCCGCGGATCTCCTCATCATCGAAGGCATCATCGCCGGCCTCGGCGCCGGCGGGGGTCTGAAAGCCCACCCCCCCGATGCCCAGGTGATCGACTGCCGCGGCTGTTTCATCACACCCGGCCTCATCGACATCCACGTCCATTTCCGCCAGCCCGGGCAGGAGGCCAAGGAGACCATCGCCACCGGCGGCGGCGCCGCCGTCGCCGGCGGCTTCACCACCGTCTGCTGCATGCCCAACACCCAGCCGGCATTGGATAACGACACCCAGATCGAATTCGTGTACACCGAGGCCCGCAAGGCCCATCTCTGCCACGTGCTGCCCATCGGCGCCATCACCAAGGAACGCAAGGGCGTCGAACTCGCCGAGATGGCGATGATGCATGCCGCCGGCGCCGTCGGCTTCTCCGACGACGGCCAGGGCGTGGCCTCCGCCGCCGTCATGCTCAAGGCCCTGCAATACGTCAAGATGCTGGGGGGGGGCGGCAGCATCATCACCCAGCACTGCGAGGAACCCTCCCTTGCCTCCGGCCCGATGAACGCCGGCCCCACCGCCGTCAAACTGGGACTCGGCGGCATCCCCGCGGTCTCCGAGGAACTCATGATCGCCCGCGACCTCCTGCTCAACCAGCGCATCGGCGCCCGCTACCACGTCCAGCATATCTCCACCGCCGGCGCGGTGGACCTGGTCCGCCAGGCCCGCAAAAACGGCCAATGCGTCACCGCCGAAGTCTCGCCGCACCACCTCCTCCTCACCGATGAACTCTGCGGCACGCTCAACGGCGGCTACGACACCAACACCAAGATGAACCCGCCCCTCCGCACCCGTGCCGACGTCGAGGCCTGCATCGCCGGCGTCATCGACGGCACCATCGACTGCCTGGCCACCGACCACGCCCCCCACACCCGCGAGGAAAAGGAACAGGAATTCGACAAGGCCCCCTTCGGCATCGTCGGCCTGGAAACGGCGCTGCCGCTGTATGCCCAGGCGCTGGTGGAACCGGGGCATATCACCTGGCTCCAGCTTATCGAAAAAATGACCGTCGCCCCGGCCCGCGTCATGGGCCTGGCCGGCAAGGGGACACTCGCCAAGGGCGCGCCCGCGGATGTGACGATTTTTGATCCCGCCGAGATTTGGACCGTGGACCCCGCCCGCTTCCGCTCCAAGAGCCGCAACACCCCCTTCGGCGGCTGCCAGATGAAGGGCCGGGTGAAGCGCACCATCGTCGCCGGCCATGTCGTATTCAATGACACGCCATAAGGATTCGGCGGCTAGAATGAGGGGTTGATTGGCCTGCCATTGGAGCAACCTTGGGGATGAAATCCAGCAAAAAACGCTTTGCAGAGTTCCGCGCTAAGCTGCGCCGCGGGTTGCTGGACCCTGAACGCCTCGGCGACCCCGCGCAGAAACGCGAACTCCCCGTAAGCCCCGGCGGCCACCATGCGGGGGGCGGCGGGGGCGGCCACTGGGGCGGCGGCGGCAAGCATGGCGGCGGCGGTGGCAACTACAAAATCAAGCACACCAAGAATAAACTCCTCGCCGAATACCGCGTCATGCTCCAGGGTTACTACGGCCCGGTGTTCCTGCTGCTGTGCTTCTCCCTCATCGTGTCCATCATTTCCTTCATCATGCCCGTGGCCCTCAAGCTTCTGCTGGACTACGTCGCCAAGGGCCTCTCCCTTCGGGATGTCCCCCAGCTCGCCCGCCTCCGTGATTCCCTCCCCGCCACACCGTACGGCTCCCTGTTGGTCATCGTGGTTGTCCTCATGGTCGCCGCCGTCATCACCATCGCCCTGGACTGGCTGCGCCTCCTCGCCCAGCAGCGCATCAACTACCGCCTCGCTGGCTCCCTCCGCCTGCGCCTCCACAAGCACCTTACCACCCTCCCCCTCTCCCAGCTTGCCGACTACAAAACCGGCGGCATCGTCTCGCGCATCATGGGCGACACCGACCAGGTCGTCGGCGGCGTGCAGAACGCCATCGTCAATCCCCTCAACGCCACTTTCCGCATCACCCTCACCATTGCCGCCATTATTTTCACCGCCTGGAAGCTCTCCGTCGCGGCGGCCATCCTCATTCCGCCCATCATCGTCATCCACTACCTCATCTTCCGCCGCCTCCGCCCCATGTGGCGGAACATCCAGGACGACCGCTCCATCCTCTCCGGCAAGCTCACCGACATGTACGGCGGCATCCGCGTGGTGCGCTCCTTCCGACGCGAGCGCTGGGAATGGAAGGAATTCAACGCCGGCCAGGACACCATGATCCGCAAACAGCAGTACACCGCCGTCCTCGGCCGCCTCCTCAACACCGGCTGGAATACCTTCGGACCCGCCATCGGCATCGTCATCGTCTGGTACGGCGGCCTCCAGGTGCTCCGCCATGAGGTCGAGATCGGCACCCTCATCGCCTACCAAACCCTCATCCTCCAACTCATCAACCCCATCTCCCAGATGATCGACTCCTTCCAGAACCTCCAGCAGAACCTCGGCGCCCTCGACCGCGTCGTGGACGTCCTCGAACAACCCTCCGACATGCCCGACGCCCCAGGCGCCCAACCCCTCTCCCGCCCCCAGGGCCACCTCGAACTCGCCCACATCCGCTTCGGCTACAAACCCGAAAAAACCGTTATCGACAACGTCTCCCTCAACGTCCCCGCCGGCACCACCCTCGCCATCGTCGGCCCCTCCGGCAGCGGCAAAACCACCCTCGTCAACCTCGTCGCCCGCTTCTTCGATGTCCAGCAAGGTGCCATCTCCATCGACGGCGTGGATATCCGCGAACTGCCGCTGGACTACTACCGTTCCCTCTTCGCCATGGTCCTCCAGGACGTCTACCTCTTCGACGGCACCGTCGCCGAAAACATCGCCTACGGCCGCCGCCACGCCACCCGCGCCGAAATCGAGGAAGCCGCCCGCAAGGCCAACGCCCACGACTTCATCCTGCAGCTCGAAAAAGGCTACGAAACCATCGTCGGGGAGCGCGGCAACAAGCTCTCCGGCGGCGAAAAACAGCGCATCTCCATCGCCCGCGCCATCCTCAACAACCCCAAAGTCCTCATCCTCGACGAAGCCACCTCCTCCCTCGACACCGCCAGCGAACACCTCATCCAGGACTCCCTCCGCGAACTCATGCACACCCGCACCACCTTCGTCATCGCCCACCGCCTCTCCACCATCATGCACGCCGACCGCATCGTCGTCCTCGTCGAAGGCCGCATCGTCGAGGAAGGCTCCCACGACGAACTCATGGAACGCCGCGGCACCTACGCCGCCATGTTCACCGAACAATTCGAACGCCACCGCGACCCCGCCCTCGAACGCATGGAGTGGGTGATGAACCCTAGCCCGGCGTGGCAACGCCCGGCACCCTAGCCCCGCGTGGCAACGCCCGGCCAATTTGCTTCCCAATCCTGTTTTCGATAAATTGCATTCATGAGCATGTTTAAGGTTAACGTGGTGGCGTGCAATCCCCAGCGGGAAGAGTCCCTGACGCCCGCGGTCGAGGTGCTGGTGGATACCGGCGCAGAACTCACCTGGCTGCCCGCGGAATTGCTCGCGCGCGCCGGCATCAAGCCGCGCCGCAAGCGCACGTTTCAAACCGCGACCAAGCAATTGATCGAGCGCGAGGTGGGCTACGCCATCCTCCGCGCCGAAGGTTTTGAGACCACCGATGAAATTGTCTTCGCCCAGCCCACGGACATGAACCTGTTAGGCGTGCGCACGCTCGAGGGTTTTGGAGTGATGGTGGACAATATCGCCCATCGTTTCGTCTCCACCGCCACCTTGGTAGCGCCCACGGAACTCGTAGCGTAAGCGAGGGAGGGGTCAATCCCCTACGCCACCTGACCGACCCAGAAAAACGTCATCTGCGGCGGCAAGGAGGATGACTATGGCGAAACATAAACGCTACGAACAAATGAACACCGCGGAATTGGCCGCCGCGACGGCAGAGTATAACCAGCCTTGGCCCGGCCCGGGCCAGCCCGGCAAACCTTTGACCACGGCCCAGCGGGCGCAGCATCGGCGGGCCAGCGCCCCACCCTTCACCATCGCCGTCCTCCAATCCGCCTGCACCCCCGACCCCGCCCACAACCTCGCCACCACCAGCGCCCAAATCCGCCAGGCCGCCGCCCGCGGCGCCCAGGTCATCTGCACCCAGGAACTCTTCCGCACCCCATATTTCTGCCAATCCGAGAACCCCGCCCACTTCGACCTCGCCGAACCCATCCCCGGCCCCACCACCGCCACCCTCGCCGCCCTCGCCCGCGAACTCGGCGTCGCCCTTGTCGCCTCCCTCTTTGAACGCCGCGCCCCCGGCCTCTACCACAACACCGCCGCCGTCCTCGACGCCGACGGCACCCTCCTGGGCACGTACCGCAAAATGCACATCCCCGACGACCCCCTCTACTACGAAAAATTCTACTTCACCCCCGGCGACGCAGTGGCATCGGCGTCCCCGCCGATGGGTTCCGCCTATCCGCACTCGCCGTCGGCCACCTTCGCCTCCCCCTTCCGCACCTTTCAAACCAAATTCGGCCGCATCGGCGTCCTCATCTGCTGGGACCAATGGTTCCCCGAAGCCGCCCGCCTCACCGCCCTCCAGGACTGCTCCGTCCTCTTCTACCCCACCGCCATCGCCTGGCACCCCCGCGAAAGCGCCACCCTCGGCCCCGCCCAGCTCGACGCCTGGCTCACCATCCACCGCGCCCACGCCATCGCCAACGGCATCTACGTCGCCGCCGCCAACCGCATCGGCCTGGAAAAAATCCCCGGCGCCGCCCTCGCAGCCGCGACCGTCAGGAAGCGGCCAACGCCCCCCATGAATGACGGCCTCCAATTCTGGGGCACCTCCTTCATCGCCGACCCCTTCGGCCAAATCCTCCACCAAGCCTCCCCCGACCAGGCAGAAATCCTCCTCGCCACCATCGACCCCGCCCTCCAGGAACAAACCCGCCGCCATTGGCCCTTCCTTCGCGACCGCCGCATTGACGCCTACGAAGGCATCGTCCAGCGATTCGCCGAATGAGTCTCCGCTTCCGCATCTCTGCACTCCCTGGGTAATCACGTTGCACGTTGCACGTTCTTCCAATATCCGGATAACATGTGTTCGGTCGGATGAAATAAGGAGAACTCCCCCATTCTCTGAAATCTCAAATCTCAAATCTCAAATCTCAAATCTCAAATCTCAAATCCCCCCGTCCGTCTCTGTGCGTCCTCCGTGTCTCTGTGGCTCTGTGGTAAAAATTCTTCGTGCGTCTTCCCCCTTCACCCGCCCCGGACCCTCCCCCGCCGCCGCCGTCTCACCAGCAGCCCCACGCCATTCTCCCGCTTGGCCGCCGCCCCACCGCTTGCCAAGTATTTTACCCCCCACACCCCTTGACACCCATTCATTTGCGTTTACAATACGTGTATGAATACCATCCCCGCCGTAAACATACTCGACGCCTGCGAACAGGGCCTCCGCCAAACCGCCGGCACCGCCCTCGCCGCCGGCGACTACGACTCCGCCCGCCAAATCATCGCCTGGGCCGAAAACGTCGCCGCCATGTCCGCCATCGCCCGCAGCCCCATCCACCCCGCCGCCCCCGGTGCCGACGCCCCCAGTGGTGCCGATGCCCCCGTCGGCCGCAACGCAGGCGTCGCCCCCGCCTCCGCGCCCGCCTCCCTCCGCACCCCCAAATCACGCCCCCCCGAAGACAAATACCCCCTCTTCCTCCGCCGCGGCGACGAACTCGTCAAAGTCGGCTGGTCCAAAACCGACCGCAAGGAATACCACCACCGCGCCCCCAAACGCGCCCTCGACGCCCTCATCGCCACCCTCAAACGCATCGCCTCCGGCGGCAATAACTTCTCCAGCGATGACCTCAACCCCCTGAAAGATTCCCCGTCCGGCGGCGTTTATCCCACTTACCAGGTCTTCGTCGCCCTCGCCTGGCTCCGTAAACTCGGCCTCGTCCAACAACACGGCCGCAAAGGCGGCTATACTCTGGTCACCGAACGCCCCATCGACACCACCGTCGCCGCGGCATGGCCGCAACTGCCACCTTGGCGCGGGTAACGCGGGCGTCTCGCCCGCCGGGGTGGCGTGTATTGCGCAACACCACTGAAAACTCGCCTCGCCTCTATACCTAAACACCCAACTCCCGTTACCCCTCAAGCCCAGGGATTGCGATCCCTGGGTCATCACCTAAACACATGCTCCCGATGCCACGCCAACGCCCCCAAATCCGGCCCAAACCGCACCGGCATCCGCATCCGCTTCCCCTCCAACTCCCCAAACGCCGCCCGCTGCAACGCCGGCACATCCCCCCCGCGCAGCCGCCCCGAAATCACCACCCGCATCCCCTCATCCAACGTCATCAACCCGCGATCAAACGCCCGATCATACAACGCATTCAGCGCAATCCCATTCCGCGGGTCCGCCCGCCGCTCCACGCTCGCCGCCCACGGCACAATATGGCTCGCATTCAAAAGCCCCACCACCGCAATCTCCGACAACGCACACCGATACTCGTAGCTCGCCAGCACCGCCGCCCGAAAAAACGCCTGCACCCGCCGCGCCCGCACCGTCCGCAATACCTCCGTCGGCCCCTCCGGCATCTCCCAAGTGGTGCCGACGCCCTCGTCGGCTCTTCCGTCCCCAGTGCCGCCGACGCCCTCGTCGGCCGCCCCCTTGGAACGCGAATCTCCCGATTCGCCGTCAGCCGTGCCCGCCCCCCGCCCCATCACCCGCTCATACGCCTCCTCCGCCTCTGCCGCCACCTCCTCCGCATTCCCCTCAAACCGTTCCCACAACCCCCGATCCGCCCGGCTCACATTCCCCAGCGCCGCGATCTTCCGCGCCCGCTGCACCGGGTCCAAACTCGCAAAATTGCACGCCTTCATCCCCACCGCCGACGCCGTCCGCCCCAACGCCCGCGCCAGCGCCACAATCTCCGGATTATGCTGGTGCAACTTCCCAAACGGCGTCCGGCAATACAACCGAAACGCCACCAGCAACTCCTCGGGCGACCATGGAATACGCGTGGGCATGAATGATCACCAGCAATTTTACGCGACTAGGCCACACAGTTTCTGAACGTCAATTGTCAGCATTTCGTATTCCCTCTCCCAATTCTTCAAAATCTCCGTTTCGACATCAAGTGGCTTATGTCGCTCGATGCACTGAACGAGGTCATCCTCAACCCAAACCTCAGCAGGCGACAGTTTTGTCGGAATGACGGCCTTCGTCGTCGTCGCAGGTATGAACTTGAAAGTGAATTTATATATCTGATATGGTTCA
>CAIPTQ010000105.1 GCA_903868035.1 uncultured Phycisphaerales bacterium
GTTCGATGCGCTTAAACCCAAGCAGGTAAAGGACTTGCTTGTCGCCATGCCCCCCCGTGAGATCGCCCGCTATGTCGCGGCCATGGACCCCGACCGGGCGGCCAAAGTCATGGCGGAGTTCAAAACTCCCGACGAAAAAACGCTCATCAACGGGGTTTTGAACTCCGTGCGCGGGGTCAAGGACGCCGCTGGCACGGGCGCTGCATTGGAGACCCCGGCGGCCAGTCAACCCGTGGCGGCCGCCGCCGCCGGAAAGGCGGGTCTGTGATGCGAGGCATGCATGGCATTGTTGAACTTCATGGCGGTTGCACCCCCCAGCGCGGCGAAGGCCCCGCGCTCTGCCGCTTGCCGCGCCCCCAGCCCCTCCGTGGAAGCGGTGGCCCCGGAAGGTGCGGCCGCGGGCTTTGGAGCGACACTCGCCGCCGTCCGGGGGAGGCAGAATCGCCAAACAGCCAATTCACCCATAAGGAAAATAGATAAACCGGCGGAAATAAAGGAGGAACAACCCTCCTCTTCGCATTCCGGTGATGGCAAGTTAGTGGAATCCCATCCCAATCCCTCCACGACTTCAGATACCACGTCTGAAGTTCCGTCCAATTCCGACCCCCAGAAGAACTCTACCAATGACGCGCCGGATGCCGCCGGCAAAACTCCGGATGGTTCACAGGCCGTTAGCACCGCAACGCAAGGCGCAACGCCCACAACTCCCGACTCGTCAAATAGCCCCACGGACGCTTCGGCCGCGCCGGAAAACGGCCCAAAAGTTCCCGAACCCCCCCCCCAGTCCGCATTGATATCAACCGTCGTCGCCGTTCGCCCGGAGGACGCGAAGGCCGCGGACAACGCGCCAAGCATCCAAGGCAAACAAACCCCGCAAACCACGTCAGACAATCCATCCTCCGCCGACAATCCAACTGCGGCGAATGCCGATCATTCCAGCGCCCCAGTGCCCACTCCGCCGCTGCTGGCGGACCAGGAAGGGAAAAAAGCACACGAGAAAACCGCCCATGCCGCGCACGCGCCCATGCTGGAATCCGATTCGCCGCCCTCCGAAACACTCCCGGTCCCCGTCGCGGGAAATGCCCCCGACCTTGCGGCCCTCACCCCGGCGCTGGCCGGCCAAACCGCCGCCCAGCTCCCCATGAAGGAGGCCCAGCCCCCCGGCACTCCCGGCATGCCCCTGAGCCTGCTCCCCGGCAACCCCGGCAGCCCCAATGTCGCCGGTGCCGATCTTGCGCCTCCCGCGCAGGAATCGCTCCCCGCACCAACACCCGACCCCTTCGATCAAGTCGTTCTGGGCCTCAAGGGAAAACTCGACGCCCGCACCGGCAAAGCCGAAATCCGCCTTGATCCGCCGAATTTGGGCACCGTCAAGGTTTCCGTCACGCTCGACAACGGCATTCTGACGGCGGAATTCCACAGCGCCTCGAGTGTGGTACGCGACTTGCTTAAAGGCAACCTCGAACAACTGAAGACCGCGCTCCAAAGCCAGGGTGTCGCCGTCGATCGGCTTGCCGTCGATGCCCCTCCCAACGCCGGCGCCACCGGCCAGAACCCCCAGGCGTCGTTCGGATCGGCGACGCATGACGGCCGCAGCGCCGGGCACTATCAAGACCCGCGCGATGGCCGGCCCCGTTCCGCCGGCGATGGATTCGCCCGCCTCTTCTCCCAGGCGCAGGAAGCGCCGCTGGACCTGGTCGCGTAACACCGGCCGCTTAGTCACGGAGTCTTTATGGCCGCCGCCATCTCTGGTTTCGCCCCCACCACCCCGCCCACCACCAGCGGCAGCACCTCGCTCAACACCATGACCGGCGGGGACTTCCTCAACCTCATGATCAAGCAACTCCAGCAGCAGGATCCCCTCAACCCCACCGATTCCAACCAGTTGCTCACCCAGATGTCCCAGATCAGCAACCTCCAATCCAACAATGCCATGGTCAGCAGCCTCGCCAGCCTCACCGTGCAGCAGTCCATCGGTGCCGCCGGCAACCTCATCGGCAAAACCGTCAACGGCATCGACGACAGCGGCCAGGCCCTCCAGGGCATCGTCACCTCCGTCAAAGTCGTCAACAAAAAGGTCCGCTTGGAACTTGACTCCGGCAACGACCTGGCCATGGAAAACGTCACCCAGGTCGCCGGCACCAGCGCCGCCAGCCTATCCACCCTCGCCTCGGCCCTCCCGCAGATTCAGCAACTCCTGGCCGCCAACGGCGCCACCACGGCGGCGGCCACCACCCCGGCCACAACCACCGGAACCACCACCCCGAATTCCTCAAACCTCGCCGCCATACTCGCGGCCCTGGGTTTGAAATAAACGTGTCGGCCGCACGGAGTGCGGCCTCTTAATCTCGTGCGCGGCGTGATCAATTGAGCGGCGGAGTCCGCTCGATCACGTCGTGTTTAACCATTCCGCGCGCTGCCGCCCCACGGCCCCGCACCGCGCGCTCACGATACGCCGGAGGCTCCATGGGCATCACTTCCTCTCTCATCACCGGGCTCTCGGGGCTTTCCAGCAACCAGTCCAAGCTCGACGTCATCGGCAACAACATCGCCAACGTCAACACCGTCGGCTTCAAGGCCTCCCGCATGGATTTCAAAACCCAGTTCTCCCAGAATTTCTCCCTCGGCAGCGCCCCCAACGGCGAACTCGGCGGCACCAACCCCCTCCAGGTCGGCCTGGGCGTCGTCCCGGGCGCCGTCTCCCGCGATTTCAACGACGGCTCCCGCGAAGTCACCGGCGTCATCAGCAACCTCGCCGTCGAAGGCAACGGCTTCTTCATCCTCAAGGATGCCGGCGGCCAATCCTACACCCGCGACGGCACCTTCAAGCTCAACAGCCTCAACCAGCTCGTCAACTCCGACGGCTTCCTCGTCCAGGGTTTTGGCGTCGATCCCGACTACAACATCATCCCCGGCGTGCTCCAGGGCATCACCATTCCCCTGGGCAATCTCACCGTCGCCGAACCCACCACCAAAGTCACCATGTCCGGCAACTTCAACGCCAACGGCGCCCTCCCCACCCAGGTCTCCCACCTCACCGCCAACCAGCCCTTCTACACCAGCGACGGCGCCGGCGGCGTCACCGGCACCGCGCCCTCTTCCACCACCCTCCTGACCCTTATGTCCAACTCCACCGGCAGTTGCTACTTCCACGACGGTGACACCCTCACCCTCACCGGCTCCGTCGGCTCCCGCGCCACCGCCGCCAAAAATCTCACCGTCACGCCCACCACCACCCTCGGCGACCTCGCCAGTTTCATGACCGGCACCCTGGGCATCAATACTTCCACCGGCGCCAACGGCACCATCGCCACCACCCCCGGCATTACCCTCGGCTCCGGAACCCCCGGTGCCGTCACCCTCACCGTCGATGGCAACCCCGGCACCGCCAATGACATCACCCTCGACTCCAACTCCCTGGCCATCACCAACGCCTCCGGCACCACCACCCCCTTCTCCTGGAATAATCTCGACACCCTCCATGCCGACGGCGCATCCGTCACCACTTCCACCACCATCTATGACTCCCTGGGCACCTCCGTCAAACTTGATGTCGTCGCCAGCCTCATCGACCGCTCCGCCACCGGCGCCACCTGGCGCTACTACGCCACCTCCCCTGACGGCACCGCCACCAACGCCCTCACGAATACCGCCATCGGCACCGGCACGCTCACCTTCGATACCAACGGCCGCCTCATTGACACCACCGGCTCCTCCGTCACCATCGACCGCACCGGCACCGGCGCCACTCCCAACCTCAACTTCAACCTCGACTTCGCCGGCATGTCCGCCTTCACCGCCACCAACTCCAACTTCGCCGCCTCCCCCCTCGACGGCTCCGCCAAAGGCATCCTCAACAATTATGCCATCGACACCTCCGGCATCATCAAAGGCTCCTTCTCCAACGGCGCCAACCGCACCCTCGGCCAGGTCGCACTCGCCACCTTCCGCAACAACCAGGGCCTCGTCGACAAGGGCAGCAACACCTTCGAGGAAGGCCCCAACTCCGGCACCGCCGTCATCTCCGCCCCCGGCGATTTCTCCTCCGGCCGCATCATCTCCGGCACCCTCGAACTCTCCAATGTGGACCTCTCCTCCGAATTCGTCCAGCTCATCAGCGCCAGCACCGGCTTCTCCGCCGCCTCCCGCGTCATCACCACCAGCAACCAACTCCTCCAGGAACTCCTCTCCTCCGCCAGATAAATTCTGCCCGCTAACAACTGACCACTGACTACTGACAACTGACCACTGACCACTGCTTTCCCGGACCCCTCCCATGATCGGCCTGACCAAACTCAACCACCAGACCTTCGTCGTCAACGCCGACCTCATCAAGTTCATCGAGGCCACCCCTGACACCCTCGTCACCCTCACCACCGGCGAACGCATCCTCGTCCAGGAACCCACCGCCGAAGTCATCCGCCGCGTCGTCCAATACGGCCGCATGCTCCGCCGCCTCCTCGAACCCTCCTAAACGGCGGGTACTCCCCCAAAAACCAACCGCAAATATTCATCCCACGGCGTTTCATCGGCTCTCCTTATGCCTTGCAAAATGAAACCCAGCCTTTCATTTTACAAGGCAAGCTATCGGGCTTCCGGCGTATAATGGGCACCTCCCGCCACCCCGCCCTGCCGCTATAATATCCCCGTGCCATCTGCGCGTCGCATCCTTTCCGGAGCCGTCTTATGCCCAAGTCCTTCAAGCAGCTTTCCGAACGCGAAATCCTCGCCCTGGCCATCACCCTTGAAGAGGAGGACGGCCGTACCTATGGCGACATGGCCGACGCCCTGCAGGCCCACTACCCGGCCAGCGCCAAGGTGTTTGAGTCCATGATCGCCGAGGAGGCCGAGCATCGCCGCCGGCTCACGGAGATGTACCGCGGCCGTTTTGGCGACCACATCATCATGATCCGCCGCACGGACGTGAAGGGATTTGTCCGCCGGCGGCCGGTGTGGCTGATCAAGAACCTGAGCCTGGACCATGTGCGGAAAGAGGCGTCCTCGATGGAGATCGAGACGCGGAATTTCTACCAGCAGTCCGCCGCCAAATGCACCGACGCGGGCACGCGCCAACTGTTGATCGACCTGGCGGAGGCCGAGCGCGGCCACGTCAATGCCGCCGAGGCGCTGGTCGAGGAGCACCTGACCCCGCAGGTGCGCGACCAGGAGGACAAGGCCCGCCACCGGCTCTTCGTGATGCAGGTCATCCAGCCGGGCCTGGCGGGGCTGATGGACGGCAGCGTCTCGACGCTCGCCCCGCTGTTCGCGGCGGCGTTCGCGGCGTATTTCGAGGCGCAGAAGCTGGGCGTGGCGTATCAGCCTTATTTGCCGTTCAAGATAGGACTGGCGGCATCGATTGGGGCCGGGATTTCAATGGGATTTGCCGAAGCGTTGTCGGACGATGGCTCGCTGACTGGACGCGGTCGGCCGCTAATACGTGGTGTGGTGTGCGGATTGATGACAACAGCGGGTGGGATTGGGCATACGCTGCCGTATCTGATTCCGAATTTTCATATTGCGACGACAGTGGCGATGAGCGTGGTACTGGTAGAGTTGGCTGCGATCTCCTGGATTCGGCACCGGTACATGGAAGCCCCATGGCTGTCGGCGGCGATCCAGGTAGTGATCGGCGGGATCATCGTGCTGGCGGCGGGGATACTGATTGGGAGCTAAACGGAATAATCGGAGCCGCGACCGTCAGGGAGCGACCGTGTTGTCACCCGCATTTTCAATGGCGCCAAGGCCGTTGCTCGCCACGTGCTTGGCCAACTGAGATCGCCCTGGATGTCACCGTGGGACCGTGGGAGTCGGCGCTTGCCGGTGGACCGATCGGTGGTACACTCCCTTGATCACGGTATGGGAAATTCCCCCGCATCTCGTACGAATGAACCGCCGGCAGCACATTTACCCTTTGGAGACCTATTATGCGAACGACTCAACGGCATTGTTCGATTGGGAAAAACCTGGGCGTGGGCTACGCGCTGCTGGCGGTGATGGCCGTGCCGGCGTCGGCGGCGGTGACGGGCGTGACCCGGAATGCGGATGCCGTGGGCAAGTATGAGAAGCTGGAGCTGACGGCGGCGCTGTCGGGGACGTATGCCAATCCGTACGACCCGGAACAGATCGACCTGTCGGCGGAATTCACGGCGCCCTCGAAGAAGGTGTGGAAGGTCAATGGGTTCTATGACGGGACGGGGTGGAAGATTCGGTTCGCGGCCAATGAGGTCGGGGATTGGAGCTACGTGGTCAGTGCCAAGGATGCCGCCGGGACCGCCAAGAGCGCGGCGGGGGCTTTTGCGTGCAAGGATTCCAAGAACCACGGTTGGGTGAAGGTGGCGCCGAACAAGCGGTATTTGAGCTACGATGATGGAACCTCGTTTTATGGCGTGGGGGCGTGTCACGCCTGGAGCGTGACGACCAACACCCTCGATCAGATGAAAGCGCTGGGATTCAACACCTACGTCTACTGGAACGGCACGTACGACAATGGCGGCGGGAATACGCTGATCGAGTCGATGGCCTCGGGGCTGGGCAAATACGACCAGCGGAAATGCTCGCGCCTGGATACGCTGATGGAATGGGGGGAAGCACGCGACATCGGGATGATCCTGGTCATCCTGCCCCACGATTGGGGCTGCGAAAAAGTGGGCGGCTGGCCGGCCAAGTGGACGCAGAGCCCGTATCAAACCATCGTCAGCAGCGACAAGTATTTCAGCGACGACAAGTCCTGGGCGTATCAGGAGAAACAGTACCGCTACATCATCGCCCGCTGGGGCTACAGCCGGGGATTGCTGGGCTGGCAGACCGTGGACGAAATCTCCGGCACCAACGGCTGGGTGGCGGACAAGGCTTCGGCCAACGCCTGGACGGCCAAGATCGGCAAGTATTTCCAGACCACCGATCCGTTCCAACACCCCACGACGGCCTCGCACGGGGATTTCTGGGATGAGGGCAACAAGGCCAATGATCTGACGAACACGGAAATCTACGGCAACTACAACACGGACAACATCATCAACACCGTGCAGAAGCTTTGGAACGGCTATGAGAAACCCTGCATCATGGGCGAGACCGGCGCGGACCGGGATGGCATGGTGTCGCATCGGAAAATCTGGGCGGGCCTGGCGGCGGGCATCGCGGTGACGCCGTTGCTGTGGCAGTTCAACCAAGGCTGGAACGCGAGCATCTCGGCGCAATATCCTGCGTTCAACAAATTCATCGCGGACATTGACTTCGCCGGGCTGAAACAACCGGCGCAGGCGAAATTGATCCTGCCGGGCGCCAGCGCACCGGCTGCACGCGGCGCCCGCGGCGCGGCGGCCGCGCCGGTGACCGGCGCCTGGGGCATCACCAGCGACCAGCTTACCTTCGGCTGGATGTGCGGGGATTTTTCCGGCAAGAACCTCACGGTGAACGGTCTGGCCAAGGGCGACTACCGGATCGAATGGTGGGATTGCGCGGCGGGCGCGACGCTGGCGACCGACAAGGGAACCGTGACCGACGGCACGCTGGTGCTGAAGATTCCGACGACGACCCTGCCGGACCTGGCCTTCAAGATCATCGCGCCGGCACGTTGAGGTCATGGGCGTCGTGTACTCACTCCGCCCCCGCCCGCCCTCGGGCGGCCACCCGCATGTTTTGGTCCAGGTTGATATATTGGAATCCGGTGCCGGACCGCGCTTTATCCAACTGTTCCTTCAAAAGTTGATAATCCGCTTCTCCGCAGCTCACCAGTTGCAGCACCTGTGCCGCCGTTTCCGGTGTGACCAGGATTTTCCGCGCATAGCCCTTCTCATTGTAATATATGACTGGACCATGATATGTATATCCACCGTCAACATGTGTGACGCGGGAAATGAACGTATAGGGATACGGCGCGTACCACCGTGGCGCCTTGTCCAGGACATACGAGGCGATGGGCCCCATTTCCGTGTAGATCATTCCGGTGGGCGAGGTTCGCACGATGTAGGCGATGTAGGCCGTCGCCAGGGCGGACAGCAGCAGCAGCGCGTACAGGCCTTTTCTGGCCCATGGGGTTGCGATCGCGGCCAGCGTGCCGGTGGTCAGGAAAAACACCATCATCGGGAACACCCAGGCGTTGTAGCGGTGTATGCCGGTGATCCCGCAGTTGATGTGACGGGTGATGCAAAATGCCAGTATCGTGAGCAGAAACGCTGCCGGCAGGAGCAGCAGGCCGAACTTCTTCCGGCAGGCCGCGTGGATCATGCCCGCGAAAAACAGCGCCAGGCACAGCGGATAATACGGCAGGATTCCAAAATTCAGATCCGTCAGATAGGCCACATATCTTCCCCCGTATCCCGTGGTTCGGAAGAGACCCGGTTCCGAGACGGTTAAAACCCCGAATTGCAGGTAATTATAGATAAATGGTATCAAACAGGGCACGAAGCACAGCGCCAAAAGAAGCACATCTTTGTAACTTGTCCGTACGATGGTCAGGAAATCGTGTTTTTCCGCCCGTTGCTCCCGGGAGAATACGCGCATGAAATAATCCGCGATGATCATGAATCCATAGGCCATGATGGTGACGTTCATCATGCCCGCGATGGAGACAAATAAAGCCGCCAGTTTGTGGTCGTGATTGGCAAAAAATACCAGGGAAATGACCAATAATGCAAATATGCAGATTTCGGCGGAAGGCCAGAAATAATACAGCACGGTCGGCGAACATCCCAATAGCAGAATCGTGAGCAGTACGGTCTTGCGGTCGGCTTTTAAGTGGCGATATACGGCCCCAAGGGCGCATGCATACAACAGGACATTGGTGACCGCGAAAGCATAGGACTGGCGCAGTCCCAGCAGCGCCAACAGCTTTTTGGCGGGAATGCATACGAAAGAATAGACGCTGAAATAAAAGCAGTGTTTCTTTCCCGAGGGGGCAGTCCACGTTCGCTCTGAGCTGTAACATTCCCTGATATAATCATAATGTTCCGGAAATTCATTCTTTGCCTGCGCCACATCGGCATCGGAAAAATACAGGGAAAACCTGTTTTCCAGGGAAATCGTCGCCAGCATGTAATTGGCGCTTTCGCCGACGGGGTAGGTTGGGGTTAAAGTGGCCAGGAGCAGAAAAACCAGGCAAAAAAGCACAATAAACGACTTCGATAATATATCCGCCCGTTCGCTGGTTAAAATGTCGATTTTCATCATGTTATTTTACCCCTGCCTGATACCCACGCAAGCCGGCCCGGCAGCGTGCAAATCCGTGCCGCCGGGCGTGAACTCCACGCTCCGGCAGTCTATACTGCTTGTCTTTGGGACGATTCCTGGGAGGATTCATGCAGCGTCTGGAACAGCTTCGCGCCAATATGGAATCGGTGTTTTTTGGCCGCCGGGAGGCGGTCACGCAAATCCTGGTCGGCCTGGTGGCCCGCGGGCACATCCTCATCGAGGATGTGCCGGGCGTCGGTAAAACCGTGCTGGCACGGAGTTTAGCGCGGTCGATCAGTTGCAATTTCAACCGCATCCAGCTCACCCCGGACATGCTGCCGTCGGACATTCTGGGGGTGTCGATCTACAACCAGGAGAAGCAGAATTTCGAGTTCAAGCCGGGTCCGATTTTCGCGCATGTCGTGCTGGCGGATGAAGTTAACCGCACGACGCCGCGCACGCAGTCGTCGTTGCTGGAGGCGATGAACGACGGATCGGTCACGATAGACGGCAACACCATGAAACTGCCGCACCCGTTCATGGTGATCGCGACGCAAAACCCCTTTGAATTCGAGGGAACTTATCTCCTACCGGAGAATCAACTGGACCGGTTTTTACTGCGGGTATCCTTGGGATATCCAGAGCGGGAGCGGGAAAAGGAGATTTTGCGGCAGCAGCCGGGGCGGTATAAATTGGAGCATCTGGAGCCGGTGATGACCACGGAGGACGTGCTGGCGCTGCAGGGGCAGGCAGCGCAAGTCAAGGTGGATGCGGCACTTATGGATTACCTGATGGACATTGTGGAGGGGTCGCGCGGGCATGAGCAGTTGCATGTGGGGATTTCGCCGCGGGGGGCGCTGGCGCTGATGCAGGCGGCGCAGGCGCTGGCGTTGATCGAGGGGCGGGATTTTGTGACGCCGGATGACATAAAGTCAATGGTGGCACCGGTTTGCGCGCATCGGATCATCACGCGGAATCACCTGTCCAACGGCGATATTCACACCGCGCGGCTGGCGCTCCAGCAGATCATGCAGAAGATTCCCAGCCCGGTATGAGGGTGGAGACATGGCAAATATTGACCTGACAAAGTCTTCTGGCCCTCCCAAAACAACCGCGCAAAGCCGTTTTTTGCACACGGAAACGCGCGGGCCGCGAGAGGAAACGCGCTCCCCGAGCGTGCAAACGCGCGTGCCAAACGGGCAAACGCGCTCTTCGTGCAAGGGCCTGCCATTTTCGCTTACACGGGGCGGGGTAATGTTGATCGCACTCACCGTTTTTGTGTATTTGGCGACGTACAGCTCGGGGATCAATCTGCTGTACTTTGTGTTCGGGCTGATGGTGGGGGCGCTGGTCATTTCGGCATTTGTGGCGTCGTGGAGCTTGCGGGGGATACATATTCA
>CAIPTQ010000106.1 GCA_903868035.1 uncultured Phycisphaerales bacterium
TCCGGCGAAGGCGCTGGCACGTCCGGCGAAGGCGCTGGACCTCCCGGCGAAGGCGCTGGTACGTCCAGCGCTGGCGCTGGCTCACCCGGCGAAGGCGCTGGCATGTCCAGCGAAGGCGCTGGTATGTCCAGCGAAGGCGCTGGCACGTCCAGCGAAGGCGCTGACACGTCCAGCGAAGGCGCTGGCACATCTGGCGCTGACTCGCACTATCACCTTGTCACTCCGTCACCCGCTCATTGCTCATTGCTCATTGTTCATTGATAATTCCCCCTCATGACTGACCTCCCCCGCCGCCTCCTCGCCCTCGCCCTCCTCTCCGTCGGCCTCTGCGTCTTCGCCGCCGTCGCCGCCCTCCTCGCCTGGCATTTCATCGCCTCCAGCGGCGCCACCCTCACCCTCAACCCCGCCTTCTCCCTCTGGCTCCTCTTCCCGGGCATCACCCTCGCCCTCATCCTCAGCGCCCTCCTCTACCGCGAGCAGCGCCGCATGGCCCCCTTCTACACCGTCCTGGGCCTCACCGCCATCCGCCTCCTCCTCATCCTCCTCCTCGCCGGCCTCTTCCTCCAGCCCGCACTCCGCTGGCGCAGTTCCCGCACCACCGCCGGCACACTCTGGGTCGTCGTCGACCAAAGCCCCTCCCTCCAAACCATCGACTCCCAGGCCACCCCCGCCGAACGCCTCCACTGGGCCGACGGCATGGGCCTCGTCTCCCGCCCCCTCCGCCCCGACGTCTTCTCCGCCCAAATCCGCGTCCTCGCCGACGAACTCGACGCCCTCACCCCCGCCACCGGCGGCTGGGGTGGCGATGAACGCGCCGCCGTCAAAACCTTCGCCGAACGCATGGACGCCTGGAACGACAAACTAAAATCCTTCGTGGACCTCGTGGACAGCGTCCACTCTACCCTGGACTCCGCCAGCCGCGGCGCAGGCGCCAACACCGTCAACAATCTGAACAACGCCTTTACCACGGCCCGGCAAAACACCTCCTCCATGCGCAGTGCCGCCAACCTGCGCGAAGCCCTCACGACGCTCCGCCCCGATGACATCGCCCGCTACCTCCGCACCGCCAACGACGCCCTGCTCCCGGCCATCGCCGCCACCGATGCCGCCTTCCTCCGGCAAACCGCCACTCCCGCCTGGACCGCGGCCTCCGCCCGCCTCGCCGCCTCGTCGCGCCAAAACCTCGCCGATGGTTTCCTCACCGACTCCGATGCCCGCGCCACCGCCCTCCTTCACGACCTGGCCAAGCAATACACCCTCCGCATCGCCAGCTTCTCCGACAAAACCCAGTCCGCCGGCACCGTCGATGAAAGCTCCCTCCACGATACCCTCCGGGCCGCGCTCGTCCCCTCCGGCCAGGCCACCAACATCGCCTCCGCCCTCCAGTTCGTCGCCGAGCAAATCCCCGGCGATGAGGCCGCCTCCATCATCCTCGTCACCGACGGCCGCAACAACCTCGGCAGCGACCCCACCAGTCCCGCCCGCAACCTCGCCGCGCGCAACGTCCACGTCTACGGCCTGCTCATCGGCTCCCACGAGCTCTCCCCCGACGCCGCCGTGGAACTCGTCGATTTCCCCGACTGGATTTACGCCGGCGACTCCATCCAGCCCCGCGCCCTGGTCCGCCTGGACGGCCTCGACGGCCAGTCGGCCACGGTGGAACTGCGCCGCGGCGGACAGTTGCTCGAATCGCGCACGATCAAGGCCTCCAAACCCCACGACATGATCCCCTTCGACTTCACCGACAAGCCCCCCGAATCCGAGAAGGTCCTCGAGTACGAGCTGCGCGTCTCCCAGATGCCCGGCGAATCCAACACCCAGAACAACGTCGCCTCCTTCCGCGTCGCCGTGAAGAAAGACAAGCTCTACGCCCTCATCATCGAAGATCGCCCGCGCTGGGAATACCGCTACCTCGCCGCCACCCTCGCGCGCCGCCCCGGCATGAAACTCCAGACCATCCTCCTCGCGCCCGCCACCGTCGCCGGCGTCGCCCCGCTCGCCCCCGTCGCCGCCTCCCCCGACAATCCCCGCACCGAAGCCCAGCTTCTCCCCGCTTCCCTCGAAGAATGGCAACGCTTCGATGTGATCGTCCTCGGCGATGTCGGCCCCGATGTCCTCACCCCCCAGATGCAGCAGTTCATCGCCTCCGCCGTCCGCGACAAAGGGGCCACCCTCATCACCATCGCCGGCCAAAGATCCATGCCCGAAAAATTCGCCGCCTCCATCCTGGCCGACCTCCTGCCCGTCAGCCTCAATCCCCAGTACACCCCCGATCAACTGGCCCGCCACATCCGCGCCGGATTCCGCCCCGAGACCTCCCCCACCGCCGGCATGTCCGTCCTCGCCCAACTCGGCGCGGAAGCCGGCAGCAATGGACTCGCCTGGCAAAATATGCCCCTCTGGTATTGGCACAGTCCTTTCACTGACGCGAAGCCCGCCGCCTCCGTAATTTGGAGCATAAGCGAATTAGCGGGGGGGAATAGGGGCGGTGCGGGGGGAGGCGCGGGGGGGGGGATTGGTGGTGCCGAGGGCGTGCCGGGGGCGGGACAAGTGCGTCCGGAGGGCGGCGGGAGGGAGGTTTTTGGCGCCCTTTTGGACGCAAATCGTCACGCTTTATTGTCTACTATTTCCATCGGTCTTGGACACTCGCTCTATATAGCCTCCGACCAAACTTGGCGTTTGCGCCAGGTCGGGGGCCTGAATTTGCATGATCGCTTCTGGGGACAAGTGCTTAATTGGGCCGTGGGATCGGACTTACCGGCGGGCGGCAAGTATGTGCGCTTTGGCGCCAATCAGCCAACGTATGAGCAAACCCAGCCCGTAATTATCACGGCCCGCATCCTCAAAGATGACCTAACTCCTTATACGGGCTTGAGTTTCAACGCGGTCGCACGGCCTGTGCGCGGGCCGCAAAATATGGTTCAGGCGCGTTTTGAACCGATGGAATCGCCGGGCTATTATCAAGCCACGCTTTCGGGCCTGCCGATTGGAGATGACGAAATTTCGCTCGCGGGCGCGGAGGTTGAACGGCTCTTGAACACCGATCCGACGGTGACGCTAAAGACTGTGCTGGTAAAGGTTTATCCCTCGATGAATGCCGAGCGGCGGAACCTGAATACGGACCCGGCGGCGTTGGAGGCGATTGCCCGGGCGGGGGGTGGATTTTCGGTGGATGGGCAATATGCCGACATGCTATTCTCACGTTTGCCGAAGATTGAACATACCGAAATCTCGATTTATCAGTTAGGATTCTTCACGGATCCGGCGGCCATGGGCACTAAAGTCTCACACGGACTGTACTTAGCGATTTTCGCATTACTCATCACGCTGGAATGGGCATTGAGAAAGCGCGCGGGTTTGGCATGAAAAAAGCATAGTTGCGACTGCGTATCATGTGGACGGCGCGCGGGTGAGCGCTTGTAATAAATGCGCCCATGCGCTACGCTTAAAATCAGATAAAAACGCGAATTATTTAGGTTAATTTCTTGCATCTTCGCCTATTTGAGATAAAAAATGCTGGTTGATGAATCCAAAACGCATGAAGAATCCCGCCGCGGGGCCGTCCATTTTGTTCACAAACCGGAATTGGCAGCAACCGCCCCGCCCACGCTGCCGCATGTGGAACCAGAAAGTTTTTGGCACCGGCACGGGCAATTGATCTGCGCCATTATTGCCGGCATGATCATGCTGGCGGCGAAAATTGTCTCCTGGACGACCGGCGAGACGGGCCTGGCGAGCACGGCGGGCATTGTCATACACGTGATGGTCGGCATTGCCTTTGCGATGGGGTTCTACTTTGGCGGCAAGGCGGCGCTCGATTCGCTGCGCCGGAAGAAACTGGACATCAATCTGCTGATGGTGGTCGGGGCGGTGCTGGCGATTTTTGTCGGCTCGGAGGAGGAAGGGGCGCTGCTGTTGTTTCTCTTCACGCTGTCGGGGGCGCTGGAGCATTATGCGATGCAGCGGACGAAGGCGGCGCTGGAGAGCCTGGTGAAGCTGTTTCCCAAGGAAGCGGTGGTGCTGGGGGAGGACGGCACGCAGAAAATGGTGGCGCTAGAGTCGCTGCGGGTGGGGGACAAGATTCTGGTGAAGCCCGGCGAGAACGTGGCGGCGGACGGCGAGGTGCTGGAGGGGAACAGCGCGGTGGACGAGAGCGCGATCACCGGGGAGTTCATGCCGCGGGAGAAGGCGCGCGGGGCGACGGTGTATGCGGGGACGATGAACAAGGCGGGGCGGCTGGTGGTGCGGGTGACGCGGCCGACGCAGGACACGACATTGGCGAAGATCATCCATCTGGTGTCGCAGGCGAGCGACGAAAAAGCCCCGGTGGAACGGCTTTTCGACAAGGTGGGGACGGCGTACACGGCGGTGGTGCTGACGCTGAGCGTGGGGGCGTGCCTGGTGATGCGGTTTATTTTTGATGTGCCGTGGATGTCGGCGCATGACGCGCAGGGCGTGGTGACGCAGACGGGGGCGTTTTACCGGGCGATCACGCTGCTGATCGTGGCGTCGCCGTGCGCGCTGATTATTTCGACACCGGTGGTGATTTTGTCGGCGATCGCGACGTGCGCGCGGCGGGGGATCGTGCTCAAGGGGGGCAAGTATTTGGAATCGCTGGCGGCACTGAAGGCGATTGTGTTTGACAAGACGGGGACGCTGACGACGGGGCTGGTGCGGATGGTGGGGGTGGAGGTGCAGTAGAAGCAGTTTCAGCGGCGA
>CAIPTQ010000107.1 GCA_903868035.1 uncultured Phycisphaerales bacterium
ACGCCCATCCCCGCCAGCAGGCGTTCCTGGAAGCTTTGGCGCGGTCGAAGTACGTGCTGTACGGCGGAGCCGGCGGCGGCGGCAAGTCGTACATCCTCCGATGGGCGCTCGTCAGCCTGCTCTGCGAGTGGGCGACCCAGGGTCTGCGGGATGTGCGGGTGGGGCTGTTCAGCAGCACGTACCGAACCCTGATCGACCGCCAGGTCGCCAAGATCGCGCGCGAGATGCCCGAGTGGTTGGGGTCGGTGCGGGAGACGATGAGGGACGGACTGGGGTTCTACCTCAAACCTGAATACGGTGGCGGGGGAATCCTGTTGCGGAACCTGGACGACCCCGCCCAGTACAAGTCGGCAGAGTTTGCCGCGATTGGGATTGAAGAATTGACAGAAAATGTCGAGCAAACATTCCATGACTTGAGATTCAGGTTGCGCTGGCCTGGCATCGAGGAAACCAAGTTCCTCGCTGCCACAAATCCTGGGGGCATTGGTCACAGTTGGGTCAAAAACTTCTGGATCAATCACCAGTTCCCGCCGGAGATGGCCGACATCGCCCCGCGCTTCGCCTACGTGCCGGCGAAAGCCACGGACAATCCCCACAACGCCGCCAGCTACCACGGTGAATTGGACAGCCTTCCGCCGGCGATGCGGGCCGCCGTGCGCGACGGCTCGTGGGACGTGTTCAGCGGCCAGGCTTTCGACGAGTTCCGGCGCGATGTGCATGTGGTCGAGCCGTTCAAGATTCCCGCCTGGCACGAGCGCTGGGGGGCGAACGATCCCGGCTTCAACGATCCGGGGGTCTGGTACAGCCTCGCGGCCGACCAAGACGGCAACGCCTACATCGTGCGCGAGTGGACGTTTCACCGAACCACCTACAGCGAGCAGGCCCGCGCCGTCTCCGCCGATCTGGCCAGCGAGGGCGTGAAGTGGGGCTACATCACGACGGGCATGGACGCTTTCATCCGTTCCCCGGAGACGGGCAAGAGCATGGTGGACTACTACCAGCAGGGGGGACTGGCGGGTTTCCGCCGCCCTGACCACGGCGCCGGCGCCCTCGCCCGCCGCGCCGCCACAGCCCACGAGTACCTGCGGGTGCGGATGGGCGAGCACGGCAAGCCCGCGGCGCGGATGCGCATCTTCAAGAGCTGTGTGAAACTCATCGAGACGCTGCCGGCGCTGCCATCAAATCCCGATCATCCAGAGGAAGTGCTGCCATGCAGCATTGACCACTGGTACGACGCCGCGATCGGCTACGGCCTGCAATCCCGCCATCCCCATTCCGAGATTCCCACGGTGCCGGCCTTTGCACCTAACACGCTGGGTGATATATTGGGCCATGCTGATGTGATCGAGGAAGAGGCCCGCAAAGGAGTGCGCTGATGTTCAAGCCCGTCAACGGTGTGGTGCTCGTGAAGCCGGACGCCCCGATTGAGAAGAAGGGGAAGATATTTCTCCCCCCCCTCGATGAGAAACAGCACTGCGGCATCGTTCAGCAATCCGACTCCCCCATCTGCAAGGCCGGAGACCTGATCGCCTACACCCGCTTCTTCCCGATGACGGTGCGTGGGGTGGATATGGTGACGGTCGATGCCAAGTCCATCATCGGAGTGGATGACGCGCCAGCCGCGTTGCCCGAAAGCGACGGAGTGAGCAGGGAGGCTTCCCCGCCGCTCATCGTCCCCCGGCCCACATTCGACATGAACCATGAATGACAGCACTGGCAACGGCAAGGGTGACACCTATCGGCCCGTGGATCGCCGCCAGTGGGAGGAGGGGTGGGAACGCATCTTCGGGGAGCGCGGCGGAAT
>CAIPTQ010000108.1 GCA_903868035.1 uncultured Phycisphaerales bacterium
GTTTCGGCCTGTTTTTGGGCCGTGGAACCACGCCTGTTTTTCTCTTTGGAGCTGCAAAATGAGTCATGCCATCGAAGCCGTCCGGGGTCGCGAAATCCTTGATTCCCGCGGCAACCCCACCGTCGAAGTCGAAGTCTATCTGGAAAACGGCGCCACCGGCCGCGCCGGCGTCCCCTCCGGCGCTTCCACCGGCGAAAATGAGGCCTGCGAGTTGCGGGACGGAGACCCCAAACGCTACGGCGGCAAGGGCACCCTCAAGGCCGTCGATAACGTCAATAAGAAAATCGCCCCCGCGGTCATCGGTATGGACGCCCGCGACCAGGAGGAAATCGACGCCCTGATGATCGCACTCGATGGCACCAAGACCAAGTCCAAGCTGGGCGCCAACGCCATCCTCGGCGTCTCCATCGCTGTCGCCAAGGCCGCCGCCGAAGGCTCGGGCCTCCCCCTGTACCGCTACCTCGGTGGCACCGCCGCCAAAGTCCTCCCCGTTCCCATGATGAACATTCTCAACGGCGGCAAGCATGCCGACAACACGGTGGACTTCCAGGAATTCATGATCCAGCCGTGGGGTGCCACCAACTTCGCCCACGCCCTGCGCATGGGCGCCGAGGTCTACCACGCGCTCAAGAAAGTGCTCAAGAAGAAGGGCTACAACACGGCCATCGGCGATGAAGGCGGTTTCGCCCCCAACCTCAAGTCTAATGAGGAAGCCCTCGAAGTGATCGCCGAAGCCGTCAAGGCCGCCGGCTACAAGTTCGGCAAGGATATCTTCGTCGCCCTCGATCCGGCCACCTCGGAACTGGCCAACGAAGCCAAGGCCGCCGGCAAGACCGGCTACAAGTTCTTCAAGAGTTCCCAGGAAATCGTTTCCTCCGACAAACTCGCCGCCATCTGGGCCGATTGGGCCGCCAAGTACCCCATCCGCTCCCTCGAAGACGGCATGGCTGAAAACGACTGGGACGGCTGGAAGAAACTCACCGACAAGCTGGGCGACAAAATCCAGCTCGTCGGCGATGACCTCTTCGTCACCAACACCGAGTTCCTCGCCAAGGGCATCAAGACCAAAACGGCCAACTCGATCCTCGTGAAGGTCAATCAGATCGGCACCCTCACCGAAACCTTCGAAGCCGTCCAACTCGCCATGCGCAACGGCTACTCCGCCGTCCTCTCGCACCGCTCCGGTGAAACCGAAGACGCCACCATCGCCGACATCGCCGTCGCCACCAACTGCGGCCAGATCAAGACCGGCGCACCCGCTCGCTCCGACCGCGTCGCCAAGTACAACCAACTCCTGCGTATCGAAGAGGAACTCGGCGACCGGGCGGTGTACGGCGCGAAGTTCTGGAATAAAGGTTGAGTTTTTTCGGCCACGGATTTTGCTTGAAGACCCGAATGGGCGGTGTGCCAGAGCATGCCGCCCTTTTTTTGCGCTACGGGTTCTGCAAATACTTGGCGGCGAGTTTGGCGAAGTCCTCGCGGAAGCGCTCGCCGCCGAATTTCGCGCCGTAGATGGTTTTAAGGTCGCTCAGGCGGGTTTTGATTTCGGGTGAGGGGACGGCGGATTGGGCTTCCATCGACTGCATGATGCGGAGCCAGGATTCCCAGAAGGTCTCAGTCCCAGGGGCCACGCGGGCGAGGATACGGGTGAAGGCGTCCTGGGATTTGGCGTAGAGGGCGCGGTCGGCGCCGGCCTGGGCCTGGGCGAAGAGGGCGCGGGCCTGGGTCAGGTAGGGGCGAATGTCGTCCTGCTTGGCGTCCTCTTTTTCTTTTTGCAGGGCCAGGGCGAGGGCCTGGGATTCTTGATACTGGCCGGCGCGGACCATCATGTCGGCCTGGATGAGGCGGTATTCGAAGGCGTTGTCCTTTTTGCCCCCGCCCCCCCCGGCTGTGTCGGCGGCGATGATCGGGTTGAGCAGCGCCACCACGTTGGCGGCAAGACGGCGGACTTCGGCGGGGTCGGAGGTTTTGTCGATTTCGTCCACGGTGGACAGGGCCATGCCGCGGATGTCGGCCAGGGCGTCGGGGCCGGTTTTGCTGTATTCGTCGAGGGCCTGGCGGGCCTTGTCGGGCTGGCCGGCGAGTTGATAGGCTTGGATGAGGCTCCGCTGGAGGGTGCCGCGCTGGGGGCTAGTGAGTTTGTCGCGGGCGGCATCGAGGCGGGTGAGGCAGTCGAGGGCGACGGCGGCGTTGTTCACGGCGGGGGAGAGGGCGGTGGCGGTTTCGATGAGCAGGATATTGTAACGAAAGCCCTGGGCGGCCTGAAGGGTTTCCTTCGGGGCGGAGGCGGGTGGGTGGTCGAGGAGATCGATGAACTTGGAGCAGGCGGCGAAGAGGTCGGCGGCGGCTTGTTGCTGGTCGCGGGCGGGGGCTTTGCCTTCGAGCGTGCCGAAGCGGTCGGTGGCGAGGACGACAAGGCGGTAGCGGGCGTCGAGGTAGTTGCGGTCGTCGGGGGCGATTTTCTCGTAGATGGCGGCGGCCCCCGTCTTGTCAGCGGGCTTGGCGGATTCTTCGAGCAGGCGGGCCTGGGCGTAGAGCCATTGCTTGTCGCCAAAGGTGTTGGTGGAGAGGTCGAGGGCTTGGGCGGCCAGGGCGCGGAGTTCCGGTGATAACCCCCCCCCGCTGCCCCCCGCAGGGGCGGTGCCAGTGGGTTGGGTGGCGGCGGCTTTGCGGAGTTCGCCGATTTGCTGAAGGGCCAGATCGATCA
>CAIPTQ010000109.1 GCA_903868035.1 uncultured Phycisphaerales bacterium
GCAGGTGCGCTATGCCTGGCGGTGGTGCTGCGCGAGGAGTTTAACGGGCTGCCTTTTGTGATCGAAATTGCGCGCCCATCGCTGCCGTGGGCGGTTTATGCGATCTTTCCGCTGCTGTGGGTGGCGATTTTGCTGCTGTTTTCGGTGTATGACGGGCGTAAAAACCTGCGGATCGTGGATGAATTTAACGGGCTGACGCTGGGATCGCTGCTGGCGGCGCCGCGGGAATCTCCGCGGGGGCCTCTCCGGTCACCTGTGCCACAAGGTCGGGATGCAATGGCCAGTTGGCCCAGCGTTCCAGTTCAGCCTTGAGTTCGACGATCTTCTTCTGGATCCCTTCCGGATCCTTGACGTCGACGCCAAACTTCTTAGCAATCTCGGGCCGCTTGGCTGCACTCTGTACCGCGCGGATCTTCTCGGTTATCTCCGCCATGATTCGTGAGGCTTCGGCCGCCTGGCGTTCCATTTCCTTAATGGCTGTATCGTCTGTGCCAAATAAATCAAGCTGCTGCCCCTGCGGCGCGGCGGTCCCCGCCATGCGGTTCTTGACCGCCTTCATGAAGTTTTCCAGCACTGCCGGTTTCATACCCTGCATTGCCGCCTTCACGCCCACACGCTGCAAAGCGTCATTATTGGGCGCATTCGTGGCTATGATTTCGGCCTGGTCTGGAGTAATGTCTTCATTTGTGAAGGATCTAAAGAGATTTTCTTCGGCCAGGACTCCGATGGAAGACCCTTGCCGGCCGCGCGTTCCTGTTGTGCTTGCTCGAACCAATGCTGCATCCGCTCCCTGTGTTTTTGCCTTTTCTCTCCAGTAATTCGCGTGATCATAAACCGTCCCCTTTCCATCTGTGATGTTTGCTTCTGCGGCGATCTCCCGCGCGTCGCCTGCGCTAAACCCGTCAGCTTCGCGCAAGACTTGCGCGTTCAGCCCTTTCCTTTGCACACGTCCGGCAAAGGCCACCCGATGATGTCCATTTGCTGTGATGTACTTCTGTCCCGCCGTCAATCCGAAGGCTGCCGGATCCTTGGGCTCCCATAAAAGGACCACCCCGCCCTTGGTGTCGTCCCACTGGCCCTTGAGCGCATCCTTGGCGTTCTCGCCCGTCACGGCATTGTCGACATCCTTAAACTGCATCAATTCCGGCTTGAGCGCGATCTCCGCCAA
The DNA here is from genome assembly GCA_903868035.1 of uncultured Phycisphaerales bacterium. Next base: position 1,169 of record CAIPTQ010000109.1, read on the forward strand.
TGGCACTTGAATTGCCGGCACGTCTACCCCATGACGATCGAGCACAACCGTCTGGGCATCCACGGGCGCCACGGGCGCCGGCGGGGCAACTACGGTCGGTCGGGGCACTGGCGGGGCTATGGGAGGCTCTACAGGCACCGGCGGGGCGGCTGGGGGCGGTCGGGGCACTGGCGGGGCAACCGGAGCCTCTCCTGGCGTCGGTGGGGTGGCTGGGGGCGGTCTCGGCGCTGGCGGCGGCTCCACGGGGCGCGCAGGCGGCATGCTGGGCCTATCCCCTGTCCCCTGTCCCCTGTCCCCTGTCCCCGGTAGCCGCGGCGCCCGGCTGGGCTCGGCCTGGGTTGCCTTGAGCACCTTGTTCCAGCGGCTGGCCGCCGTGGCAAACTTGGCGGAGACCGGCGCCGCCGCGCCCAGGATGTTCATGGAGCCCTGGGTTACCGCGTCCATGATCGGGTCCGCCTCTGGATTGGCCCCCGATTCCTTCTGGATCTCTCCCGTCGCCCCACCCTGCACCACGCCGGCGCCGGCCCACGGCGCCACGGCGCGCCCCAGGTGCAGCAGAAAGGCCCTGCCGGCGGCCCCCAGCTCCTTCTGGGATATGGCCAGCAGCACGCGCCGGGCGGCTTCCTTGGCCACCTTTGGGCTCACGCCAAGACGCGTGGCAATCACCATTGGAATGCCAAAAGCCGCCGCCTGGCCAAACGCCCACTCCCGCGCTTCTGTCGGGCTCTTGCCCTGGGCAATAAGCGCCCTATAGGTGTCGTTGGCGCTTGAGACTGCCCCCATGCCAATGTCGGCCAAACCGTAGTAGGGAATCATGGCCCGGCTGATCGTGCCCGCCATCTCGCCCCCGCCGTGCAAAATCTTTCCCGTCGTTCCCGGGGTCTTTGGCTGATCATACCCAGCCGCGGCCCTATCTTCGCGCAGTTGCTGGGCGCCCTTCACGCCTACCGTCTCGAGTGTGTCCAGAATGTTCTGGGCGCCACCGTAGCGGATGGAGTCCCATAATCCCCTGAAAGGATCCTCAAGCGCCGCCGCCACTTCCGGATGGGCCAAGGTCGGATTGGCAGCCTTCCGGATCGCGTCGACCGCTCGCATCTCGCCAGCCGTGGTCTCCGCTTCCGTCTCCAGGCCGTGCCTCTGCCTCACCGCATCCCTATCCGCCGCAAACTCCGGCGCCGTACGGTAGGCTCGCAGAAAGTCGCCTCTTCGGCTGTCTGCCACTTCGTGCAACTGCCCATCGTCGGCGCGGAGGATCCTGGTCTGTTCGTAGGCCGTACCCTGCTCCCGCATGGCGGCTTCGAATTCCGGTTGCTTGCTCGCTGGCACCTCGTGAAAGGTGTCCGTGCTGTCCCGGTAGGTGTTGATCGGCTCGGCGGTGAGTTGATTGGCGGTCAGGTATTGATCAAACTCTGCCTTATGACCATCATCTACCTCGTGCAGC
>CAIPTQ010000110.1 GCA_903868035.1 uncultured Phycisphaerales bacterium
CCTGCTGGGGCTGGGCATCGGCAGCAGCATCGGGTCGTTTGTGGCGCGGTCGGTCAAGGAGCCCAAGGCGGCATTGGGCTGGTGCCAGTTCCTGCTGGCGGCATCCGTGGCGTGGGCGGCGTATGCGATTTCGATGTCGCTGCCGTTCTGGCCCATTGACCTGCAATATTCGACCAGCGCGTGGAGTACGTTCCAGGTGAATCTGGCGCAATGCTTCTGGGCGGTGTTCCCCGGGGCGCTGCTGTGGGGGGCGAGTTTCCCGCTGGGGCTGGCGGCCCTGGTGCGGCGCGGGCAGGACCCGGGCAAACTGGTGGGCGGGCTGTATGCCGCCAACACGGTGGGGGCGATCGTGGGTTCGCTGCTGTTTTCGATGGTGATCATGCAGTATTTCGGCTCGCAGAACGCGCAGCGGATGCTGGTGGCGCTGTGCGTGATTTCGGGATTGATCGCCATGGCGCCGCTGTTTGCACAAGTGATGGCGGCGGGGGCGGGGCGGGTGGATGCCGGGGGCGGGGAGCGGCCGAATCCGGCGGGGCTGATGTTCGGGATGCTGGTGGCGATCGTGGCGGCGGGGTGGCTGATCATCACGGTGGACGAGCCGAACTGGGGGGCGGTGGCATGGGGGCGGAATTCGGCGACGAAGATGCGGTTGCTTTATCCGGGGGTATTGCGGAAAGAGGTGCCGCTGACGGCCGAAGAGAACCAGACGATGGTGGAGGCGAGCGACCTGGGGTTTAAGTCGCTGGCGGCGGTGCCCAAGGAAGCCGCCGTCGAGTTCGATCCGGCGCCCGGGGCGGCGCCGAAGGCCGCCGCGGGATGGCAACTCAAGTACACCCTGCAGGCGGGCGCGTCGCAGGAGAAAGTCGATACCTGGCTCAAAGGCCGGGAGAAAACGCTGCTCTCGGCCCTGCGCAAGCGCGGGGCCGCCGCGGACGAGTATCTGGCGATATTTGAGGCCAATTCCCGCGGGTTGACCGCGTTGAAACTGGTCAACGGGCAGATCAACTTTGAGCAGGCGAAAACCCTCTCCCAGGAAACCGCGCAACTCAACGAAAAGTGGGTGCGGGAGCACCAGGACGATTTGACCGCCGCACTGCGCAAACGGGAGCAGGCCGCCGGGACCGCCAGCATCCTGGCGTACGACAACAACTCTAGGCCGAACTATTATTGCGTGTATCTGGGCGAAGGGATGAACGTCTCGGTGGCCGTGGCCTATGACGATTACGGATACCGCTACTTCCATGGCGCGGGCAAGGTGCAGGCGTCGAGCAATCCGGCGGACATGCGCTTGCAGCGGACGCTGGGGCATATCACGGCCCTGACCAACTTCGCCCAGACCGGCAAGACGCCCAAGGATGTGCTGGTGGTGGCGTGCGGGGCGGGCGTGACGGCGGGGTCGTTCGTGCCCTACGGCAGCAACATTAAGATTGTGGACATTGAGCCGATGGTGCCCCGGTATGTGACGCCGCAGTTCGCCGACGTCAACCATGATGTGATCCCGTTTGCCTGGTCCGGCCGGCCCACCGGCTACAAAAAGACCAACATTGTCATCGACGACGGCCGGCACTACGTGCGCACGACCAAGGAGAAGTTCGACGTCATCACCTCCGACCCGATCGACCCGTGGGTCAAGGGCTGCGCGGCGCTCAACACCATCGAGTATTACCAGATGTGCAAGCAGCACCTGAAACCCGGCGGCATCATGGCGTTGTGGATTCCCTTCTACGAAAGCAGCGAGGAGACCAGCAAGAGCATCATCGCCACGTTTTTCAAGGTGTTCCCCAACGGGATCATCTGGAGCAACGACGAGAACGGGCGGGGATACGACGCCGTGCTCTTTGGTTCCGTGGACAAGAACGGCGGCGACGGCACGCTCAAGCTGAACATCGACGACATCCAGACCTACCTGGACGATCCGGCGAATGCCGCGATCCGGGAATCGCTGCGGGACGTCAACTTCGGCAAGAGCGGCACGCCCGGCACGTGCGAGGCGGTGGACCTGCTGGCGACGTACGCGGGCACGGCGCCGCGCATGCTGGATTGGACGGCGGGCACCGAAGACAAGATCAACTATGACCGCAACCTGCGGCTGCAGTACATCGCGGGCATGCACATCAATAACTTTGACGAGGCGATGATTTTCAACAACATCCTGAAGCATTATTCCTGGCCCAGTGAAATCTTCTCCGGCTCGCCCGAACGCCTGGCGGCGTTGAAGAGCGTGCTGGAATCGACGGGCCGGCATGACCGGACGGGGGGATTGGATTTCAAGCCGTAGCGCGGGCGTCTCGCCCGCCGTTCGGCTAAGGACTGGCGCATCAATAACTGTCAAAAGTGGCAGGCACACTCCGTGTGCCGTTGAGCCCTTGGCAGACGGCACTTGGAAAGTGCCTGCTACTTCGCTGTCATGCCGCGCCGGATCACAGAGCGCTTTCGACGGGGCTCGCCCACGATGGCGGGTGCGACGCCCGCGTGACCTGGAGGATTTGACATGCGGCAGAGGATCCGTTTGTGCGGGCTGGCGGCGGTGTGGATGCTGTGTGCCGTGGGCGCGGCGGCCGAGCCGCAGGTGTCGGAGACGCCGACGGCGGGATCTTTTGCGCTGGTGAAGGACAAGGTGGCGGCGGAGGTCGCGTATGACGCCAGCGACTTCAAGGTGGTGCAAATCGTCGCGGAGCTGTTCAGCGGGGATGTGGAGATGGTGACGGGGGTGAAGCCGGCGTTGCACGCATCGAACATCAGGCCTCGCACACCGGCCAAACAGACCGTGTTCATCGGCGCGCTGGGCCATTCGCCGTGGATCGACGCGATCGTCAAGGCCAAGAACATCGACGTATCGGCCATCCAAGGGCAGTGGGAGTCGTACCTGATCACGACCGTGGACGCGCCCATTGCCGGCGTGGACCAGGGATTGATGGTCATCGGGTCCGACCGCCGCGGCGCGGCCTACGGGACGTTAGCCCTCTCCGAAGCCGCCGGCGTATCCCCCTGGGTCTGGTGGGCCGACGTGCCCGCCGCCAAGCACGCCAATCTGTATGTGGCCGCCGGCACGCACGTGCATGGCCCGCCTTCCGTCAAGTACCGCGGCATTTTTCTGAACGACGAGGACTGGGGCCTCCAGCCCTGGGCCGCCAAAACCGTTGAACCCAAATCCGCGGGGGGGGGGCGGCGGTGTGGGGGACATCGGCCCCAAAACTTACGCCCGGATTTTCGAACTCCTCCTCCGCCTCAACGCCAACTACATCTGGCCCGCCATGCACAACGTCACGCAGGGCTTCAACATCTATCCCGAAAACAAGCAGGTTGCCGACGACTACGCCATCGTCATGGGCTCCTCGCACTGTGAACAGATGCTGCGGTGCAACGTCACCGAATGGAAAGACGCCCAGGGCCGCATCGGCGAGGCCGGTGCCGCCAGCTTTAACTGGGTCACCAATAAACAGGGCATCATCGACTACTGGAAAGTGCGCCTCCAGGAGAACGGCAAGTTCGAAAACACTTACACCCTGGGCCTCCGCGGCGTCCATGATTCCGACATGGCCGGCGGCGGCACCAACGCCCAGAAGGCCCAGCGCCTCAACGAAATCTACGGCGTCCAGCGCGACCTGCTCAAGGAATTCGTCAACCCCGATCTCACCAAAGTCCCCCAGCTCGTCATTCCCTACAAGGAAGCCCTGATCTACTACCAAAACGGCGCCATCCCCGCCGACGATGTCACGCTCGTGTGGGTTGATGACAACCACGGCTATATCCGCCAGCTCTCCAACCCCGCCGAACAAAAACGCTCCGGCGGTGCCGGCGTCTACTACCACATCTCCTACTGGGGCCGGCCGCACGATTACCTCTGGCTCGAAAGCACCCCGCCCGCGCTCATCTGGGAGGAACTCTCCAAGGCTTACGACTACAACGCCCGCACCGTCTGGATCATCAACGTCGGCGACCTCAAGCCCGGCGAGATCGGCATCACCATGGCCATGTCCATGGCCTACGACATGAGCCGCTACAACGTCTCGAACATCAACCAGTTCCTCAAGGACTTCGCCGCGCGCACCTTCGGCGCGGCCAACGCCCCGGAAATCGCCGCCATCCTCGATGCCTACTACCACCTCAACTATTCGCGCAAGCCCGAGCACCTGGGCTTCAATACCAGCCAGGATCCCGGCGGCCCCATCCAGGCCACCGCATTCTCCGACGCCGAAATCACCGAACGCCTCGCCGCCTATGACGCCCTTGTCAAACGCGCCGATGCCGTCAACGCCAAACTCGGCAAGGACCAGCTCGACGCCTTCTTCGAACTCGTCCTCTACCCCGTGCGCTGCTCCGGCCTGCAAAATCAGAAAATGCTGAACCTCGACCTCAACCGCCGCGCCGTCGCCGCCGGTGACGCCGCCGCCGCCAAGGCCGCCGCCGACAAATCCAAGGCCGCCTACGACCAAATCCAGGTCGAAACGGCCTTCTACAACAACACCCTGGCCGGCGGCAAATGGAAATACATGATGTCCGCCGCCCCCCGCAACCAGGATGTCTTCCGCGCCCCGGTCTTCGCCACCGTCAATCCCAACACCCCCGCACCGGTCCTGACCAAATCCAGCGGCCCCGGCATCGTCCTCACTGGCGGCGATCCCGGCTACGTCTCCCTCGCCGCCGAACACTTCACCCGTAAGATCGACCGCAGCGGCGGCTCCTGGACGGTCATCCCCGGTCTGGGCCGTCTCGGTGATTCCCTGGCCGTCTATCCCACCACCACGCCCTCCGTCCCCAGCCCCGCCGATTTTGCCGCCCAGTCACCCGCCCTTGAATACGACTTCACCACCACCACCGCCGCCCCCGCCGCCAAGCTCGTCGTGCAATGCATCCCCACCCACCGCATCACTTCTGAACGCGGCCTGCGCTATGCCGTGGCCATCGACGCCGAAGCGCCGCAAATCATCGACCTGGAAACCCCCGAATTCAGCGCCCCCTGGTCCGTCAACGTCCTCCGCGCCTCGGCCTTCGGCACCACCACCCACAACCTCCCGGCCGGCAAGCACACGCTGCATCTCTACATGGTCGATCCGGGCGTGGTCGTCGATCACATCACCATCGACCTGGGCAAGCTGCCCAAGTCCTATCTGCCGCCGGCGGAGACGCCGGCCAAGCCGTGAGTGAAAACGTGCGGTTTTGCGGGCCCGCAATCCGATGAGCAAATATGGATCGAATGCGCAAACTGACCGTGCGGCTGCTGGTGGGGCTGGCGCTTCTGTGGGCGCTGCTGCTGTTATATCCGGTGCGCACAGGGTTCTATCGCGCGGGGATTCTGCTGACTTTTGCCGGGTGGTATCTGTGCCTGGCGGTGATCCTCTGGCGGCACCGGCGCGTGCGCTGGATACCCGTGGCGATCCCCGCGGCACTGGGCGTGTTTCTTCTTCTGCCCGGCCGCGCGGCCGATACGGCGGCACTGCGGGCGGCCTACGTCTCCTCCCTGCGCTCGTACGCAGGCACACGCTATGTCTGGGGCGGAGAAAATTGGTTCGGGGTGGATTGCTCGGGCCTGCTGCGCGCGGCGCTGGTGGACGCGCATTTCCGGGAAGCTGTTCGCACGCTCAACCCGGCGCTGGCCCGGCATGGGCTGTGGTTCTGGTGGCATGATGAATCGGCACGCGACATGTGCGATGGCTACCTGGGGCTGAGCCTTCAGCTTGACGGTCAGAAGGCATTGAAGGATGTGCCTGCCGCGAGCTTGCTGCCGGGTGATTTGGCGGTGACGGCGGATGGCTCGCATGTACTGGCGTATGTGGGAGAGGGGCGATGGATTGAGGCGGATCCGTATACGATGCGCGTGATTGAGCTTGGGCCGGGGGTGGAATCGGGGTGGTGGGGAATGAAGGTGGTGCCGTGCCGGTGGCGGTGTATGGGGGATGAAGTTGCGGTGCGACGTTGATTGACGTTGTCACACAACTGGTGGGGAAGCGGGCCGAAGCCAAACGACGTACTCGACATTCCCCTTCTGCCCTTCCAGCGGGCTTTGCATCACGCCCTTGATCTGGAAGCCGCCGCCATCGGCGGTTTTCATCGCGGCGATGCGCTCCATCGTCTCCCAGAGCACTTCCTCGCTCTGCCCCGCCGTCAGCACGCCGCGCTGGGCTTGGGCGATTTCGCTTTCGTAGTGCGGCTTGACGAGCGTGAGGATATCGCCGCCCGGGCACAGCAATGCGGCCGCGGGGGGGAGAATTTTCTCCTGCCGCGTCCAGCCGACGTCGATGGCCAGCAGCGACACCGGCTCGGGCAGTTTGACGTGCAGGGCGTTGGTGCGGTCGCGCACGACCACGCGCGGGTGCTTGCGGAGCGTCCAGGCGAGCACGCCATAGGCCGTGTCCACGGCATAGACCCGCGCCGCCCCGTGCCGCAGGAGGCAATCGGTGAAGCCGCCGACGTTGGCGCCCAGGTCGGCGCAGATGCGGTCCACTGGATTGATATCGAAGACGGCCAGGGCGGCTTCCAATTTATGGCCGGCCCGGGACACAAAAGACCGGCTCGCCAGGCCCTGGGTGTCCGCCTCGGGGGGCGAAAGCGGGGGAGGGGGCAGAATGATGCGGTGAAAAGGCATGTGCATGTCTCATTGCGGCGCGGCGCGCAATGCCCTGCGGCCGCGCACACGTGGTGCCGTGGCACCGCCCTTCCGGGCGGTGATCGGCGTCCCAGTACGCGCCGGGACTTACTTGGCGGCGGCCAGGGCGTTGATCTTTTTGGCGAGTTTGCTCTTGCGGCGGGCGGCGGTGTTCGGGTGGATCGTGCCGCGGGTGGCGATGCGGTCGAGGGTCTGCTGGGCCTTTTTGAGTTCGGCGGCGGCGGCGGCCTTGTCGCCGCCGGCGATGGCGGCGGTGAGTTTCTTGAGTTCCAGGCGGATTTCGCGCTTGCGGTCGCGGTTCCGCTCGCGCCGCTTGGCGGTTTGACGGACGCGTTTTCGAGCCGACAGGGTATGTGCCACGCAGAGTCTCCTGAGTGAAGGCGATCCCGGAACCGTCAGCGGTCCGGGCGAAACATGTACTATCGCAGGAAAACGCGTAGGTTTCAAGCCGGTCGGGGACGTGATTTTTCGCACGCCGGAACCCGTAGCGTCAGCGAGGGTGGCGAGGGTAGGGCATACGCACGCCGGCGCTGATCCGCCCTTCATTCCACGGTGAACTTCAACCCGTCATACCCCACCCGCACCTGCGCCGGCAGCGTCGCCTCAAGGTCGGCATGCTTGATGTCGTGCGACAGGTGCGTGAAAAACGCCCTCCGCGGCTGGAGGTCGGCGATCACGGCCAGCGCCTGCTCGAACGACAGATGCGTCGGATGGGGGCGCGGGCGCAGGCCGTCGATGATGAGGGCGTCCAGGCCGCGGAGCTGCTCCCGCCCGGCGGCGGGGATGTCGTGGCAGTCGGTGCAGTAGGCGAAGTTCCCAATGCGGAACCCCAGCACCGTGCTCCGGCCGTGGGGCAGTGCGATGGGCTGCCAGGTCATGCCGCAGAGGTCGAACGGGCCGGCGATGAGCGTGGGCACAAGCTCGGGCCGGAAGAGCGCGTCGCGGCCCGGTTCGGGGGGCCGGGGCGGCTCAAAGGCGTAGGCGAAACTCCGCCGCAGGAGGGCCATCGTATCGGCGGCGGCATACAAGGGCAGCGGCTGCTGCATCACCATGTTGAAACGCCGCAGGTCGTCGAGGCCGAAAATGTGGTCCGCATGGCCGTGCGTGTAGACCACGGCCGACACGCGGTCGAGGCCCTCGCGCAGGGCCTGCACGCGCAGCTCCGGCGTGGTGTCGATGAGGATGTTGTGCGGGGTGCCGTCGGGGCCGGCGTAGGATACGATGATCGAAGGCCGCGAGCGGCGATCGCGCGGATCGGTGCTGGCGCAGACGGCGCAGTGGCAGCCGATCATGGGGACGCCGACGGACGTCCCGGATCCCAGAAACGTGATGGATAGCGGCGCGGGCACGAGGCTCCTGGTAAAAACAAAAGTATGCCCCAAGCCGCCACCCGTCCGCAACCGGGCCGGCCCTACTTCCGCGCCGCCTGCAGCGCCAGCACGGCGTACGACGTCGCCAACACCGGATTCCCCTCCAGCCAGCGCTCGCTCTTGGCGTTCACAAACGACCCGTCCGCTTTCTGCTGCGCCTGGAGAAAATCATTGAGCTCCTTGCGCCAGTTGTGCTTGACGCCCTTGGCGTCGGTGATCTCATCATGGTTGTAGGCCTGCATGGCCTTGGCGAAGGCGTGCAGGTAATAATACTGCCCGTCCGCCGAGGCCCCCGAGCCGGGGTTGTATTCCAGCGTCCAGTTGCCGGCGATCCACTTCACCGCCGCCTTCACGCGGGCGTCGTCCTCCGTCAGGCCGGCATAGAGCAGGCTCTTGAAGCCCGAGTAGGTCATCGAGCCGTAGGAGCGCAGGGTGGCGCCGCCCTGCAAGTTGTCGATGTCGCCAAACTTGGAATCGCCGCCGTTGGCGGGCGTGTAGATGAAGCCGCCGTCGGTGGCGCCCTTGGCGAACGGCTGGTCGTTGGTTTCGCCGTTCATCTGCGACCGCGACACAAACACCAGGGCCTTCTGGATCGCCGGATCGTTACCCGGAAGCCCCGAATCGTGCAGCGCCTCGATGAAGTAGGCGGTGTTGGAGAGGTCCGGCCGCCCATCCCCGCCGTAGCCGCTGCCGCCATACCAGGAGTTGGTTTTGGCGAGGGGCTTGCCGCCGGGTGCCTGCGCCAGGGGCTTGCCCGTCACATCGTCCATCGATTCATCCAACTGCATCCCCTTAAGGAATTTCTGCAAGCCGGCAATCTCCTGGGCGTATGGTTCAGGCCCTCCCCAGCGTTTGCCGGCCATGATCTGTTGCGACAGTGCGGCATAGGTGGACAGCACAATCGCCGAGTTGTAATTCGGATTTGACTCCTTGTAATACCCCCCGTCCTTCTGCTTGGTGGTCTCCATAAACGCCAGCGCCTTTTTCATGGCCGGATCGTCCACCGCCGTCCCCGCCTGCGCCAGCCCCTTGACCACCATCGCCGTCACCGCCGGCCCCACCTGCGGCAGCCACGCACCATCCTTGTCCTGCTGGGTCAGCAAATAAGCAATCGCCTTTTTCTCCGCGTCGGTCTGTGGACGCGGGGCTTGCTGGGCGCAGGCGGCGCTGGTGAGAAGGGCGGTGGCCAATAGGGCGGGAATAAAATGGAGTCTCATGGAAATTCCTCTTTCTAGCTAGGGGCATTATAGCCTGACACATGGAACGTTGCCGTGGGCGGCGATCCAGTTCTCCCGCCAGGGACGCCGCGCGGTCCAACAGAACCCGTAGCGTTAGCGAGGTGGAGTTGCGTGCCTTCAAGCGGACGGTTTCTTCGCGCAGGCGCGGGACAGCCTTTCGCATACGGGAAACCTTTCATCGCCTGCGCGAGGCCACCGGGATCGTGGGGAACGATCTCCCCACCTCGCTTACGCTACGGGTTCCGTTTTGCTGCCGGGGGCGGCTGGATTTCTCCTTGACGAAGTCGCTCCGACATCACAAAGTAATGTTTCAGAGATTGCTCCTTCATTGTGAAATCCCGCAGTCGGGGAAAGCCGAGTAACTTCATGACCGCAGTTGGTTGGATTGCCGTATACAGCCTCGCCATCCTGGCGGTTTCCATGGGCGGCGGGTTGCTGCCCTTCCTCGGGCGCATCACCCACAGCCGGCTGCAATTCTATCTGTCCGCCTCGGCCGGGGTCATGCTCGGGGCGGCGTTCTTTCACATCATCCCGGAGGCCGTCGAGTTCTCGAAGGGCAACTTCGGCTGGTGGATGTCCCTGGGCGTGGTGGGGCTCTTCTGCATCGAGCGTTTCATCGCCCCGCACACCCACGAGGTTGCCGAAGGCCACATGGCCGAGCATCAGCACGGGTCCGGCGAGTTCATCGCGGTGAATCCCCACGAGCATGGCCACGGGCACGACCACGGCCATATTCACGGGCCGGCATGCGGGCATGAACACGGCGGCGGAAACCCGCTGGCGCCGGTGACGCCGCCGGCCCCGGGCATCCCCGACGTGTGCGCCGAGCCGGATCATTACACCGCCGCCCCGGCGTTTTCGGGCTGGATGGCCGTTCTGGGGCTGACGCTGCACACGTTCATGAACGGCGTGGGCCTCGGCGGGGCGGTCATCGCCGAACTGGACGGGCACACCCAGCACACCGGCTTGCTGGCGCGGTTCGCGCTGCCCGGCTTGGCGCTGTTCCTGGCGATCGCCCTACACAAGCCGGCGGACGCGCTCGCCGTGTCGATGATGCTCTCGCACCGGGGCGTCTCGCGGTTCAAGGTGCTGCTGGTGCAGCTCGGGTTTGCGACCATGGTGCCCGTGGGGGCGTTTCTGTTCGTGCTCACGCGCGGGGCGATCGAGGCGCAGTTGCAGACGCAGCTCGTCGGGGCCGCGCTGGCCTTCTCCGCCGGAACGTTCCTCTTCATCGCGCTGTCGGACCTGCTGCCCGAAGTGCAGTTCCATCGGCATGACCGGGGCAAGCTCTTCGCCGCGCTGCTCGCCGGCGTGGCGCTGATGGGGATGATCGCCCTGCTGGACCCACACGATCACGGCGGCGGCGGCGAGTCCGGCGGAAATGCCAACACCTCTGCGCCCACCACCGTCACACCTTCCCCCTGATAATTTTCCAA
>CAIPTQ010000111.1 GCA_903868035.1 uncultured Phycisphaerales bacterium
CCGCCCTTGCCGCCGGCGATACCTACAGCTTGGTCTTGCTCCAAGACGGTTCGCTGGCGGGCTGGGGGCAGGATTTTGACGGGCAGGTCACCAACACAAGTCTTTATCACGGCTTGGTCGGCATCGCGGCGGCGGGCAACCGCGGACTGGCCATCCAGCGGGGTCAGTTGCGCCTGCGCGCTCTGCGCCCCACCGGGCCGCCCAACAATCGGACCAACACCATGTTCATCTCCAATGCCGATGGTGCGCCCATTGCCGATTATCGCCGGCCGCGCATTTCAGTCCTCTACAGCACGAATGCCCCAACCACCTGGCAGCCGTTTCCAGGATCCGTGGGACCCTGGACCAACGGCTTGCTTCGCATTGACGATGCCATCGGCGCCGACCGTCATCCCCGGTTCTATCAAACCGGCGAACGTCCCTAAGACGGGCCGTCTCGCGCGAGGGCAGCCTGGAACCGATTCCAGTCTGGTACCCCTGCCCCGAATTGAACGGGGATGCACGGTTTAGGAAACCGCTGCTCTATCCATTTGAGCTACAGGGGCTGAGTCCAGAAGGGTTGCGGAGTGCCTTTGCGGACTCTCAGCAACCGGGATTTATTATGCTTTGGTTAAGCGGAGCGGCAAGCAATTTCGGAAATGCTTTCGCCACGAAGGGAAAACTCCTCCCGTCGTCTCCTCCAGTGGCTCTCTTGCAAGGGCCGTGGGTGAGGGCGACGCCTCGCAAAAGTCGCCGGGGATTCCTTCATGCGAATCCGTGATGGGTCCATTCCCAGACGGATCGCGATGCGCTACGATGCAAGCCGACTTTAGCGCACCCTGGCCGGTTGTGCGGGGGAGCGAAGTTCTCGATCAATTTATGACACATGTAAACGGATTCGATCATCTGGCGATTGAAAACCCGGCCGCGCTGCGGTTCGGAGTTTCACCCAAACCTCTCACCACCCGCCGCGGGCTTTCGATCGGCGGCGGTCTGGTTTATCCGGAGCTCAATTTCACCCTGCCGCCGATGCTGGTGAATGAATCCACCATGCCCGAGGTGCGGCGGAACTATCAGCAGATCATCACGGGCGCCTTGCAACGAGCGGGCGAGTTGGAGGCGCCGGGCCTGGTGGTGGAGTTCGAAACCCTGCCGCCGATGACGGAGAACCCTGCCTGGGGCATCGAATTGACGCGCATCCTGCTGGATGGCATGGCCGACGCCCACGCCAAGCACGGCCTCAAGACCGTCCTGCGCATCACCCCCAACGACACGCGCGAGATGGAGCGTCCGCCGCGCATGAGGAGCGGGGCGCTCTACGAAGCCATGCTCACCACCTTTGATGGCTGCGCCGCCGCGGGCGCCGAATTGCTCAGCATCGAGTCGGTGGGAGGCAAAGAGGTCCATGACGAGGCGCTAATGATGGGGGACATTCGCGGGGTGATTTTTGGGCTCTGCGTGCTGGGCGTGCGCGACATGCGATTTCTCTGGACGGAACTGAACCAGATCGCCCGCAGACACGGAGTTCACTGCGCCGGAGACACGGCGTGCGGCTTCGCCAATACCGCCATGGTGCTGGCCGAGCAACGAATGATCCCGCGGGTGTTCGCCGCAGTGGTGCGGGCCATCTCAGCCGTGCGCACCCTGGTCTGCTACGAGTGTGGGGCGGTGGGGCCGGGCAAGGATTGCGGCTACGAGAATCCCATTCTCAAGGCCATCACGGGTTATCCGATGGCGATGGAAGGCAAGACCTCGGCCTGCGCTCACCTGAGTCCGCTCGGGAACATCGCGGCGGCGACGTGCGACACCTGGAGCAATGAATCGGTCCAAAACATCAAGCTCCTGGGTGGCATGGCCCCCACCTGCTATGTCGAACAGCTTATCTATGACTGCCGCCTCATGAACGAGGCGTCGGCCGATGGCCCCGAGGCGGCCCTGCTCTATCGCAAATGGATGATCGGTTCGGACGCCGGACGCGATCCTCAGGCGTATATCCTCAGCCCCGAAAGCGCCATCGTCATCGCCCAGGCGATTGTCCACGCTCCGAATGCATACCAGGCGGGCCAAG
>CAIPTQ010000112.1 GCA_903868035.1 uncultured Phycisphaerales bacterium
ACCAGTTGAACGCCATCTCCGCCACCTTCAAGGATCCATGGCGCGACGACCTGCTCTACCTCCTCGCCGACGCCCGCAACCTCGACCCGCTCTACGCCACCGACCGCCGCGAACTCGCCCGCGGCATGGGCCGCCTGACCGACTGCACCAAGGCCCTGCATGCCGCCGGCGCCCTCATCGTCGCCCATGCCGATGACGTCCCCAGCCCCGTCACCCTCAACGTCAACGGATACCCGGTCGCAGGCAAAGGCAACGTCATCTTCGCCTGGGCGCTCCCCCTGGCCGGCACCCCGCCCCAACAGCCGCTCAAGCTCCCCCTCAAACCGACCAATCTTGGCGTCGCCCCCATCCGCACTCCCTTCATCCCTGACATCAACCCGGAGGCCCCGTGAGCGTCACCATTCAAACCATCAACCTCACCAAGCGCTTCAACGCCTCCGGCAAGGTGCTACTGGCGCTCAACAATCTCAATCTCTCCATCGAGGAGGGCGACTGCTTCGGCTTCATCGGCCCCAACGGCGCGGGCAAGTCCACCACCATCAAAATCCTCGCCACCCTCCTGCAGCCCACCTGGGGCGAGGCCCGCATCTGCAATTATGTCGTCGGCTATGAATCGCGGAAAATCCGCCCGCTCATCGGCTACGTCCCCGATTCCTTCGGGGCCTACGAGGACATGGTCGTCCAGGAATACCTCGAATTCTTCGCCGCCGCCTACGACATCAACGGTGCCAAGCGCAAACAGATGGTCGATGACGTGCTCAACCTCACCGACCTGGCCTACAAGCGCGACGCGATGGTTGATGCCCTCTCCAAGGGCATGCAGCAGCGACTCAGCCTCGCCCGCGTGCTTCTCCACGACCCGCGCGTGCTGCTGCTGGATGAACCCGCCTCCGGCCTGGACCCCCGCGCCCGCATCGAGATTCGCGAGCTCCTCAAGGAGCTCAAGAAGATGGGCAAGACCATCCTCATCTCCTCCCACATCCTCCCGGAGCTTGCCGACCTGTGCAACAAGGTCGGCATCATCGAACGCGGCGAACTGATCTTCGCGGGCACCGTCGAGGCCGCCTTCCGCAAGGCCGCCATCGGGCAGGTGCTCCATGTCGGCGTCGCGGAGCGCACCGCTGATGCGGCCAACCTTCTTCGGCAGACGCCGGGCATCGCCGGCGTGGCGCTCGATGACGGCGTCCTCCATGTCACCCTCAACACCGACGTCACCGACCACTCCTTCATCGCCCAGCGCCTCCTGGCCGAAAACTACCGGCTGACGTTGCTGCATGAGGAAGAAGTCAACTTGGAAACCGCCTTCATGCGCTTAACAAAAGGAGTCGTGCAATAACGGTTTGTAGTACAGGCTTTAGCCTGTCTGCGCCCGCACAACGACAGGCTAAAGCCTGTACTACAAACAACATATATGGCCTCCCCTTTCAACATCCTCAAGCTCGCCCCCTTCAACCCCATCCTCCTGCGCGTCGTCACCGCCGGCGGCCGCCGCCTGCGCCACGCCTTCACCCGCTGGAGCTACCTCGCACTGCTCATCATCGTCCTGCTCATCACCATGGTCGCCGGCTCCACCAACAGTCCCTCCCTCTCCGACTACGCCAAGGCCGCCTCCAACATCTTCAGTTGGATTTCCTACGTCCAGCTCGGCATGATCTGCCTCCTCGCACCCGTCTTCTGCGCCTCGGCCATCACCCAGGAACGCGACTCCCAAACCTACAACATCCTCCTGGCCACCCCCCTCTCCAACGCCCAGATCGTCCTGGGCTCGCTCTTCTCCCGCCTTTACTACGTCGTCGCCCTCCTCCTCTCGGGCGTGCCCGTCTTTGCCATCACCCTGCTGTACGGCGGCGTCACCGCCAACAGCATCGCCCTCTCGTTCGCCATCGCCCTTTCCACTGCCCTCTTCACCGGCTCGCTGGCCATCGCCATTGCCGTCTTCCGCCTGGGCTCCGGCCGCACCGTCTTCTGGTTCTACGTCTTCAACGCCATCTACCTCGTCGCCTTCCTCCTCATCGACTGGTTCTGGCTCTCCGAAATTCGCGACCCCTCCGGCATGGGCACCGGCCTCCACCACACCACCTGGCTTACCTCCATCCACCCCTTCCTCGCCCTCCAGTCCGTCGTCAGCCCCACCTCCTATCCCACCCCGGACCTCACCACCCTCTCCGGGGTCAACCGTTTCGTCCGCTGGTATCTGGCGTACCCCGCCTATTCCTACGTCGCCCTCACCACCACCGCCAGCCTGGCCCTGGTCCTCCCCTCCGCCATCGTCCTGCGGCGCATCGCCCAGCGCACGGAACTGGGCCTGTGGACCCTCCTCCTGAACATCCTCCGCCACGGCAAGGAAGGCCACACCCGCCGCGCCCGCAACGTCTGGGCCAACCCCGTCGCCTGGCGCGAAGGCGTCACCCGCGCCGGCTTCTCCGGCCGCGGCCTGATGCGCTGGCTCACCATCATCGTCGGCCTGGCCGCCGCCGTCGGCCTGCTCTACGTCTATCACAACGGCATCGCCCCCTTCGGCAAATCCCCCCTCGAATTCGCCCGCCAGATGCTCCTGGGCCTCACCATCGTCGAATTCTCCGTCGCCCTCCTCGTGGCCACCAACACCTCCGCCTCCGCCGTCACCAAGGAGCGCGAATCCCAGACCCTCGACCTGCTCCTGGTCACCCCCATCACCTCCCGCTATTACATCTGGGGCAAGCTCCGCGGCCTGGTCTCCTTCATGCTCCCCTTTGCCGCCGTACCCACGTTCACCGTCCTGCTGGTCGTCCTCTACGACCTCATCCGCGGCCTGCACTTCGCCGCCTCCAGCGCCCCCGCGCCCGCCGAGGGCATCGACACCTTCTGGGCCCGCGCCCTGTACGCCCCCTGGGTCGTCCGCTGGGAAACCGTCATCACCCTGCCGCTGCTCCTGACCGCCATGATGGCCTGGGCCTGCATGCTGGGCCTCCAACTCTCGCTCAAGTGGGCCCGCACTCTCGTTGCCGTCATGGCGTCGGTGGGCGTCCTGGCCGGCATCTGCGGCGTCCTGGGCGTCTGCGGGTTCACCATCGCCCGCAACCTCGACTACGTCGGCACCGCCGGCTCGCTCTTCTCCCCCTTCACGGCCATCTGCGTCCTGATCGACCCCGAATCCTACTCCAAGGACTTCGGCCCCGCCGGCGCCTTCACCGCCGACGCCCAGCTCGGCGGCCGCATCCTCGTCGTCATGGTCACCCTCTCCGTCTGCACCGCCTATTGCCTCATCATCTGGGGCATGTACAAGAGCATGGTCAAAAACTTCGACATGATCATCCGCCGGCAGCACCAGTGAGCATCGTATGAACAACGCAAAACCGAGCCGCCGGAAGCGCCTGTGCGTTTTGTGTTTCGCGTTGTGCGTTTTCGCCTGTTCCCCGCCGCGCGATCCGCCGCAACTTGCCGCCTATTTCGCGGACTACTCCGTGGACGAGGCCGCCCGCCAGGATGCCGACCGCCAACTGGCGGCCATCTCCGGCCCGCGCTCCGAGACGCGCCTGGCCGCCCTCACGCAAATCATCGCCGACCCGGTGCAATCCCCCACGATGCGCGTCTACGCCCTGGACCAGCTTGCCGCCGCCGATCCGGAACGGCTGATCCGCACCGTGGCCGCCGGCCTGCCCGACTTCACCGGCGCACCACTGGATCGCGCCTGCGCCCTGGCGGCCGAGCTGCGCGATTCGCGCCTCATCGAACCCCTCATCCGTTCGCTGGATCGCGCCCTGCCCCTCGAGGACAACCGCTCCTTCCACAACCGCCCGGAAATCGCCGCGCTCGTCAAGTTGGCCTCCCGGCCGTTGGGGCAACTTCTTGAATCCACCGTCCTCAACAACACCCGCACCGTCGTTCGCGTGGCGGCGCTCGATCTGCTCCCAAGCGTCTATGACCACCGCACCCTGATGATCTTTTTCCAGACTTTGCCCCTGCCCCGCGGCGACCTGTGGCTGGCCAACATCAAATTCTGGACCCTCGCCTTCGGCACGCCCCCCATCGGCGCCAACGAACACGCCTGGGTCCAAACCCTCGAAGCGCCCGCCCAGGCCCCGCTCCTGGCCCAGGCCCGCGCCCATCATCTGCTTCTCGCAGGTCAATCGGACTACATCCCCGCGCCGCGCTTTATACAGACGCTGGCGCAAACGGATGAAGCCGCGCTCCGGCTGACGCGCGCCCAGTTGCTCGCGGACCTCCAGGCCCGGCTCAGCCGCCTGACGCACGTCCGCCGGGAGCCTTCCTCCCCCGGCGCCATCGACGACGTGCCCGAAACCCTCGCCGCCTGCGAAAGGCTGCTGTCCCGCTGTGATTTGCTCAACCTGCGGCTCCTGCTGAACGGCCTGGCCGCGCCGGCCACCCGCGCGGAAATCCTGCGCCTGGGCCGGGATGACCTCGCCGACACCGCCACCGAACACGGCGGCATCCTCACCCTGGATGCCGCCCAAAATCTCATCTTCACCGTCATCCCCCCCATGTACCCCGCCAACGACCTCCAATACATCACCTCCGATAAAGCCCTCGACCTGGCGCCCACGAGCCTGGCCCTGTTCCACTTCCACTTTCACCAGCAGGATAATGCCGAAAACGCCGGCCCCGGCGTGGGCGACCTGCTCTTCGCCCACGCCCTGCGCGCCACCTGCGTGGTGGTGACCAGCCTGGATGCCCGGTCTTTTGATGTGGATTATTACACGCCGGATGGGGCGGTGGTCGATTTGGGTGTGTATCATGCGGGCGATTGATAGATCGCAATTGCACATAATGAACGGACATGAGAACGGGACCGGAATCGGTCGCGGCGTCGAGCCAACTGGCGGCATAGTTGGCAGGCTACGCACATCAATGATAGACTCACTGCATGAAGGTTTATCTCGAAACCAGCTTTGTGAGTGCGTGCGTCACCACGCGTTTGGACGCGTCCAGCGTCCACCGGAGAAGGGAGAGCCGTGAATGGTGGGAATCGGAACGCCACAAACATGAACTAGTGGTGTCTGATGAAGTTCTGATTGAATTGGGCAACCCAGACTATCCAAGCCGTTCGGATGCCCTCGAACTCATCCGTGATGTACCTGTACTCGCCATCAGTGACGAGGCCCTCGGTCTCGCACGTATCTTTATAGATGAACAAGTGATGCCCCAGCCTCTCGGCGGCGATGCCGTGCATGTGGCCATCGCGACGCTCGCCCGCGCGGAGTACATCCTGAGTTGGAATGTGCGCCATCTGGCCAATCCCAACAAACGCCTTCACCTTGCGAAAATATGCATGCGCCTGGGCCTCACCCCGCCTGCTATAGTAACTCCAGAATCCCTTTGGGAGGAATAAGATGCCTCAAACCGCCCCACACATTGCCGCGCCCGATCCCCTCATTGATGAAATCCGCCAATACCGCGCCGCGCTGGACCAGAAGTTTGCCGGGGACTGGAATGCGTACGGCGCATTCATTCGCGAATCCGCCGCGAAAATCCGCGAGGAATTCTCCCTCAAGGACGTGAGCACGAAGGATCAGTCCCAAGACATTAGCCGGTAGGCGTCTGTATCATGTAGGTGATTGTTCGGTGGATGCCCCATGACGACCGAAATGAAACCAAAGAGGACACAAAAAACACAGAGAAATATTTTGTATTTGTCTCTGTGTGCTCTGTGGTTAATCTCGTCCGCCAGCGGTCAAACCTCTAAGACCGCCACCGCCCCCAAAAAGCCCACCCTCGCCGTCCTCCCCTTCGTCCCCCTCACCGGAGACGCAAAAGAAAAAGACCTCGCCGACCGCATGCGCTTCGCCGTCTCCCAAAAGCTCTCCTCCGACATCAACGCCGTCGCCGCCAACGGCACGTACGACCGCCTCGACAACGTCCAGGTCGATCAAGTCATCTCCGCCCTCCAAATCTCCTTCGCCAAAACCCCGCCCGATGCCGACGAACTGCAAAAACTCCTCGCCACGCTCGACACCCAGTTCACCATCGTCGGCACCGTCAAGGGCCGTGAGCTGACCCTCACCCTCTACACCGCCGGCACCGCCGCGAAAACCGTCACCGCCACCATCCCCCCCGACAACACCAGCCCCAAGCTCACCGTCGAAAAAGCCCTCACCGACCTCACCGGCACCGCCTTCGCCCATATCCGCGACACCGAGGTGGACCACTCCGACCCCCAGGCCGAAGCCCGCTTCGCCGCCCGGCCCAATCTCGTGCCCGACCCCGGCTTTGAACTGGCCGCTAAAGAGGGCAAAAAGTCCGCCGCCAACTGGGAAGTCCTCCTGGGCCCCCAGCACGATCCGCCGCTGCTCCTCACCGCCACCGATTCCGCCAACCTTTCACAAGACCGCGCCGCCGTCATCCCCGTTCGTAGTCCAGGCTTGAGCCTGCCCCCACTCCCCGCCGCGCCCGGCGCCGCCCCCAACGACTACTGCCTGATGATGCGCATGAGCAAGGGCGTCGCCGAATCCAACGGCCTGGCCTGCGAATCCACCTGGATTCCCATCGAACCGGACAAAAAATACCGCTTCACCGCCCGCTACCACTCCACCGGCCCCACCGCCCGCCTGTTCCTCAAGGGTTTTGCCGAAAAGCCCGACCAGTACAGCGACCCCAGAAACCCCGACTCGATGCGCCGCGAGTTCTACCGCGCCCAAATCCTCCCCCGTAAAAAAAACGACGCCTGGGACTTGATAGAAATGGACTTAACCCCCGGCACGCTCAAACCCACCGACCCGAAAATCCAGTGGCTCCGCGTGGACCTCTACATCTACCTCACCCCAGGCGATGTGTTTTTTGATGACATTACCGTCAAAAAACTCGATGAATGAACCCGCCCCCTCCCGCAAATATCCCCCAATCCTTTCCCCTTCTGCCTGTGTCTGGTCTATAATCCTAGGCAGGAGTCCCCTCATGAAATCACCCCTTCCCATCCTCGCGCTCCTGGCCCTGGCCCTCACCCCCGCCCTCCGTGCCGACATCATCGAACTCGCCGACGGCCGCAAAATCACCGGCACGCTCACCCGCTCCGGCGATGTGATCACCATCAAGTCCGACGACGGCAAAACCATCACCACGCCCCCCGCCAACATCGCCAAGGTCACCCTCACCAGCGTCATCACCCCCGAGCAGGCCCTCGCCATCGAATGGTCGCGCCTCGCCGCCCAGGTCAAGGCCGCCGACGACCTCCGCGGCATCATCGACCTCTACCAGAAGTTCCTCGAAAAATACCCCGCCGCCACCCAGGCCGACGAAGCCCGCGCCACCCTGGCCGTCTACGAAGCGCTCGCCGGCAACGACCCCGTCAAGTTCCGCGGCAAGTGGATGCCCCGGGCCCGTATCGAAGTGGTCCTCCGGCAATGGGCCCAGGCCGCCCGCCCCGCCCTGGAACTCTACCAGGCCGGCCGCATGAAGGAGACCCTCGACGCCCTCAAGCCCGTCCTTGCCGCCGACCCCCAGAACCCCGACGCCCTCACCCTCGCCGGCCTGGCCGCCTATCGCACCAACAACCTCCCCCAGGCCCGCGCCTACTTCACCAGCCTGGCCGCCGCCGATCCCGGCAGCCTGCTGGCCGAGAACAATCTCGCCGTGATTTACGCCGGGCAAAAACAAACCAGCGAATCCTTCGCCCACTACCTCAAGGCCCTGCAAATCATGCCCGACCACCGCCTCCTGCTGGACAACATCGCCGAGGCGCTCAACACCTTCACCACCGCCGGCGGCGACAAAAACTACGCCCCGTACCGCGCGCTCCTGAAGGCCTATGAACCCGCCGCAATACGCCTCGAGGAAACCATGGCCAAGACCGGCCTGGTGCGCTGGGGTTCCAACTGGATCGCCCGGGACCAGCGCGAGCGCCTCGCCGCCGCCCAGAATGCCCTCCGCAACCAGTTGGCCAAACTGGAATCCCAGAACGCCTCCCTCCGCAACACCCTCGCCGACCTGAGCCAGAAAATCCGCCAGGCCGCCGCCGACTGCGGCAATTACTCCCTGATCTACAACGCCAACAACGCCCAGTTTTTCGTCACGCCGGGCGCCTATGTGGAGGTTTCGATCTACACCGCCCAGCGCGAGGCCGCCCGCCAGAACCTCGACCGCATGCTGCTCTACAAGGCCCAACTCCAAAGCCAGTTCGACCAGTTGTTCGGCAATTCCCAGGATTACCTCGCCCAGATCGAGCAGTTAAAGGCCGCCTTCGCCGCCGGCGGGCCTTCCAGCCAATACACCGGCAACCAGCGCATCATCGACTACGGCCAAACCGACACGCCCCCCGCGCCCGCGCCCATCGTCGAACCCGCACTCCCCATCCTGCAACCCCCGGCAACCCTCACCACGCCCCCGACTCCCCCCATCCCGCCGGTGCTCGTGCCCACCCCCTACCCCCTCCCCGTGCTGGTGCCCGTACCCGTACCCGGACGCCCCCGCCC
>CAIPTQ010000113.1 GCA_903868035.1 uncultured Phycisphaerales bacterium
CGTTCAGGCAAACCCAGTCGGCCCGCTCGAAATCAGGCCGCGGATGCTCCGGCAGAGGGATCGCCGGGGCCGCTTGGGCCGTGATGGAGGTCAGACTCACGGTGGCAAACACCGCCGCAAACATGGCATGAATGGCTTTTCGCATACGTTTCTGAGGCGAGATTTTAGCCGGTGACTGAGACGAATGCACGCTCAACTCGCGGACGGAAGCCGGAAAGAGACATACAGCCCCCCTCACGCCGCCCCCTCTCCGCCGCTTGCGGGGGAGAGGTGGTTCCATTCTGCCTTCAGCCTCGCGAAACCGGAAAAACCGACCCGCAACAAAGGCAAGATTACCCGCGGCAACCCGCAAACCCTTGTTCAAAGAGTTGACCACTCCCGGAAAATCCTCTCCCGGAAAATCCTCTTGCCGCCAAACGCCCTCGGCTCTATACCCTTCCCGACAGGCCAGAAACAATGAACTCGAAGCCGCAAAAAGCCGCGCAACCAAGCCAGGAAGCCAGCCAGTTTGGCTTTAGCTGGCGAGCTTGTCGCACGACAAACTATTGGGCCATAACACCGCTATGACCAAGATCAAGCGCCTTCTCATCAGTGCCGTGGTCGCCGGAGTGCTTCTGGTTGCCATAGGGATGCTGTTTGTGGCGGAGTGCCGGCCTCCGATGCCCAGCGAATGGGGCCGAATTCGGTCCGGGATGCCGCGGCAAGAAGTCTTGGCAGTCCTCGTTGAGGGGGTGGTCGACATGCGAGACCTGAAGGGGTTCGACGTCATCACGGCGCGGGACGTGCCGTTCCTCGGCTCACCCAGCTACTGGCAGCTTTTGATCACCTATGATGGGGCGAGTCGAGTTGCCACTGCGAAGGCACAATTTCATCACCGAAGCTGCGGCCTTCTGAGCACTAAACCCAGGAGCATTCTATGAGCGGAAGGCCCCACAAACCGGCGGCAAGCAAGGCCGGGATCGCCCCCCGGTTGGCAATCGGGCATCATTGGCCCAGCCTGCCTGAGCCGGTTTGTTAGGCATGAGAGCGCACGTATGGCCTACGATCTCCACATTGAGCGCGCAGAAGACTTGCCGATTGCCTTGAGCGAGTGGCGCGCTGCGGTTGAGTCCTCACGGGGTGTGCGTCTGTTTGCGGCCACCGCGCACACCATCACGAATCCGAAGACCGGCGAGGTTATCAGCATCGGCGCTCGTGAAGGCGACACCGAGGTTTTATTCCCAGATGGTGAGTGGCATTCCGTCTTCCGATGGCGCGGGGATTCGGCAGTGTTTGCTGCGCGGTTCGATCCGACCGAGACATCACATCCAGTTTGGAGAGTGGCGGTCTTACTAGCCACCCACTTGGGAGCGGTGATTCGCGGTGCTGGGGGAGAGATTTACGATTTTCAAACCGGTGAGGTGATTGATGCCTAACAAATTGGAATGAACCAACCCCATCACACCAGCCCACCCGCCACGTCCGCCGGAACCTGACTTCCGCCTTGTGCTTGCCTCGGCGCGTCACTCTTCCCCACCAGCCTCACCTCCTCCTCATTTGTCTGGCCTTCCCGAAGGATTCACCACGTCGAAGCAAATCCAGCATCGAATCCCGTCTCAGCGCGCCGCTCTGCCACGCCGCCAGCGCCGCCGTCACCTCGTTGGCGCTCTGCCCCTTGGTGCTGAAATCGGTGTTGAGCGGGATAGAATCATCCCAGAGAGGAGGAACCGCGAACCACGCAGACCACGCGAAAGTCGCGCCGCCGGTTTGTCCCGTAGTCTGGTTGTCTCGTGGTCCTGTCGGCTCATGGTCTCGTGCCCATGGGGGAGGGGGGGCTTTAAGGCCTGGTTTACCTTGAATTACTCCGGTTTAGTCCGGTTTAGTCCGGTTTAGTCCGGTTTGGCACAAAAGCTGGGGCAAAATCCCAAATGACGATTGGTTTTGCGGGCTGTGGGATCCCGGCATGGCGGGGCTGGCTGCGGCCGAGGACGGCCGCACTCCGCAGACAATCTGGACACAGAGCGTCATCACGCGGAACAATATATCACGCCGTGGGCCTGGGGAATTCGAGCGAAGGGAATTATCAGCGCGAAACGGCAAAACAGCCCCGGCTCCTGTTCCTTCCTCCGTGGCCTCAGTGCCTCGGTGGTGCAAATGCCTTGAGAAGCGGTTACTTGGAAGCGTGTTCCGTTAATTGACTGCGGCCTCCTTCCAACGCGTCGCGCGGTGTTGTTCAATGAATTCGAAACTGCGTCAACCCGCTAAAATGGCAGGCCATCCCCTCGGTGGTGAGTCCGACCTGCGATGCGGGCCAACTGCCGCCGATCTCGAGCCGCTGCTGGCCGTTGACGAATAGCATCACCCGATTCTGGAGCTTCACAGCCCGCAGGTTGACGCTGCCCGGAGTCTCCACGATTCCAGCCAAAAACAGGCCGGCATCTATTGCTTGGATGGCGCCGGTTTTATGCGCGTGAAGGGCGATGGTGTTCTTGCCCTTGTGGAGGGTTCGGCGCGCCGCATCCAAAATCTC
>CAIPTQ010000114.1 GCA_903868035.1 uncultured Phycisphaerales bacterium
ATAAAAATCCGCGGGCTCTACGCGCGGATTTTTACTCCATCATCTTGTCGTAGAAGTTGAGGAAGTCTTCCTTCTTGTCACCATCGCGTAGTTCCATGGCCTCGCGCGGGTGCTGGTTGAGCTGGCCAGTGATCATGTAGGGGATGCTGTAGCCCCAGTCGAGCTGCTTGGACAGCGGCAGGACGTGCTTCATGATGCACTCGATGACCGGACGCTGGTCGAACTTCGGGTTTTTCAGGAAGCCGAGCAGCAGTTCCATCGGGCAGTTGCCGGCGCCGCGGCCAAGGCCGTAGATGGTGGCGTCGAGCAGGTTCACTCCGTGGATGACCGCCTCAATGGTGTTGGCGTAGGCGAGCTGCTGGTTGTTGTGCGCATGGATGCCGAGCTGCTTGCCGGTGCCGGCGAGCGCCTGCTTGTACATGCGGATCAGGGCGTGGATCTGTTCGGAATAGAGCGAGCCAAAGCTGTCCACGACATAGACGGTGTCCACCGGTGACTTGGCCAGGATTTCTAGTGCGGCGCGCAGTTCGCGCTCCGGTGTGGTCGAGGCGGCCATGATGTTGCAACAGGTCTCGTAGCCCTTGTCATGCGCATCCTTGACCATCTCCACCGCAGTCGGGATCTGGTGGATGTAAGTGGCAACGCGGATCAGGCTGATGACGCTCTTGTCCTTGGGCAGGATGTCGCTGTGGTAGTCCGTGCGCTCGGCGTCGGCCATGACGGAGAGCTTGACGCGCGGATCGGGTTGTTCGCCGAACACGCGGCGGAGATCATCTTCTTCGCAGAACTTCCAGTCGCCGTGGTTGCCCTTGCCCTGGAAGAGGCGGCGGGAGGCCTTGTAGCCGACTTCCATGTAGTCCACGCCGGCGGCGGCACAGGTGTCGAACACGGCCCGGACGAACTCGTCGCTGAACTGGTGCTCATTGATCAGGCCGCCGTCACGGATGGTGCAGTCGAGCACCTTGATTTCCGGGCGGTAGGTGACCCAGGCGTCCTTGTGTCCGGCGTCGGGGGTTGCGGGTTTCTTCTTGGTTGCCATGTGCGTGCCTCTCCGTTGAATGCGTTGCCGGATGTTTCAATGCAATAGAACATAAAATATAGCCCGCGAAAGCGCGCCTGCACGGCGGCGGGCCGGAGAGATGCAGTTGGTTTGCTTTGTGTGTGCAGGGGCGTGGCGGTTGGGTTTCTTGGATTTCGGGGCCGTCGTTGCGCCGCCTTCCCATAACTCCCATGACTCCCATATTTCCCCTGCCTTTCATCGGCGGCGCACAGGGAGGCATTGGGAGTCATAGGAAGCATGAGAATAATGGGAGTGCCGCCGTGCGGGGGCCGCAGGATTATGCCTGTTGTGCCAGCCGGAGTAACGCGATCTGAAATGGCCCGCGTTACTGTGGCCGGCTGCCGCCGGTTTTTCTTCGCGCCCTTCGTTGCCTTCTGTAAAAACCGCGTCTGTTTTGTCTTACGCCTGCAGCCGCACGGCGAGTCTGGTATGCCTGGAGGCGGGGCGGTCGTTGCGCACGGCGATGGCGAGCGCCTTGCGGGTACCGATCATGACCAACAGTTTCTTGGCGCGGGTCATGGCGGTGTATACCAGGTTACGCTGGAGCATGACGTAGTGCTGGGAGAGCAGCGGCAGGACGACAACCGGGAACTCACTGCCCTGCGACTTGTGCACGGTCACGGCGTAGGCGAGGCGGACCTGATCGGCCTCCTGCCAGCCATACTGGATCTCGCCGATGTCGTAGGCGACGGCGAAGGTCTTGGTGCCGGCATCCACTTTCGAGATGCGGCCGAGCTCGCCGTTGAACACGCCCTTGTCGTAGTTGTTGGAGATCTGCATGACGCGGTCGCCGACGCGGTAGAGCCGTTCGCCGATGCGGAAATCGGGCGCGGGATTGCCATTGAGCGTCTTTTGCAGCAGCTCGTTGAGCGCTTGCGCGCCGCAGGACCCC
>CAIPTQ010000115.1 GCA_903868035.1 uncultured Phycisphaerales bacterium
CCACCTGCCGCATCCAGGGGCGCTCGGCCTATCAATTCATCGCACAGAGCCTCGCCTGCACGTTCAAACGCCTCCCCACGCCTCAGCTATTACCTGCGGGGCCTTGAGAAGTGTGAAGGGTTACTGTTATACTTCTTTCTCCACAAGTGAATACGGCTCTTATCAAGAGTGTCTGAGGGACGGGCCCGTTGACGACACAGCAACCCATCCCCGGTGCGGAAACGCGTCGGGAGAAGCGGGTGCTAATTCCCACCCGTTTGGCGGGTTTCACATAGGTGAAGCGCCAAATAAGGGGATAGATAAGTGGATCGTCTGCCTCACCCCCCTCAACACGGTGTCGGCAAAATGGCGGCCTCTTATCGGGATTACCCGGTGAGAGGCCGTAAGTGTTTTTGCCGCCGGCGTCCGTGGTCTTGCCGTCTCTGACCACTGGCCACTGGCCACTGACCACTGGAGCCAGCATGTCGTACGTCATTGGTCTTCGCTGTCGCGAGTGTCACCGGCAGTACCCGCAGAAGGGCGTACACGTGTGCGAGGTGTGTTTTGGGCCGCTGGAGGTGGAGTACGACTATGCGGCGATGCGGGGCAAGGTGACGCGGGAGAGCATTGCGGCGGGGCCGCGGAGTTTGTGGCGGTATCGGGATTTGCTGCCGTGCAAGGAGCCGAAGGCGGGGCTGTTTTCCGGTTGGACGCCCTTCAAGCGGGCGCGAAACCTGGAAAAGGTGCTGGGGGTCAAGGAGTTGTACTTGAAGGATGACTCGGCGAACTACCCGACGTGGTCGTATAAGGAACGCGTGGTGTCGGTGGCGATCACCAAGGCCATTGAACTGGGTTATGATACGGTGGGTTGCGCGTCCACGGGGAATCTGGCCAATAGCGTGGCGGCACACGCGGCGCAGGCGGGGCTGAAGGCGTACGTCATCATTCCGCATGACCTGGAACTGGGCAAGGTGTTGGGGTCGCTGATTTTCGGCCCCACGATGGTGCGCATCCAGGGGAATTATGACGACGTGAACCGTTTATGCAGTGAAATTGCGGATAATTACCACTGGGCGATATTGAACGTGAACCTGCGGCCGTTTTATACGGAAGGGGCCAAGACGTTCGGGTTTGAGATCGCCGAGCAGTATGGGTGGAAGCTGCCGCGGCACACGGTGGTGCCGACGGCCGGCGGAACGATTCTGCCCAAGGTATACAAGGCGTATCAGGAGTTCATCCAGTTGGGCCTGGTGGAGGATAATTCGCCGAAGATTTATTCGGCCCAGGCGGCGGGGTGCAACCCGGTGGTGGAGGCCATCCGCGCGGGGCGCGATCTGATCAAGCCCCAGAAGCCCCGCACCATCGCCAAGTCCATCGCCATCGGCAACCCCGCCGACGGCTACTATGTCGTGCAGGCCGTCAAGCAGTCCGGCGGCTGGGGCGAGGATGCCACCGACGACGAAATCGTCGAGGCCATCAAATTGCTGGCCCGCACCGAAGGCATCTGGACGGAACCAGCCGGGGGGACTACGCTGGCGGCGACGATCAAGCTGATCGCGAGCGGCCGCATCCCCCGGGATGAGAGCATCTGCGTGAGCATCACGGGCAACGGCCTGAAGACGACGGAAGTGGTGATGGATCATCTTACGCCACCGGCGTCGATACCGGCGAAGCTGGAGGCGTTTGATGCGATTGTTCGTGGAGAAAGCAAAGCGGTGCCGGTGTTGGCGACGGCTTGAGATCACTACAATGACACGATGAAAGGGTTCATATTATGGCGGTAAAAATTCGAATTCCCACCCCTTTGCGGTCGATGACTGGCGGTGCGGATGTCGCCGAGATTGCCGGGGCGAATGTTGGCGAGGTGCTCAACACCTTGTCCAACAAGTACCAAGGCATGGACAAGCGGCTCTTCAAACAGCCGGGCGAGTTGAATCGCTTTGTCAATATTTATGTGAATGACGAGGATATTCGCTTCCTCGACAATCTCAATACGCCGATCAAGGATGGGGACGAAGTCTCCATCGTGCCGGCGATTGCGGGAGGTGGAGGCATGGCCACCACTCAAAAACGCGTCTGGCTCACCTTCGGCAGCAAGGCACTCGTCGAAACCCCCATCCTCTGGCGCATGTCCACCCGCTTCCCCGATGTCTCCTTCGACATCCGCCAGGCCAGCTTCAACACCGATGTCGGCATTATGGCCGTGCTCTTCAAGGGCGAAGCCGAACGTCTCGAAGCCGCCTTCCAATGTCTCACCGAGCAGGGCGTCACCATCGAACCGATTGAAAAGAACGTCATCGAAGGCTGAAAGGAAGGCTGAAGGCTGAAGTATGAAGGCTGAAGATGATTTCAGACTTCAGACTTCACACTTCATACTTTAGAAATCATGGCACTAAGCGATCTCGCCGAACAACTCGACCTTGCCGACCCCGCCCTGGCCCGCTACAACCGCCAGATGCTCTGGCCCCAGATCGGCATCGAAGGCCAGAAAAAACTCCGCGCCTCCAAAGTTCTCCTCGTCGGCTGCGGCGCCCTGGGCACCGTCCTGGCCAACCTCCTCGCCCGCGCCGGCGTCGGCCACCTCACCATCATCGACCGCGACTACATCGAGGTCACCAACCTCCAGCGCCAGGTGCTTTTCGACCATGACGACATCGAGCAAAACCTCCCCAAATCCGTCGCCGCCCAGAAAAAACTCGTCCGCATCAACCCCGATATCACCGTCGAAGCCGTCGTCGCCGACGTCAACCACACCAATATCGAAAACTATGCCGCGAACAAGGATCTCCTCCTCGACGGCACCGACAACTTTGAAACCCGCTTCCTCATCAATGATGTCTCCGTCAAGCACCACATCCCCTGGATTTACGGTGCCGTCATCAGCGCCATGGGCCTGGCCATGACCATCCTCCCCGACGATACCCCCTGCCTCCGTTGCATCTTTGAAACCATCCCGCCCCCCGGCATGAACCCCACCTGCGACACCGCCGGCGTCCTGGGCCCCACCGTATCGGTTGTTTCAAGTTGGCAGGCATTGGAAGCCATGAAAATACTCACTGACAACCGCAAAGACCTATCACGCTTCCTGTTTTCGTTCGACATGTGGGACAACCGCTGGCAGCAACTCAACGTCGCCAAGGCCCGCCAAATCG
>CAIPTQ010000116.1 GCA_903868035.1 uncultured Phycisphaerales bacterium
CCGCCCCGCGGCATTTTTGCAAACACCAATGGAGCCTCCCACAAACAGGCCGGCGCAGGGCCTGCCCCGAAGGCGCAATTACGGAACTCACACCTTGGGACTGATCTTCAGCGCCACCGCGTAAAGGTCGCCCGCCTTCACGGGCACCGTGACGACGAGGCCATTGTTGTCCCGCGTGAACTCCAGCTTGTCGGGCCCGCCCAACAGGCTGATGTTCCCGATCTCCCCCTGGTACAGCGGCGCATTGGCCGCCAGCGCCTTGATCGTGATCTTGCCGCCCGGCGGCGTGCCCAGGCCAATGGCGTACAGCACGTTCCCCTTGGTGGTGAAGCGCACCTCGGCCGCCGTGTACGCGGGGAGGCCCCGCGGCGGGTTGACCGCGCTCTCCTTGGCGGTCGCGTCGTTTTTCACCGCTGGCCCCTCGCCGTAAATCCCCCACGGCCGCGTGTCGTAGATGCACTCGCTGTTGACGGCCATCCACTTGGCCATTTCATCCAGAAACGCGGTGGCCTTGTCGTCCAGCGAGCCGTCGCCCGGCTGCGGGATGGCCAGTAGCAGCGTGCCGTTCTTGCTGACCACGTCCACCAGATGATTGATGACCGCGGCGGGCTTGAGATAACCCCGGTTGTAGTCGGCCAGGGCATAGTGCCACGGGCCGATGACATTGCCTTTGCTCCAGGGTATCCGCAGCATGTCCGTGGAATAGTTGCGTTCCAGATGGTTGACGACGCCGCTCTGCTCCTGCACGGTCAGGCCGTTGCAGATGATGACCGACGACAGCTTGCCGGCGTTCCACTGGGGATTGGTGTTGTAGAAATGCGCGGCGATGTCCAGCCCCGCGTTGCCCAGCGGCAGCTTGGTGTCGTCGAAAAAGAGCAGGTCGGGGTGATATTTGTCCATCAGGTCTTTCATGCGGTTGACGAATTTGGCGATATACGCCGCGTCCGGTTGGGCGCCGACGGCGTGGTTCTGCGCGTAAAGATCCTGCGGGTCGTAGCCCTCCCACCACAGGCCCTTGCCGTCGGCCTTGGTCAGCTTGCCGTCATAGGGGACGCCGGCCAGCGGGCCGGTGGCGTCGGCGCCCTGGGCGGCCTCATACCAGTTCCAGGCGCGGGCGGCGTGGACGCTGATGCCGACGCGGAGGCCGGCTTCGCGGGCGACCTTGGACCAGGTGCCGACGACGTCTTTTTTGGGCCCCATGTTGACGGAGTTCCAGGGCTGGAACTTGGAGTCGAAGTTGTCGAAATTATCGTGGTGGTTGGCCATGGAGACGAAGAACCTGGCGCCGGCGGCCTGGAAGCGTTTGATTTGGGCGGCGGGATCCCACTTTTCGGCCTTCCAGGCGTTGATGACGTCCTTGAAGCCGAATTTGGAGGGGTGGCCGTAATGCTGCACGTGATAGGCGTACTGGGCCTGTCCTTGCATATACATACGTTGGGCGTACCAGTCGCCATCGGCGGGCTGGCATTGGGGGCCCCAGTGGGCCCAGATGCCGAACTTGGCGTCGCGATACCAGTCGGGCAGCTTGTAATTATTCTCCAGCGACGCCCAGGTCGGCTGGAATGGCCCGCCGCCCGCCGCCGCCTGCCCCCAGGCCCCCGGCAGGCGCCACTCCAGGGCCAGCCCCGCCAAAACGCCGCCGCCCAATGCGCCTATTGCCTGTCTGCGCGTCAATTTCATGGGGATTCCCTTGTATTCAAGTAGCGCCGCGCCGAACTCCGCCGAAGAACGCCTCCAGCATCAGATCGCCGCGGCATCACCAAGACGCCCGCCTCACTGCGGTGGCCTGCCGCCACTGGGGTCCGTGGGCGTGCCCGTAAAGCCGGTTTGGGACTTGGCAGCGGACAAGGCCATGTGGATCGGATCGGCAAATTCCACGGCCACGACCGAAACATCCGGATCGGTCGCCGCGCCCGGCAGCGTCAGCACCAAACCATCCGCTGACATGGCCGAAGACACCGCCGCACCCCCGGCGAGCAGCCGGCCCGAGAGGGCGGGTTGTTTAATACCCGCCAGCAGGAGCTTGCCATCGGCGGGCCAATTCCACACGTGTACGTAGAGCGTGGTGCCGCCCTTGGCGCTCGCCTTCATCGTGCTGCGGCCCCAGGCGGGCAGCGGATACAGCGGGCCGGCTTCGGTGGCGTAGATCGCCTCGCCGTTGGTCTTCATCCACTTGCCCATGGCCTGCAGCCGATCGATTTCGGGCTGGGGGATAGTGCCGTCGGCCATGGGGCCGATGTTCAGGAGGTAGTTGCCGCCCTTGGCGGCGATGTCGGAAAGGTTGCGGATGAGCTGCTGGGCGGTTTTCCAGCGGGTGTCGCCGGCGTTGTAGCCCCAGGAGTTGTTGATGGTCATACAGACCTCGAAGCCGCGGCCCAGGGGGTCGGTGGCGATGCGTTGTTCGGGTGTGGCGGTGTCGCCGAGCACGCCGCCGCCGAGGCGGTTATTGATGACGAGTTCGGGATATTGGCACGTCAGATCGAAGATCGGCTTGACGCGCTCCGGGGTCATGGAATATTCGGTGTCGAAGAACAGGTAGGAAGGATGGTATTTGTCGAGGATTTCGTGGACCTGGGCCAGGGCGATGTTCTTCATGTACTCGTCGAAATCGCCTTTCTTCTGGTTCTCGTCCCAGGGCTGGGTATTGCCCGTGCCGCCGCCAAGATTGGTCCAGTCCTGCGACTGGGAATAGTAGAGGCCGAACTTGATGCCCTGGGCGCGGACGGCATCGGCCAGCGGCTGAATCAGGTCGCGCTTTGCGCCCGAGGATTTTACCGCGTTCCAGTCGGAAACGGCGGAGTCATACAGCGTGAACCCGTCGTGATGCTTGGCCGTCAGGACCACATATTTGACGCCGGCCTCCTTGGCCAGCGCGGCCCAGGCCTGCGGGTCGTATTTCTCGGCCTTAAAGTCATTGGCGTACGCCTTGTATGTCGCCTGGGGAACCTTGCCCTGATTCATGTACCATTCGCCCCGCCCCGGCACGGCGTAGACGCCCCAATGGATGAACATGCCGAAGCGGGCTTCGTGGAACCATTTCACGCGGTCGGCATGGCCCAGGGGGGATTCATCGCGGACCATGACCGGGTAGGCGGGCAGTTGGGCACCGCCTTCGCGGAACATGATCGCATTGGAGTTGTTGCCCCCCGTGGGGCCGCGCGCCGGACCACGCGCCGTGGTGGTGGCGGGCCGCGCCGGAGTTGTGGCTGTGGGAGTCTGGGCGAGGGCCGCCCCGGACACCGCGAATGTGAGCAGGGCGGCACATACGGGAAACTTGCCAATCACCATATCAATCTCCAATGAATGTGGGCCGGTATTCCCCGGCATAAATTCCGCGACGCCGGCTAGGGGGCGGCGGTGTTATGGAACGACGAATCGGTTGGAACAACTGTGGGAGTGATTTCACCGAGATCCTGGGTGCCGGTGGTTTTGACGTCGGCATCCAGGGTCGCCAGCCAGGGGCGGGTATCGGGGTGATAGCGGCCGATGGACACGTGGTCGAAGCGGACAGCCTGGGCGTGGCGGAGGTAGAAGCCCCACGCGGGGGTGTCGCCGAAGAGATTGGATTGCGGATAGAGGCCGGCTTTTTCGCCGGGGTCGCCGGGGATCGTGTTGCTGCCCCCGGGCATTTCAAAGTAGCAATCGGAGAGGGTGATGTTTTTTAGAGTCGCACCGGCGATGCCGCTGATGGAGCAGGATGCGCGGGGCCCCTTGGTTCCCAGGGCGCGGACGCGCTGGATCGTCACGCCGTCGATGGAGCCTTGGGGTACGACATCCACCTTGGGGGGATTGAGCAATTCACCAGGGCCGCCGACACGGTGGTCGACGCGGATGAAGATGGGCTGGCTGACATTATAGATATCCAGGCCGCGGACGGTTACATCGGTGACCGCCGAGCCGTCGACGGACTCGAGGCAAAGGCCGCCGAGATTCGCGCCCATGATGGTGTTATTGAACATGTGGATATTGGATATGGGGCCGGCGGTGGCCGTGCCCAATTTAATCGCGTTGGCGTCGGAATGGATGATGGTGTTGTTTTCGATCAGGACGTTTTTAAGGCCGGGGAGACCGTAGCTTTTGAGGCAAATGCTGTCGTCCTGGGAGTCGATGCGGCAGTTTCGGATGATGACATCATGGCAGTCGCAGATGTCCATGCCATCGAGATTGGAGCCATTTTCCTTCGGGGCGAGAACGGTGAGACGGTCGATGAGGAGGTTGTTACACTCGCTGTAGACTTGGGTCCACATCCGGGGATTGGCGAGGGTGAGATTGCGGACGATGACGCCGTCGCTGTGGAACAGGCGAATGAGCGAGGGGCGCTGGGGTTCCTTGCCGGCCATCTTGACGCGCCGGCCCTGGCCGTCGATGACTCCGGGGCCGTCGAGGATCAGGCCTGGGGCATGGTCGGCATAGAGGAGGCTGCGGCGGTTGCCGGTGGCCAGGGTCTGGGCGGGTACAAGCTCCGGGTAATCGGCCGCTTCGATGCCGCCGAGAAGGGTGGCGTCTTTTTCGATATAGAACGTCATGCCGCCCTTGAGCGTCAGTTGCGCGGAGAGAAATTTGCCCTTCGCGAGATAGACGGTTCCACCGGTTCCCGCGCAGGCGTCGATGGCTTTTTGCAGGGCGGGCGTGTCGTAGGTAATGCCGTCAGCCTTGGCGCCGTAAGTTCGCGGATCAAAGAGGGGCTTGGGTGGCGGGACGATGACGGGGGCAAGGGCGTGCATCTCCGCAGCCGGCTGGCCGGGACCGACCGCCGGCGCGGATGCCGGCGCGGACGCCGTCGGGGCGCTGGCCCCCGCACATCCGGCGCTTACCGCCGCCACGCCTGCCCAGAACGCGAATAGTTTTCCCAGCGGCGCTTTCATACGAGGGCTTCCTCACAAGACGATCACTACGGGGGCGTGTCCGGTGGACGCCATCATTGGGGCGTGATCTTGAAACAATAGGCGTAATCGTTGGGCTTCTTGTCCGGCATGGTAATCGTCAATCCCGCGGCATCATGGGTGAATGCCACCGCGCCCACGCCCAGCAGTTCCACCTTGGCCACATCCTTCGGGAAGGCCGCGGCGCCCTTGGCGAGCGTCTTGATGAGCGCCTTGCCGTTGGCCGGCCAGACCATGACAAACGCATACAACGTGTCGCCCTTGGTCGTGAAGCGGACATCGTCGGTCTTGTACGTCGCGAGCGACCCGCGGGCCACGGTGGCGGTGGTGGCGGGGCCTTCGCCGAAGACCTTGAAGGGGCGGGTGCCATAGATGCCTTCGCCGTTGGGGGCGATCCAGGAGGCGACGCCTTCGAGAATCTTCACTTCCAGCTCGTCGATGGTGCCCTCGCCGCGGACGGGGATGCTGAGCATGAGGTTGCCGTTCTTGCTGACGATGTCGATGAGCATATGAATGACCTGCTGGGCGGTCTTGTACTGGTTCTGCTCGAAGCGGCTGCGTTTGTAATGCCAGGAGCCGATGCAGATGTCGGTCTGCCACGGGGTATCCTGGGCGCCGCCGGCGAATCCGTTCTCGATGTCGTACACGAGGGCCTTGCGCCACGCGACATTGGCCCCGGTGAGGTCCTTGCCGGTCATAATGGCTTCCAGCTTGCCCTTGCGGGCGAGGTTGGTGTTGTAGAGGTAAGCGGCGATGCGCGGGCCGACGTCGGTGGCGGGATAAATGGGCATCACCGTGTCGTCGAAGTACAGCAGGTCCGGCTGGTACTTGTCGATCAGGTCCACAATGCGGTTGAAGAACTTCTCACTGAAGTTTTTGTCGATCGGGGGAGTGCCCGCCTGGCCCCAATTGTATGTGCCGACCTTGTGATACTGGGCGTAAAAATCCTGCGGATCGAGGCCCTCCCACCAGAGGCCCTTGCCCTGGGCCTTGGTCATCAGGCCGTCATAAGGCACACCCGCCAGTGGTCCGGTGGTGTCGGCGCCTTGGGCGGCTTGATACCAACTCCAGGCGCGGTCGCCGTGGCTCGAAATCGCGAAACGCAATCCCGCATCTCGCGTCGCCTTCATCCAGCCGCCGACGAGGTCTTTCTTGGGTCCGATTTTTACGCTGTTCCACGGCTGATACTTGGAATCGAAATTGTCAAAGTTGTCGTGATGGTGCGCCATGGCCGCGAAGAATTTCGCCCCGGCCTTCTTGTACAGCGCGATCAGCGCCGCAGGATCCCACTTCTCGGCCTTCCACTCGTTGCAGATGTCCTTGAACCCGAACTTCGACGGATGGCCGTATTTCGGCACATGATACTTGTAAATCTCGTGCGTCTCGTGATACATGTTCTGCGCGTACCAGTCGCCCTGCTCGGGCTGGCATTGCGGCCCCCAATGCGCCCAGATGCCGAACTTGGCGTCGCGATACCAGTCGGGCACCTGGAAGTTGGAGAGCGATTCGAGCGTGGGCTTGAAGGGCCCGTCGGCGACGCCGAAGCCGGGTGGGGGGAGGATGGGAGTGGGGGCGGGGGGAAGGACTTTGGCCGCGGCGGGGCCGGTGGCGGGAGGCGCGACGGGGTTGGCGTCGGCGGCCTGACCGAAGGCTTTGGGGAGACAGGCGGCAGCGCCGGTTGCGGCGAGGAGTTGGACGGCGGTGCGGCGGGTTATCTTCATGACGGTACTCCGAAACAAGGTCCAAGGCGGGACGGTTAGGGGTTCTATTTCTTCCAGACGCTGGCGATCTCGGCATCGTAGACCACGGCGACGACGGAATCCGCCGGGGAAGAGGCGCGGTCGATGTTGCTGATGATGATATCGGGGCCGGCATCCAGGGCCAAGGGCTTGCCGGTGTAGACATCGTAGGCCTTGGTGGCGTGCAGTTTGCCGAGCGGGGGCATCTTGAACGAAGTGCCGGCGTACTCCTTCAGGAGATGCACATAGACGGTGGAGCCTTTGTAGCAGTAACCGTATTGCTTATCGACGGGTTCCCAGGGGCCGCCGCGGGTGCCGTAGACGGCGTCGCCCATTTTGGCCAGCCAGGCGCCCATTTCGCGGAGGCGCGTCTGCTCGAGGTCGGGTATGACGCCATGGCGATCAGGGGCCACGTTGACGAGGAGGGTCATGTTGCGGATGACGCAGTTGGCCATGAAGCGCACCAATTGGTCGCGCGTCATCACGTTGCCACTGGCGATGGACTTGGCGTTGTAGCCCCAGCCGCCGTTTTGCATGGTCAGGTTTTTGTCGCAGATCACGCTGCTGCGGATCTTGCCGACGGTTTCCTGGGAGCCTTCTTCCTCGATGACATCGCCCATCCAGCCGTAGCGGAGGTTGGTGATGGCATCGGGCTGGTACTTGCGGACCATGCCCATGATGCCCAGGCCTTTGCCGGTGGATTCTTCGGTGTCGATGTACTGCTTGGAAATCGGCCATTTATTAGCCGGATCCAGATATTTGCCGGATTCGTGGAAGGGGGCGGCTGCGGCATCGGAACCCGATTGGCCTAACCAACCCCCGTCCCAGTAAATATGGTCGATATGGCCGTAGGCCGTCATGAGCTTTTTGACGTTGACGTAGTTTTCCTCCTTCATGAGGCGGGCGTTTTCGAGGTGGGCCGGATCGGTGGTATAGCCGAACTTATTGGGCAGGCAATTGGTGCCGGTGACGTCGTAATAGCCGGGATAGCGCCAACTCAAGGGGGAATAATAGAGGCCGACCTTCAGGCCCGCGCCGCGGCAGGCCTTGACGTACTCGTCCACAAGATCGCGTTTGAGGGTCTGCATGCTGGTGAAGGCGTTGGGATGCGGGCTGTCGAACAGACTGAAGCCGTCGTGGTGGCGCGCCGTCAAACACATCCACTTCATACCGGCGTCCTTGGCGAGCTTCGCCCAGGCGTCCGGGTGGTAGTCGGCGGCATCAAAGTACGCATCGCCGCTTTCGGGGAAGGCGAACTGGCGGTACTTGTCGGGCAGGATGCTTTCATTATTCATGACCCATTCGCCGCGGCCGGGGCCGGAGTAGAGGCCCCAGTGGATGAACATGCCGAATCTGGCGTCGAGAAGCCAGTCGAGCTTTTCATTGGGGAGCTGGGCGACGCCGAGTTGGGTTTGCGGCACGCGGGGGGCGGGTTGGGGGGGGACGCTGGGCTGGGTGTCGGCGCTGGGCGCGGCGGGGGGGGGTGCCTGTCCGAAGACGTGGGGCAGACACATGGCGACGACCGTGCCGGCGAGAAGTTGCAAGGCGTTTCTGCGGGTCATTTTCATCGTGTTCCTCGATTCTTGTGTGAACATAAAAAAGACATCGGACAGGCTTCCCGGAAGGCCCGGTCAAAGCGTTCATTTTCCAGAGATTTTCAATGTATAGGCGTATAGACAAGGAGGCGCGGCGGGCAGTTGCACGGTCATGCCGTTTTCATTTTGCGCCCATTTCAATGAGCCTTTTGCGCCGAGCATTTGAATGTCCGCAACGTCTCCAAACCAGAGCGCCTTTCCCTTAGGCAGCGATTTGATGGTAACTTCCTTGCCCGGCCAGGCCATTAAAATGGCATAAAGGCATTTGCCCTTGGTGGTGAACCGGATGTCCTCACTGGTATATTCTTTGGGCCGATTGCTTTGATTTCCTGTGACCGCCGCCACCTTGGTCGGCCCTTCTCCCATAAGTTCCCAGGGCCGGGTTCCATGAATGGCCTCGCCGTTCACGTCCATCCATTGCGCCATTTCATCCAGGAACTTAACGTAAGGCTCCACGATGGTGCCATCGGACAGAAGGTTGATGTTCAGCAACAGATTTCCATTCTTGCTGACGATATCCGCCAGTTGCAGCACAATATCCTTGGTAGGGGTGGGGCCTCTTCCGGGAGTGATGAGATATTTGGGATTGATATAAAAGAACCCATCCAGGCCGGTATCGGTTTGCCAGGGATACTTTCTCGGCACATCGCTCTGTCCGTTTTCAATATCGGCGACAGCGCTCTTTTGCCGGTCTTCCGTCCGCGCTCCCTTAATATTAATCACGGCCTGGACTTTCCCATTATTCAATTTTTGATTCTGATTATAATAATAGGAAGCAATATCCAATCGGCCAAATGGAATGCCCCCGTCAAAATACAGCAAGTCGGGGTGATAGTTGTCTATCAGATCGACCGTCCGGTTGATCAGGCTGGTTTTGAAAAGCACATCGGGTTGATCGCCGTCATTGCCGGGAAACGGCCCCTCGTAGGCTCCCTGGGTGCTTCCTTTATGGGGCTGTCCGTACAAATCCCGCGGATCGTACCCTTCCCACCATTTGCCCTTGCCGTCCTCCTTGGTGAGCCCGCCATCGTAAGGGACTCCTTTCTTGGGCCCGGTCACGTCGGCCATACGGGTAATCTCCCAATATCGCCATGTTCCCTCTCCATGATTGGACACCCCGAATTTCATATTGTTATGTGCCGCGGCCTGCTGCCATTCTTTGACAATATCCCTTTTCGGCCCCATGTTTACCGAGTTCCATGGCTGGTATTTGGAATTCCACATGTCGAAGTTGTCGTGGTGCATCGCCATGGACACGAAATAGCGCGCGCCTGCCTTGTGGTACAGTTTCATCAAAGCTTCCGGATCCCATTTTTCGCACTTGAATAGGGGAATCAAATCCTTAAACCCAAATTCAGAGGGGTGGCCATACTTTTCCAGGTGATAAGTATACGCCGGCGCCAAATCAGGGAACGCCCAAGTGCTGTCCTGTATGTACATCCGTCTGGGAAACCAGTCGCCATACTCCGCCACGCTGTTCGGCCCCCAATGGGCCCAGATTCCAAACTTGGCGTCGCGGAACCAGTCGGGGCAATCATATTGTTGCGCAAGCGATTCCCAGGTTGGATCAAAAGAGCCGGTTTTCGGAAGAACCGGCTGGGCGTAACCGGGAGCAGCCATGGCCAGATAAAGAAAACCGCAAAGAACTATCCGGATGATGACTTTCATCTTCATGATTTCACTCCTTTCGTTTCGCGATATTCCGTGTATGCACGTGATTACCCGAGCGTGGTTCGCCGCTCACTTTGTCGGCACGCCCTGAATCTTCAGCGTCACGGCGAACTGGCTCGGCGCTTTTTCCGGCAGATTCACTGACAAGCCCTGTTCATCCTGCGTCCAAGCGACCTTGCCGTCAAAGCCCAGCAGTGAAACCGCCGTGACCTTGGCGCCCGACATCTGCGACGATCCGGTGCCGAGGCTCTTGATGAGCGCCTTGCGGGAATCCGGCCACGCTCCGACGAATGCGTAGAGCGTGTCGCCCTTGGTGGTGAAGCGAATGTCCTGAGCCGTGTAGGCCGGCGCCGCCCCGCGCCCGCCGCCCCGGCCGGCCGCGAGGGACGGCCCTTCGCCGTGAATCTTCCAGGGCCGCGTGGCATAGATGCCCTCGGAATTGACGCCCATCCAGGCGGTCAGGCCGGCCAGGAACGCCTCCTCATGTTCGTCGATGGAGCCGTCGCCGCGGAGCGGGAGGTTGAGCATCAGGTTGCCGTTCTTGCTCACGATGTCGGTCATCATCGCCACAATCGCGGCGACCGTCTGGTAGCGATTCCCCTCCGCGACGGCCCGGCTGTAATGCCAGTCGCCGATGCAGGTGTCGGTCTGCCACACATCGGGGCGGATGGCGTTGGCGGTGCTGCGCTCGATGTCCTCGACGAACGCGCCGACATGCGCCGGCAAAATGTGCTTGCCGTTGACGACGACCTCCGCGCGGCCGCCATTGCGCGCGGCACTGAGGTTGTAGTAATGCGCCACCACGTCCAGCCCCGCCTGTTCCAGCGGCAGCTCGTTGGTGTCGAAATAGAGCACGTCCGGCTGATACTTCTCCACCAGTTCCTTGCAGCGCAAATACCAGTTCTCACAAAACGCCGCCGACGGCATCGGGTTGCTCTTGGCCAGGCTGGTGTTGGCGGTGATCCAGGCGTTCACGGCCGCGGCCGTCTTGAGTCCGTCGGGCATCTTCACGACGTTGCCGGTATACAACTCCTGGGGATCGAGGCCCTCCCACCATTTGCCCTTGCCGTCCTCTTTTTTCAGCGTGTACGCGTCGTAGCACACGCCCGCCAGCGGCCCTTCGCCATCGTAGCCGTAGGCCGGCTGGAGCCAGCGGTTCGCCCACGACGCGTGATTCGTCACGCCAAACCGCAGGCCGTTCTCGCGCGCCACTTTGGCCCAGGTGCCCACGATGTCCTTTTTGGGGCCGACGCGGACGGAGTTCCAGGCCTGATGGGTGGAATCGTACATATCGAGATTGTCGTGGTGATTGGCCAGCGCGAAGAAGTATTTGGCGCCGGCCTTTTTGTAGAGGGCCATGAGGCGGGCGGGATCCCATTTCTCGGCTTTCCAGAGGTTGTCAATTTCCATGAACCCGAACTTGGAGGGATGTCCGTAGGTTTTGACGTGGTAATCGTAATCGGCCTGCCCCTGGATATACATCTTGCGCGCGTACCAGTCGCCCTGTTCGGGGACGCACTGGGCCGTCCAATGGGCCCAGATGCCGAACTTGGCGTCCCGGAACCAGTCGGGGACTTGGTAATTGGCGACGAGG
Organism: uncultured Phycisphaerales bacterium; assembly: GCA_903868035.1. The sequence goes on from CAIPTQ010000116.1 coordinate 11,483, forward strand.
GATTGCCAGTTGGCCTTGAAGGGTCCGGCGGCGATGGGGTGGGGCGTGGCGGCCGGCGCGGGTGCGCCGGCGGCGGCCAGCAGGCGCGCACGCCAGAGGGACGCGGTGAGGCCCGCGCCGGCGGCGACCGTGGAGGCCTTCAGGAAAGCGCGGCGGCTGAATGGAGGGGTCATGAGAGCGGCTCCTTGGTCCAGTCTGGCAATTGCCGTTTTAGTGGCCTCGGTCGAGGCATTGAATGGTAACGCTGGCACTCTGTAATCCCGGAGAAGAAGCGGTGATGGTAATATTTCCCGGCACATAGGAGCGCATGGTCATCTTCGCCATGCCATACCGCATGCACCTGGTGTCCGGCGAGGTGGCATTGTTAAAGGTCATGGCGGAGCCGGTGGGAAAATATCCCCCGCCGGAAGTTACGGTAAGCGTCACGGGCGGATTATTGTCCAGGGGCGTGCCATCGGCGGACACAATTTGCGCGGTGAGTTCGCAATCGTCCGTGCCGTTGTTTCCGATGGTGAGGGCATCCGCGGTCAAGGTTATTTTGGCCGGGGTGCCGGGCGCGGGCAGCTTATAGGGAATTCCCAGATTTTCCTGCCGGTATTGATACCATTCGGGCCCGGGAATCCTGTAGTAATCCACGACCCCGCCCAGTCCGCCGTTATTGGTGAGGAACGAACCGTAGCCAAAACCCACCCACCGCACTTGCCCCGCCCGCCAGGGAAAGGCCGGAACGCCTTTATGATCGTAATACTCGGTAATCACACTGGGAACCCCCGGATTTTGATAGGTGGCGATCGTCGCGCCGTCGCCGTTATATCCCACCACCGGCGCCAGTTTGTCAAACCCCTGTCGTTGCGCGCCGCCCACGGCGGGGAGCCTCGAAGGATCAAGGGTTTGCGCCAGATCCGCCAGAACCCGGTAGAACGCCTTGCACTTGGCCATGACGGTTCCGCCCGGGCAATCGAAGGTTTCGTTACCCATGCTCCAGACAATGATGCTGGGATGGTTTCTTCGTTCGCGGATGAATTCCGTCAGTTGTTGTTTGAGGTTGTCTTCGAACGGTTTCTCGTCAGCCACCTTGGTGGGATAGGAACTTTGGCGCCAGCCGCCGTCCTCGTTGGTGTTATATCCGCCCACGCCCCAGAAAGAATTTTCCGGCCAGGCCAGCATCCCCACCTGGTCACAGGCGTCATCCCAGGAAACGTCGTGGGGATTGTGACATTCCCGGATCAAATTAAAGCCGCACTGTTTCATGAGCAAAACGTCGCGTCTAAAGCCGGCGTTGGTCTGGGCGATGCCCCAGCCGGCGCGATCATCGTGCGCATTGACGCCATTGATCAGACACCGCGCTCCATTGAGTATGAAGCCCCGATCGGCGGTCCACTGAATCGACCGTATGCCCAGCGGACTTTCGTAATTGTCCACGATGGCGCCTTTAGCATCCGAAACGATCGTTTTTACTTTGTACATATAGGGCGTTTCCGGAGACCACAAATGGGGATTGGGAATGTCCGGACTGGTTTGGTCAAACTCCTGCACCGCGCCCGCATTGATCTGCTTGGAGCTTTCCATTGTGGCCACTATCGTATTGGCTGCATCAGCAATGATGGTTCTGACGGTGCAGTTTGCCGGCAGCGCGTTTTCATTCTTGATTTCGGTCTTCACATTGACCTTGGCCCCGGACGCGGAAACCTGCGGCGTGGTGACAAACGTGCCATACCAGGTGACATGCAGCGGATTGGTGATCACCAGATAGACGTCCCGGTGAATGCCCCCTAAAAACAGCCAGTCGGCTCCCCGCGGGGCGATTTGCGGGTCCCACTTGTTATTCACCCGCACCGCGATGACATTGTCGCCCGCTTTGACGGCGTCGGTGATATCAAAATAAAACCCCGTGAATCCGCCTTTATGTTCCCCCATGAGTTTTCCGTTGACATATACCTGCGCGACTTGAAACGCCGCTTCAAATTCCAGAACGATCCTGCTGGATTCTTTCCATTGCGCCTGCACATCAAAATGTTTCCGATACCACCCGTAGCCGACATACCAAAAAATCCCCTGCTTGCCGGAATAATAAGGGGTGTCAAAGACATGGGGCAGGTTGACTTTAGCCCAGGCGGCGTCGCCGTAACCGAGCGCTTCGGCGCCGGTCATGTCGCCTTTATAAAAAGCCCAGCCTGCATTCAGGTTGATTTTTTCCCGCTTGGCAATAACAAGGTCCGACGCCGCCGGGATGGCAAGATCCTGGGGCGCGGCCGCCGTGGAAGCCCTTGGGGAGCAGCCTGAAAGACTTGCTCCAACCAGCAGGAACAGAACGCCCGCCATGATTAGAGTCTTTATAGTTTTCATGGGTTCGTATCCTTTATCTTCACTTTAGTTTCAATCCGCTGATCTTCAACGCATACGCATAATCGCACGGCTTTTCCGCCGGGAACTTCACCCTCAACCCCTCGGCATCCTGGGTGAACGTGAGCGCTCCGGCGTGGCCGAGCAACTCGACCTTCTCCACCTTGCCCTGCACCGGCTTGCCCGTGGCCAGCGACGTAATGACCACATCCGCGGCCGGCCAGGCCATCACCGTCGCATACAGCGTGTCGCCGTGCGTGGTGAAGCGGATGTCCTGCGGCTTGTATCCGCCGCCCCGCGGCATCCCCCCGCCGCCGACGCCGTCGCCGGACATGTTCTGCGAGTTGAGCTTGCCGGCGAACCCGGCGGCGCGCAGCTTCACCATCGACGTCGCCACCGCGTCGGCGACGGGGCCTTCGCCAAACTTCACCCACGGGCGCGTGTAATAGATTGACTCGCCGTTGACTTCCAGCCATTTGCCGATCGCCAGCAGCACGTCTATTTGTTCCTGCGGGATGGTGCCATCGGCCTTGGGGGAAATGTTGAGCAGGAGGTTGCCGTTCTTGCTCGTGTTCTCGATGATCTTCTGGACAAACGAACCGGCCGGCGCGGGGTGGATGCCTTCGACATAACCGAATTTATCCTGAATGGGATCATCCGGCTGCCAGACCCAATCGGTCAATTCCATCGGCGCCCGGCCTTCGCGCTCGTAGTCCATGATCTGGCCCGAGACCCAGGCGGCGGTCTTGGCGCTGATGAAGACTTCCTTATTGTGCTGCTTGGCCCAGTTGTAGTAGTAGGCGGCCACCCGAATCTTAAGGGGATCCCACGCATGGTCGGTGTTCATGTCGAACCAGAGCGTGTCGGGCTTGTATTTCTCGATGTTTTCAATTCTTTTGGCGACCCAGTCGTGCATGAATTTGACCCGCGCCGCCTCGCTCTTATCCGCGACGTTGTAGAAGGCGGCCCACTTGGGGTCGTATTGGTCGCTGCCGGCAAGTGCCGGTATGAAATCGAAATGGAAGGCGGAGTGATCGGAGATGCCGGTCTTCAGGCCGGCTTTTTCGAGTTCCTTGATCAGGTCGCCGTCGATGTCGCGCTTGGGCCCGTAGTTCACGGAGTTGTAGGGATTGATCGCGCTGTCCCAGTTGGAGAACCCGTCATGATGTTCGCCCGGAGCCAGCACGTATTTGGCGCCGGCCTTCTTGAACAGCGCCGCCCAGGCCTCCGGATCCCACTTGGCCATCGTGTACATCGGCAAAAAATCCTTGTACCCGAATTTCGTCGGCGGGCCGAAGTTCTGCGTGTGCCACTGCATGATGCCGGCATTGCCGCCATACATGTAGCGGACGTACCACTCGCTGCCGTGCGCCGGCACCGAGAAGATCCCCAGGTGCATGTAAATGCCGAACTTGGCGTCGCGGAACCACTCGGGATCCTTGTAGTTCTTCTCGATCGACTCCCACGATTCCCCAAAGGGACCGGGGGGCGGGGCGGGGATGTCCTTGAGGGCGGCGGCGATCATGGCGGGGGTGTCGCGGACGCGCCGGGCATTGCCGCCGGGTGCGGTGGCGGGACCGGCAACGCCGGGTTCTTCCACCGGCAATGTGGCCTGCCCAAAAGTTCGGGGCAGACCCAGGGCGGCGCCCATGATGGCGAAGGTTAGGGCGGCGGTTACGCGGGACATCTTCATGGTTTTCCTCCGGCCGGAAAGGGTGGATGTGATTTCTCAAGTGGAATGCATGGTAGTTCTTCACGCGCAAAGTGCCATGGCCGCCTTTGGCGCATCATGGCATTTTTTGACTTCCGTGATAACACGCGCGGCGGTTTATATAGTTAGTTAACTTACTCTATTTCACTTCTTTAACTCGCCGCCGGGCGCCTGGAGATGGCGCTGGGCGAATTGCAGGAAGGCCGGAAAGTCCAGGGCGTCGGTGTGGCCGCCGGCATGGTAGCGGAAGGCCAGCGCGCCCGTGGTCAACGCGGCATCGGGCGCAGGCATGACCTCCGAACCCAGATCCTTCTTGCCCAGGAGCCGATAGACCGGCCCGGCGGCCACGGCGGCCAGAAACGCCCCGTGCGGATCGGCCCATTGATCCCCCGTGCCGCCGTTGAGGAACACCGGCCGCGGCGCGACCAGCGCGAGCAACTCGTGCGCATCCACCGGCAGGTCGTTCCAATGGCCGGCATACTTGCGGAAATTGACGGCCATCCAATGCGACGCGGCGATGTTGTCCACCGTCTCGCCCCAATTGCGGCGGGAGAGCTTCGCCCCGCCCTCGCCCGAGCAACTGGGATAGACGATCGCCCAGCGCTCATCCAGCGCGGCGGCCAGGAGCGCGGCCTTGCCATAGCGGGAATGCCCCTCCACGCCCAGTTGCTTGGCATCGACGGATTTGTCGGTCTCAAAATAATCCAGGGTCCGGCTCAGGCCCCACGACCATGCCGCCAGTGCGCCCCAGTCATCGGGGTTGCGCGGCTTGCCGGCGGACATCAGGCCGATGATGCCGGAGGTCAATCCGCTCGCGTTGTCGATTTGAATCGGGCCGACTTCCATGGTCGCATATCCCCAGCCGAGGGCCAGAAGCTGATACAGGGGGCTGCTGGCCGGCGGATTGGGTTGGGGCGCGGGTTCCGCCCCCCCGGCGCCCTGGCCGCCGTAACCACCGGGGCCGGCCACCACGGACACGATCAGCGGCACCGGGCCGGCGGCCTTCGCGGGCGTGTACATCGTGATATTGATGCTGGGCTTGGCGCCGGGAAACCGGGAATTGTCGATGTGGCCCACCACGACCTTCATCAGGGCCGCGCCCTTGGCGGCGGTGGCGTCGGTGGCGGTCACTTCCCAGGTGATTTTGGGCGTGTTTTCCGGAATCTTCCCATACATCTCGGTGAGAAAATCCCGCAATATCTCGGGGCGGCGCTGTTTCCACCAGGTGTCGGCATCCTTGACGGGCTGGCCATTCTTGAGAACCAGCGGATCGGGCAACGGAAAAGGATTCGCCTGGGCTTCATCATAATTCGTCCACGTCCCCACGCTCGAACGCTTGTAACTTCTGCCTTGGGCGTCAGTCCCGGAATTGGGTTGCGCCGGGTTCGGGGTGACGCCCGGTGGAAGATTCGCATCCACCGCCGGCGGCACTGGGCCATTGCGTGGAACCGCGCCCGGTGCTGTCGATGGGGTCGCTTGGGCAAGGGCCGTGCCTGCACTGATGCCTGCGAGCAACACCAACGTGAGTCCGCCGACATACCATTGGCGCAGTGGGGCGGCGTCCCCCATCCGCTTTTCCGTTCGTCTGATAAACCGCGTACTCATGATATGGATTGTTCCTTATCAATATCGTTCCGTCGATGCAAGAGGATAGCCGTAAGAACAACAGCGCAATCAGGCGGTCGCCAGGCCGGTAATTTTCAGGGCATACCCATGTTCGCAGGGCTTCTGGGCGGGCAGTTGCACCGTGAGTCCCTTGCCGTCATGGGTCCATACAAGTTTGCCCGGGAAGCCCAGGAGTTCAACATTCTCGATTTTCCCGGCGACGTTCGGGCTGCCGGCGGCCAGTGGAGCGATGACGATTTCCTTTTCCGGCCAACCCATAAAGAACGCATACAGCGTGTCGCCTTTGGTCGTGAAGCGCACTTCCGCGGCGGTGAAATCCTGCCGCAGGTTCTCGTTGAACGGCTGGCCCGGCGGCGGCTTGAGGTCCGCGCCTGGGCCGGCGCCGAAAATCTTCCACGGCCGCGTGGCGTAAATCGCCTCGCTGTTCACCGCCATCCACGCCGTGATGCCTTCGAGGATCGCCAGTTCCTTGTCGTCGGGCATGCCGCTGGCGGGCAGCGGGAAATTCAGCAGCAGATTGCCGTTGCGGCTGACGATGTCCACCAGCATGTCGATCACGCGCTTGATGGTCTTGTAGCGCGCCCGCGTATCGTAGTGCCAGTTGCCCACGCAGGTGTCCGTCTGCCATGGGCGCGGCCAGATGGAGTCCACCAAACCGCGCTCCACGTCGAGCACGCACATGCCGGTGACCGAATCGGGCCGGCTCTTGCTGTTGTAGACCGCCTCGATGTTCCCGCCATTCCGGCGCGCACTCGTATTGTACAGGTGGGCCACCAGCGCCAGCCCCTCATCGCCAAACGGGATTCCGCCGTCGGTGTACAAAATATCCGGCTCGTACTGCGTGACGACATCCAGAATCCGCGCGAAATAGTTCTCCCTCCACGAGGGCGGCCCCTCGGTGCTCATCGCGATCGCCCCCTTCGCCGGCGCCGTCACCACCTTCTGCACGAAGTCCGCCGGCATCTTGCTGTAGTCATGATAAAGATCGGCATACTGCGGATCCTGGCCATCATAGGGCACCCCCTTCAGGGCCCCCGCCTTGTCGCTGCCATGCGCCGACCCAAACCAACTGAAACTGTTCGACAGGTGCTCGCTGACGCCAAAGCGCAGGCCCTGCTTCTCCGCCGCCTTTTTGAACAGCCCCACAAAGTCCTTCTTCGGGCCGATGGCCGCCGCGTTCCACACGGGCTGGTGCTTCGAGTTCCACATGTCGAAATTGTCGTGATGGCAGCCCATGCTCATGTAATACTTCGCGCCCGCCTTCTTATACAGCCCCAGCAGGTAGTCCGCGTCGAATTTGTCGGCCTTCCAGGTCTTGATGACCTCCGCAAACCCCGTCTTGGAAGGGTGGCCGTAACGCTGGAGATGGTGGTTGTATTGCGCCTCCCCCTCGATATACATGCGCCGCGCGTACCAATCGCCGTACTCGGCCGCGGATTGCGGCCCCCAGTGATTCCAAATGCCAAACTTCGCCTGGCCAAACCAATCCGGCACCTTGTACGCCCGGAGCGATTCGCGGCTGGCCGCGAACACGCCCGGGGGAATCCGCGGCCCGGCGCCCGCGGCGGGCGCGGATGCGGCGGCGGCCGCGGTGGCCAGCCGCGACTGCCACAACGGCGCGGTCAGGCCCGCCCCGGCGGCGAGGGTTGTGGCCTTCAGAAAAGCACGACGGCTGAATGGCGTTTTCATGCGAGCGGCTCCTTTGGCTTGCCTTGGAGGAGTAACGTGAAATGACATCCTCAATTCTAATGCATGTTAGTTCTTTTCGCGCGGACAGCCATAGCCGCCTTTGGCGTGTCATAGCTATTTTTGACTTCCACGAATGGCCCTGCGCCAGCAGCATGCTGTCGGGGGGATTACTGGCCTGTGAATCCGCGCCATCACCTCCCCGCTTGGACAGGGCGCCGCCCCCCTCAATGCTCCCCCGCCCCATCCAGCACATAAATGCTCGACACTGTCTTCATCGTCGCATGATCGAAGAACCGCCACACCACCTTCTTCTCCGGCGTCACTTCCACCACATGCGCGCTCTGCCCCAGCGCCCCGTGCCCCAGCCAATTGCACATCACGGTGTTCCCGTTCTCCAGCCGCTCCAGCCCCGCCATGAATTTCAAACTCACCCCGGGCAACTCCTCCCCCTTCACTTCCCACACCGTCTTGCCCGCTTTGTCCACCTCAAAAACCCGCCCCGGCACTTTGTTCATGTCCGCACACGCTATTAACGTATTCCCATTCTTCAACCGCACCACGCTATGCGGACCCCCCGCCGCTTTCACCTCCCACACGACTTTTGCCCCACTGTCATACTCCCGCACCACCTCCAGCCCGTAATGCGCCACCAGATAATTCCCATTCTCCAACTTCCGCGCATTGCGCATATAAGCCGCCCCGCCGGACGCCCCCTCCGCCAGCAGCTTCACCTCCTTGGCCACCATCCCCTTCCCATCGACTTCCAGCAGCCGTCCCGTGCCGCACTCGGCCACAAACGTCTTTCCGTCCGCCAGCCGCTGGCACGCATAGATCTCCGACTGCCCCTCATACTGCCAGACGATCTTCTTCTCGCGCGAAACCTCCTTCACCGTCTTGCCGTCGTTGAACAGCAGATTCCCATTCCCCAGCACCCACAGGTCATTGCACGTCTTGGCGGGGTACTCCCACTCCACCTTTCCGGCGGCATCCACGATGAAAACCTTCCCCCCCGTGTAATCGGTGCAGGCGAACCGATGGCCCGCGCCGTCCTGCACCGCCGCGCGGGTCGTCGCCGGAACCGCCGGCACAGCGCCCCCGATGCCCGCCACCGCCAGCGCCAGCACGACCACCGTCCAACCGCATACCGCCGAGTGCCGCATGTGCCATCACCTTTTCAAAACGCCCGTGACGACGAGCCGACTCACTTGGTCAAATCCACCCGGCACACCTGGGTATCGCCCGTCGTCTGGATCACCACGAACACCATCTCCTTCAAATCCGTCTTGGCCTCCTCCTGCTTCATCACGTCCAGAAACTGCTGCTGATTGTCCACCGGCTGATCGTCCACCTTCGTGATGATGAGTCCCGCCTTCAGGGGCGTGGTGCCCAGGGAGGCGGAAGCGCCTTGCTTCACCAGCACCACCATGACCCCCTTGATGTCCTGCGGCAGGCGCCGGGCGTAGGCGTCGGCGAAGACCAAATCCCGCGTGACCACGCCGATCTTCGAGGAAAAAACATGCGCCATTTCCGCGGCGATCTTCGGGCTGGCGCCCAGGGTCACCGGAACGTCGATGGTTTTGCCGTCGCGCAGGACGCCCAGGGTGATCTTGTCCCCCGGTTGTTTTTCGTCCAGCGCCCGGGAAAACTGCATGACCATCATCTCGGGCACGGGGTTCTTCGAGAATTCCTTCCCGTCGAGGGTCAAAACAATGTCCCGCGGCTTGAGGCCCGCCTTGTCGGCGCATTCACCGGGAATGACCGTCCCCACGACGATTCCCGAGGGCTGCTTGATGCCCTTGAGGGAGCGGATGTCCTCCTGCAGGCCCGTCAGGTCGTCCACTGCCAGCCACGCCCGCCTCAGTTCGAAGGGCTTGGTGGGTATGTCCGTGAGCGCCGCCTTCACCTCCGCCTGGGGCATGAACGCGCTGCTTTGTTCATCATCCAGCAGTTCAATGCGCCGGGTGCTGCCATCGCGGATGACCATGGACTCCCCCAGCGCGGGCAGGGTAATCCCCACGAGGTTGCCGGTGGCCAGGTCGAACACGGGGCTGGTGCCGCGGGTGAGGCCAAAGGAGGCCGTGTTGCCCAAGGTGTGGGTGAGGTCGATGATGGCGCGGATGTCGCTCTTGCCGGTGTAGGTGGTGTAGCCGCCGTTGCTGCCGGAGATGCCGACGGAAAACACCGGTTGTCCGAGCTTGATGTCCTTCATGTCGCCGGGGACGAAGGGTACGCCCTCCAGAGGGGTGTCGGTTTTCAGGTAGGCGAACATGCGGCTCCGGGTGCGCCCCAGCATTTGCGCCGGCACCGCTTCGAAATTCTTGCCCGGGGCGCGGACCTTGATCTCGGCGATCCACTCCTTGGGCAGCGACTCGGGAATCAGGCTCCCGGCGATCATCACCACGCCCTCCTTGGACAGCAGGATGCCCTGCCCGGAATCTTCCCGCGAGGTGTTCTGCGTGCGGATCGTGTAATCCACGATCACCAGCGACTGGGCCACGGCCTTGGCCTTGGCGTCGATGTCCACGTCCGCCCGGGCGGCGGCCAGGGGTGCGAGAACCAGGAGGGCAGCCAGGGTGCGGCAGGCGGTAGTTTTCATGTACAAAGCTCCATTATTGGACCACGCGGGAATGAGCGAAGCGTCATTTTACCACAATCAGGCGCGGGGGTACGCCGCCCAACATGCTTCTGAGAGCTGCCGTCCGCTCAGGGTTTCAAGCTCAGGGTAAACACGCCCCGGGGTCCGCGGCGCCCGTCCACGGCAATCATCCCCGGCTTTTTTTGCCACTCCGCCACCGCCGCCTGCAGTTCCTCCACGTTGGTCACCTTCTTGCCGTCGACGGACTGGATGATGTCGCCCGACATGAGGGTCGCGCGTTCCGCGGGCAGAGTGTTTTGCAGCGTCAGGACGAGCACACCCTCCGGGCGCGGCTGATTGGGCACTAGCAGCCGGGCGTCGCGCAGGTAGGTGCGGGTCAGGTCGCGCACGGTGATGCCCCACGCCGGGATCAACTTTTCCTGGGTGACCGACGATTCGAGTTTTTCGGTGGTCAGGATCAACGTTTTAATCTCGCCCCTGGCCGCCGGGGCGCTGGCGGTGGCCGGCGCGCTGGCGGTCGCGGCGCCGCGGTTGCGCCGAATGGTCAGCGTGAGTGTGCTGTCCACGGGGAAATCGGCGAGCAGCTTGCGCACGGCGGCGAATTGTTCGGGGAAGCGCGCGCTGACCGGCTTGCCGTTGACGGTCAGCAAAATGTCCTCGGACTGGAGGCCGGCCAGTTCGGCGGGCGATGATTTTTCCACGCTGGAGATCAGCACGCCGGTATTGCCTTCGATGGCGTAATGTTTTTCCAGGTCCAGCAGGGGTTGGAGGACCAAACCGATGTAGCTGCGCGTGACTTTTTTGTTGGCCAGCAGGAGGGAGAACACCTCGCGCGCGGTGTCGATGGGAATGGCGAAGGCGAGGTTGTTCCCGCTTTCGATGCCGCGGGTGTTGATGCCGATCACCTCGCCCCGGAGGTTGATCAGGGGTCCGCCGGAGTTGCCCGGATTGATGGCGGCGTCGGTCTGGATCCAGTTGTTGAACCAGCCGGTTTCATAGCCGCCGTCGATGGTCATTTGGGTCATCTGGTCGAAGGCCCGGTCGGGCTGCGAGACGATGCCCGCGGTGACCGTGCGCGACAGCCCGTACGGCGTTCCCACGGCCATCACGGGCTGGCCCAGTATGACCGAGGCTGAGCTGCCCAGGGGCGCCACCTCGAAGGTGAGTTTTTTCTGCCGGATTTCCTCCATGTCCAGTTGCACCAAGGCCAGGTCCGTCCAATGGTCCGATCCAAGCAGCGTCGCCTTCACATGCTCCTGGTTGGCCAGCGTGGCCTGGATGTTCTGGGCGCGGCCGGCGACGTGGAAGTTCGTCAGCACCCGGCCTTCCTGGTCGATGATGAACCCCGAACCCAAGGACTGCTGCGGCCGGGACAGCCCCCCGGAATAATTCTCCGACACCACGTTCAGTTGCACCACCGCCGGACTGACGCGCCCGATGGCGTAGCTCACGGCAAAGGACGGCTGGACGTCGATGGCGGCGGGGTCGCGCGCCCCAACCTCACACGCCGCCAAGGTGGCGGCAATAACCAGCATTGGCAGGCTACGCAGGGAAAGTGATCGCATGATGTCTCCATATGGATGCGGCACGGGAAGGGAATCGTTGCCGCTGGCTGGGGTTTCGTTTCGGACCGGCGATTATGCAGGCACTCCGCGCCCCTCACAAGCGGCCGCGGGCTTTCAAGTGCGGAACCTGCTGTTAGCCGGCCCGCGGGTCAGGACTAGTCGGGCGTGGATGATTGGCGTGCATCCACAATGGCATATTGTCAATCAGGCGCGTGGCGCCCAGTTGGGCGGCAATCAGCAGCACGCCCCGATTATTCGCCTCCCCATTGACATCGTCGCGCATCGGTTTGAGCGTCGTGGCATCGGCCACGACGGCGTATTGCGGAACCAATCCGCGCGCCGCCACGCGTTGCTCCATGCCCGTTTCCAGCACGCGCGCCTGCCGCTCGCCAGCCTTCCAAGCGTTTCTGGCCCACACGAGCGCCTCGAATAGGGCCACTGCTCGCAGCCTTTCCTCGGGGCTCAGATACCGGTTGCGGCTGCTCATGGCCAAACCGTCGGCCTCGCGCACCGTCTCACAGGTGACCACTTCCACCGGCAGGTTCAGGTCCGCCACCATCCGCCGCAGGATCGCCTGCTGCTGAAAATCCTTCTGCCCCAGCAGCAGATGCGACGGCTCGACGATGTTGAGCAATTTAAGCACCACCGTGCAGACGCCGCGAAAATGCCCCGGCCGAATCGCCCCTTCCAGGATGTTTCCCAGCGGCCCCGGGTCCACGGTGATGGCTGCTTCAGGCTTCAGGCTTCTGGCTTCTCCCCCATACATCTCCTCCACGGTAGGCGCCAACACCGCGTCACACCCCGCCGCCTCCAACAGCACACAGTCCGCCTCCAGCGTCCGCGGATATTTCGCAAAATCCTCGTGGGGGCCGAATTGTGACGGATTGACAAATATCGATGCCAGCACCGCCCCCCCCATGCCCGCCGCTCCCGCCAGTTCCCGCGCGGCCCGCACCAGCGAGGCATGCCCCTCATGCAGCGCCCCCATCGTCGGCACGAACGGCGCCGCCGCTCCCGCCCGCAGGCCCCGCCGCCAGGACCGGAACTCCGCCACCGTATGCAGCACCTTCATCCGGCCACCCCTTCCGCCGCCAACCTGGCCTCTGCCGCGCGCCGCATCTGCAGCGCGGTCTGCCCCAAAATGGGGTGCCGGCACTCCGGCGCGATCTCCGCCAGCGGCTCGAGCACAAATAATCGTTCATGCATGCGTGGATGAGGCAGCTCCAGCTCCGGCAGGGACAGCGCGCACTCCCCATACAGCAGCAAATCCAGATCGATGGTCCGCGCCTGATGGCGCGCCGTGGCCGAACGCTCCCGCCCCAGCTCCCGCTCGATCCGCTGCAACTGCCCCAGCAGTTCCACGGCCCCCAGGGCGGTCTCGATTTTCGCCGCGGTATTGATGAATGCCCGCATGCCCGGCGGGCAGTCCACCGGCGCGGTTTCCCGGAACGACGCCACCGCCAGTATCTGCGTGCCCGGGAGGCGCGCGATCCGCGCCAGCGCCGCGCGCAGCGCCGTCTGCCGTTTGCCGATGTTGGATCCCAGGGCCACAAAAGCCGTTGTCATAATCCCGAGCATAGGGCGTCAGCCGAGTGCGCGCCAAGCGATCAGTGTATTTCCATGAGTAATTTTACGTATGCGGATCGTGAAAAAGAATTGCTGAATCAAGTTGCCAAATGAGCCGGAAAGGTTAGAGTGTAGTTGTTGAGGCACGCTCGATTGTCTCGCCGTATCATGTCTTTCGCGGCCGTGAGCGCCCTCTTCGAGAATACGGGCGGAGTGCAGGATTCGGCTATCCCTTAAGGCGTCTTTTGGGTGTACGGTCCTGATATTTGTCTCGCTTCAGGAGTCTCTTCCATGAAAGTCACCGACGTGGCCATTCAGCTTGCTCCCCAGAACCAGGACCGTCTGCGCGGCTTTTGCTGCATCACCCTCGACGGCTGTTTCGTGGTCCGCGACATCAAGATCATCAACGGGCCCAACGGCCTGTTTGTGGCGATGCCCTCGCGGAAAATCATGGCCAGTTGCCCCGGCTGCCGGACCAAGAATCACCTGCATGCCCGCTTCTGCAACCAGTGCGGGGCGCAACTGCCGGCCATGGTGCCCACCGGCGAGCGCGTCAAGATGCATTGCGACGTGGCCCACCCGATCAACGCCGAATGCCGCCAGTCCATTGAAAAGGACATTCTCGCGGCCTTTGGCAACGAATTGCACCGGGCCGAGCAGCCCGGCTATGTCGGCAAGCAAATCGGCGACGGCGGCGAAACCCCCGCGCCCTGCGAAATGGCGCCCGCCGTCGCGCTGGCGCCCTCCATCGCGCATTAAGCCCACGGATTCCAATCCCTGGGCCTTCGCGCTCCATCTTGTGTGGCGCGTGATTCATTTGTAATCGGAGACGCGACTGTAAGGGAGCGTGGTTCCCCTTGTGGTTTCGGACCGTCGAACAAGGTTCATCTACAGCTTTAACTTGGCAATCCGGTCCACGGCCTGATGGATGCACGAGACGTCCACCGTCAGGGCCATGCGCAGAAAACCTTCGCCCGCGGGGCCAAAGCCCCCGCCGGGAACGGTGACCACATAGGCTTCGTCCAAAAGCCGCGCGCACACCTCCATGCTCGGCAGGCCGCGCGGGGTGTTGGCCCAGCAAAAGAAGCCGGCCGTGGGCTTGCGAAATTGCCAGCCCAGTCCCGTCAGGCCCGAATGCAGGGCGTCGCGCCGCTGGCGGTAGACCGCCATTTGTTTTTTCACCGCCGGATGGTCGTAATGCTCAAGGGCCACCTTGCCGGCGACCTGGATGGCGTTGAACTGGCCGGAATCGACGTTGCTTTTCACCTGCCCCAGCGCCGCCACCAGCGCGGGGTTGCCCGCCGCCCAGCCGATGCGCCAGCCGGTCATGTTGAAGCTTTTCGACAGCGAGTGGAACTCGATGGCCACGTCGATGGCCCCGGGGATTTCCAGGATCGAGTGCGGTGCCTCCTCAAAATACACCTCGCCGTACGCCAGATCGTTGGCGATCACCCAGTTGTACCGGTGGGCGAGTTCCACGGCCTTCTGATAAAACGCCGGCGGTGCCGTCGCGGCCGTCGGATTGTTCGGATAGTTGAGCCAGATCAGCTTGGCCTTGCGTTTGATCTCCTCGGGAATCGCCTCGAAGTCCGGCAGAAAATCGTTTTTCTCCAACAGCGGCATGATGTGCGGCACGCCCCCGGCGAAGAGCGCCCCCGTGTTGTACACCGGATACCCCGGCTGCGGCACGAGCACCACATCCCCCGGATTGACCACCGCCAGCGGCAAATGGGCGATGCCATCCTTCGAGCCGATCGTGGTGATGATGTTCTGCCCCGCCTCGAGCGTCACCCCGAACCGTTTCCGCATAAACGCCGCCGCCGCCTGTCGAAATGCCGGCACCCCTTCGTCAAATGGATAGCGGTGGTTCTTGGGGTCATAAATGGCCTGCGCCATCTCATCAATGATGAATTTGTGCGTGGGCAGATCGGGATCGCCCACGCCCAGGTTGATCACGTCCTTGCCGGCGGCCAAAAGGGCGCGCTTTTTTTTGTCGATCTCGACAAAGAGATACGGCGGCAGGGCCTGCAAGCGGGCGGATTTGACGAAGGGCATAAGCGATTCCTCAATGTTGACGAACGGGGCAGTGTACGCAATGGGCCGCGGTCTTGAAAGGCGCGGGTAAAGGCTTGTCCTGTCTCAATAGAAATGTCATGGGCCAAGATACCCACACTCCTCTCATTGCGCATTGTGTGATCATGCGCCGTTTTGCATCCCCGTGTCCATGGCGTATAAAATGCGTTTTTGAACAACGCTTAATTTTATCGGGGTATGAACATGAACCGCCTCCCGCTGGCCGCGATTTTCGCGGTTTTGACCCTCCTGGCTCCGGCTATTTCCCTCAGTCGCGGCGAAGACGTCGCGCTCCAGGTGCATGCCGACAAGGTGGCCAACCCCATCAATCCCTTCATCTACGGGCACTTCTTCGAGCACATCTACAACGGCGGCGACAACGGGCTGTGGGGCGAAATGGTCTGGAAGCGCGGCTGGCGGCGGAGAAGCGTATCGAAGGTACATATGTGATTTCGACCAGCGAGCCGGCGTTGACCCCGTGGGAGGCGGTGGCGGCCTACAAGCAGTTGCAGGAGGTGGAGCGGGGCTTCCGCAGCCTGAAGGATGTGCTGGCGTTGCGTCCGATCTGGCATCACAGTCCGGTGCGGGTGCAGGGTCATATTCTGGTGGCGGCGTTGGCGCTGCTGCTGGAACGCGTGCTGGAGCAACGGCTGCGGGAAGCGGGCGTGCCGCTCTCGGCCCGCGAGGCGCTGCTGGCGGTGCAAACCGTGCGCCATGTCCGCTTCCAGGTGAACGGCAAGACCAGCGGCGGCGTGGCCAGCGGCAGTTCCCAGGCGCGGCAAGTGCTGCGGGCGCTGGGCCTCGACCAAGTTGAGTCCGCCCACGCCGCCGAAAGGAGACGAAACGGTGGTGTAGTGACTAATTCAAATTCC
The DNA here is from genome assembly GCA_903868035.1 of uncultured Phycisphaerales bacterium. The sequence goes on from CAIPTQ010000116.1 coordinate 27,524, forward strand.
GGCCCTTGATTTACAAGGACTTACGAGGGCCAATGCCAAACATAGGGTAGTGACGTTCACCATGCCCACCTATTCGGCGGGGGTGGTGAACGTGGGGAAGAAGTAGTTGGGTGTGATTTTCTTCAAGACCTCGCCGCGCGCCCGCGCCGTCTGGCCGTGACGGTTTTTCGCTCCGCGTCGCCCGCCCATTCATCGAGCTTGCGCCGGAGCTCCGCCTTGCCGGGCAGGTAGAGCCGATACTCCGGGGCATGGATGTGGGCGCCTTTGGGCAGCGTGATTTCGACAAGGGCCTTGTTTTTCTGCTTGCACAGCACGATGCCGACGGTGGCGTTCTCGGCGGCGATTTTCACGTGGCGGTCGTAATAGTTGACGTACATCTGCATCTGGCCGAGGTCCTGATGGGTGAGCCGGCCGAGTTTCAGGTCGATGAGCACATAGCAGCGCAGGAGGCGGTTGTAGAAGACCAGATCGACGAAGTAGTGTTCGCCGTCGAAGGTGAAGCGCCGCTGCCGGGCCTCGAACAGGAAGCCTTTGCCCAGTTCCAGCAGGAAGTGCTCGAGGCGCCCGATGATGGCGGTTTCGAGATCGGATTCGGAATAGGCGGCGCGCTCCTCCAGGCCGAGAAATTCCAGAACCAGCGGATCTTTAAGCAAGTCCTGGGGTTGCGTGATCGTCTGGCCTTCGCGGGCGAGCCTGCGGACGCCCTCCTGGTCGCGGCTGAGCGCGAGGCGTTCGTAGAGGCTCGAGTCGAATTGGCGCTTGAGTTCGCGGACGGTCCAGTCCGCCGCGGCGGATTCGATTTCGTAAAAGCTGCGCTCGGCGGGGTTCTCGATGGTGAGAAGAAAAACGTAATGGGTCCAACTGAGGGTGAAGGGGCGGGGCGGGATTTCGTGGGCGGTCGCCAATTGCCCAGTCGTTGACTGGGCAATTCGGGATTGGCCAGACACTGTCTGGCCAATTGGAACCAGTGCCGATTTCGCAGCCAATGGCAAAACTGCCGATTGGTCAGTCTGTGACTGACCTTTCTCGTCGGCGGATACGGCCCTGGCAACTGTGGATTTTGCAGACGCTGTCTGGTATTTCCTGGGCGAACCCAATTGGTCAGTCAGTGACTGACCAATTCGATGCTGGTTC
>CAIPTQ010000117.1 GCA_903868035.1 uncultured Phycisphaerales bacterium
CGATCGAGGGGGCGCAGGGGGAGCTGCTGCCGGTGCGGCGGGAGTCGGAGGCGGGGGTGGGTCCGGCGAAGGTGTGGGCGCTGGCGGGGGGGGCGGCGGGGCGGGTGGGGTTTATTTCGGCGATGTCGCATCCGTTTTGTGACACGTGCAACCGGCTGCGGCTGACGCCGGAGGGAATGCTGCGGTCGTGCCTGTTTGACGGGGGGGAGGTGGATTTGAAGCCGATATTGAGAAGTCAGTGGCCAGTGGCCAGTGGTCAGTGGCCAGAAACGGGGCGGCAGAAGATGGAACGCATGGATGCCGGTGGGGATTTGCGGGGGGTGGAGGAGCGGTTGCGGGAGGCGTTTGCGTCATGTGTGACGATGAAGCCGCAGAGGCATTCGGGGCGGGGGAACAAGGCGATGAATAGGATAGGAGGATAGTCGTGTTTGGCAGAATACAATTATCAGCAAATATCGGGCGTTGCATCTTTTTTGCCGGAATCTTGGGTAGCATTTCGGGCTGTTATAGTTATACATGTGTGACGCTAGCGGTGATCGATCGGGAGACGGGAACTCCGATCCAGGATGCACATGCGCGTGTTTGGTATCCCAATCCGCTACCTCTAACGGTTTTTGCGAAGGGGGGTATTTTGCCATTGTCTTCCGAAGGTCGAACAGATGCCTCTGGAAAGACCACATTAAAATTAAGTGATGATCTTGAGGTTCAGGTGCATGTCGTGGCAAGCGGATACAAGGAAATTGACGTGACGCCACCCTATCAAAGGTATGCCAACATTGTTCCGCCATTCGTCGCACGACTGGAGCACGCGGATCCGAATGGAAAGAGTCCATAAACCAGCTTGTCTTGGCCGCAAATCATGTTCTAATTCCCATATGGCACGAAAACTCTCACACCTGACCTCTTCGGGCGATGCCCGCATGGTGGATGTATCCGGGAAGACGGCCACGCTGCGGCGGGCGGTGGCGGAGGGGTATGTGCGGATGGCGGCGGGGACGTTGCGGGCGTTGAAGAACAACACGGGGCCCAAGGGGGAGGTGTTGGCGGTGGCACGGGTGGCGGGTATTCAGGCGGGGAAACGGGCGGGGGAGCTGATACCGCTGTGTCATCCGCTGCCGGTGGAGCAGGTGACGGTGGATTTTGAGATTGTGCCCAAGGGGGTGCGGATCGTGGCGTCGGCGACGGTGACAGCCAAGACGGGGGTGGAGATGGAGGCGTATACGGCGGTGGCGGTGGCGGGGCTGACGATCATCGATATGTTAAAGGGGATTGATCCGGGGATGCGGATCGACGGGATCAGGCTGTTGGAGAAGACGGGGGGAAAGGCGGATTATCACGCGTGAGCGGGTAGACGCGGCGCGGGCGCAGGACCGGGGAGTGCGATCCCTGGGCTGGAGGGTGTTTTCAACCGGCTTCGAGTTCCAGCATTTTTTGTTTCGTCGCGAGGCCGCCGGGGGCGCTGAAGCCGGTGAGTTGGCCGGCGGCACCGAGGACGCGGTGGCAGGGGATGAGGACGGGCCAGGGATTGTGGGCGATGGCGGCGCCGACGGCGCGGGCGGCGCGGGGTTGGCCGATGCGGTGGGCGATTTGGCCGTAGGTCATGTGGGTGCCGGAGGGGATGAGGGCGACAGCCTGAAGGACGCGGCGTTGGAAGGGCGTGAGCTGGTCCCAGTCGAGGCGGGGCTGCCAGAAGTTCCAGTGGTCGATGAATTGGGGGTGGGTCCAGGAGCGGAGGGAGGCGGAGTAGTAATTCTGGAGATAGGCGACGAGGCCGGCGAACCAGTCGGGGACGGTATCGGGGTGGAAATGCGCGCCGCCAGCCGCTGCGCCGCGGCCTGTGCCGAGGACTTCGTGGCAGTCGGGGAAGGCGGCGAGGATGTGGCGGCGTAATTCGGGGAGGGTCAAGCCGGGGGTGCAGATGCGGCAGAGGAGGGCATGGGCGGGGCGCAGGGAGAAGCCCGCGGTCGATTCATCATCGTGATTCTTCCAGACGATGCCACAGAGGCCCCAGGCGGTGGGGATGGCGGCGAGGGCGTGGATGGGGGTGGGGAAACGTTTGGGGGGAAATGTCGTAGTGCGAGTTGCAACCAGCATGACGATGCTCCGTTATTCCCAGAGAGATCGACTTCGGATATGGTATCAGAAATGCCGCCCGGGGTAGAGCGTGGTGCGGGGCCGTTGTGAAAAGTGCGCAGCGGCAACTATCCCGTGTAATACCGGCGGATTTGAGGAAGCGAACCAGGGGTAACGACATGTTTGGGATAAATCTGACCACGCTGCAAAAACTGGAAGTGGCGTTCATCTGCGTGATCCTGGGGATAGCGGGGGTGTTTGTGTTCATGAACACGCGGCCCACATTTGACCGGGCCATCAACGTGTTCAAGCTGCCGACGCGCGTCCATCCGAAGACCGACAACGACAAGCACGACGCGCCGGTCACGGCGGCCAATCCGCGCGATCCCCTGAAGGATGAATCGGTGACGGTATTCGCCTGTTCCGACGGGCAGTTGGAGATCATCGAGTATCCGAACGACAAGAGCCGGCATCCCACGCTGATCTGGAAGCCCGAACGGCGGCTGCCGGGCCTGACGTACCAGTATTACCAGGATCCGATGGCGCCGGTGGAGAGCATCAAGGAACCCTTCCGCCACGCCCTGGCGTATGCGACCTACAAATGGGTCAACGACGAAAAGTTGCAGGGTCTGGGTCTGATGCAAAAAGTCGGCCTGACACCCGAGCAGGCCCCCGATATCACGGCGGCGGGCGAAAGGTTGATGAATATTGTCAAACTCCTCAATTCGGACAAGGACAGCGGCACGTTTCATAAGGAACTGATGGACAACGTGATGAACGCCCTGGCCGCGTACAACGCCAAGGCCGGCGATCCGCGGAAGGACAGCGCCAAGGCGGACCTGGCGCACAAGGTGCTGGCCGCCGTCAAGGTCTTCATGGCGCGTTTCGAGAGCGAGAAGGATAAGGCCATGGACACGTACATGAACGAGATCGAAAAACTGTTGAAGGCCGAGCAGAAGGATAAATTCATTGAAATCTACAAGGGTGCGACGCAGCCCCCCACTCCACGCGTGCCGGCGACGGTACGGGGCACCACCCGCGGCGGCGCGGCGACGCGGGGCATGGGCGGCGCGGCGACGCGGGGC
>CAIPTQ010000118.1 GCA_903868035.1 uncultured Phycisphaerales bacterium
CCGCACGACTGGAGTTCGGAAGGCTCGTTTGACCGGCAGTGGGCCAGCGGCACGGGCTACCTGCCCACGGGCGTCGGCTGGTATCGCAAAGCCTTTACCCTCCCCGCCAGCGCCGCCGGCAAGTCCATCAGCATCCGCTTTGACGGCGTGATGGACCACAGCACCGTCTGGTGCAACGGCAAGCAGGTCGGCGAGCGCGCCTACGGCTACAGTTCCTTCACCTGCGATCTGACCCCCGCCATCAAAGCCGGGGGCGACAACGTCATTGCCGTCCGCGTCAACCACGAGCATTTTGCCGACTCGCGCTGGTACGCCGGCTCGGGCATTTACCGCAACGTGTTCCTCAACATCACCGATCCGGTCCACATCGACACCTATGGCACGTTTGTCACGACACCCAAGGTCACTACCGACTCCGCCGATGTCGATGTTCAGACCATCGTGAAGAATGATGGCGCCGCGGCGGCCGACGTGACCGTTGTAACCTCGATCAAAGATGCGAAGGGCGGGACGGTAGCCAGTCTGGAAGTGACGGGTTCCGTGCCGGCGGGGGGACTGAAGTTCTCGGCGGTCATCAAGATTCCCCGGCCCGCTCTGTGGTCGCCCGCCAGCCCGAACATGTACCGCGTGCTGACCCAGGTGAAAAAGGGCGGCGCGGTGGTGGACGAATACACGACCCCCATCGGCATCCGCACCTTCAACTTCGATCCCGCCAAGGGCTTTTCCCTCAACGGCGAATCCATGAAGCTCAAGGGCGTCTGCGTACATCATGATGCCGGCGCTTTGGGCGCGGCGGTGCCGATCCAGGTCTGGGAGCGGCGGCTCAAGTTGTTGCAGGACTGCGGCGTCAACGCCATCCGGTGTAGCCACAATCCGCCGGCCCCGGAGTTTCTTGACCTGTGCGACCGCACGGGCTTCCTGGTCATGGATGAGGCCTTCGACGAATGGACTGGCGCCAAGAACAAATGGGTCACCGGCCGCAACAACGGCACCGCCGCCAAATTCGGCTACAACCTCGACTTCGACAAATGGGCCGACATCGACATCCGCGACATGGTCCTCCGCGACCGCAACCATCCCTCCATCATCATGTGGAGCATCGGCAACGAAATTGACTACACCAACGATCCCTTCCCGCCCGGCTCGCCCGCACTGCCCCCCGTCGCCGCGCGTCTTATCAAGGATGTGAAAGCCGTTGATACCACCCGCCCCATCACCGCCGCGCTGGCCTTCCCGGACACCACGCTGTTCAACGGCCTGCTGGATATTGAGGGCTACAACTACATGGAGCGCTTTTACGCCCCGCATCATGCCGCCCGGCCCAACCGCGTCATCTACGGCAGCGAAAACAGCCACGCGCTGAACACGTGGCAGGCGGTCACGCAAAACGACTTCATTGCCGGCCAATTCCTCTGGACCGGCATCGACTACCTCGGCGAGGCCGGCGCCTTCCCCACCCACGGCAGCGGCGCGGGCCTCATCACCCTCGCCAATTTCCCCAAGAACCAATACTACTTCCGCCAGAGCCTTTGGTCCGACAAGCCCATGGTCTATCTCTCCACCGGCGGCCTGGGCGGACGGGGACGCGGCGGCGGCGCGGCCACCGGGGCCGCAAGCGCCATCTCCTGTTACACCAACTGCGACAGCGTCGAACTGTTCCGCGACGGCCAATCGCTGGGCAGCAAGCCGCACGCGGTGGGCGAGATCACCACGTGGACGGTGGACTTCACGAGCGGCGTGCTGAAGGCGGTGGGCAAGAAGGGAATCGCGACCGCCACGTTTGAACTCAAGAAGGCAGGCGCCGCGGCGAAACTGGCACTGGTGCCGGACGTGAGCAAATTACTGGCCGATGGGCGCGACGTGGCGCAGATCGAGCTGGATGTCACCGACAAGGATGGCACGCTGGTGCCGGAGGCGGCCCATAAGATTGACTGCACGATTACCGGCCCGGCGCGGATCATCGGCATCGAAAACGGCAACCTCAGCGGCACGGAAGACAACAAGGGGCTGACGCACAGCGTGTACCAGGGCCGGATGATGATCTATGTGCAAGCGCTCAAGACGGCGGGCGATGTGAAGCTGAATGTTTCGACGCCAAACCTGGAAGGGGCGAGCGTCACGCTGCCGGTGCGCTGAGCAGTGGGCAGCGGTCAGCGGCCAGAATAGAGTTTTGAGAACAGAGGTAACGGCGTTAACCGTTTTTGAGTCATGAGTCCCTGTTGATACATGAAGGACAACGCATCATGAAGTATCTCTCCGCCCTTCTCGCAGGTCTGTTCCTGACCACGCTGGCCGGCGCGGAAAATCCCCTGGTCAAGAACGTCTTCACCGCCGATCCCGAAGCGCAGGCTTTCGGGGACCGGCTCTACGTCTATACCTCGCACGACCAAGCCACCGCCACCTACTGGGACATGACCGACTGGCGGCTGCTCTCGACCGGCGACATGGCCACCTGGAAAGACCACGGCAACGTCATCAGCCTCAAGGACTTCACCTGGGCCACCAAGTGGGCGTGGGCCCCGGGCGCCATCAAGGCCAACAACAAATACTACCTCTTCCTTCCCATCGATCGCGCCAAAATCGGCGTGGCCGTTTCCGACTTCCCCGAAGGCCCCTTCAAGGACGCCATCGGCAAGCCGCTCATCGACAACAAGCTGATGCCCGATGCCGGCGAGGAACCCATCGACCCCACCATGTTCACCGATGATGACGGCCAGTCCTATCTGTACTTCGCCTCCCGCGCGCTCAAGGTCGTCAAACTTGACCCCTCCATGACCAAACTCGCCGGCCCCTTGCAGACGGTCTCGTTCCTTGATGCCCAGGGCAAACCCGTCCCCACTGCGGCCTCCGGCAAACAGCCGGTGCTCCCCGAAGGCTATGCCGAGGGCCCCTTCATCTTCAAACGGCTCAAGAAATATTACCTTCTCTACTCCAACGGCTGGGCGGCAACTTCCTGCCTTGTCTACGCCCTGAGCGACAACCCCCTGGGCCCCTTCACTTACGCCGGCAAGGCCATGGAACACGTCCCCGGCAACACCCAGCACGGCTCCATCGCGCAGTTCAAGGACAAGTGGTACATCTTCTACCACACCAATGAACTGTCCCAAGGCAACAACTTCCGCCGCAGCGTCTGCGTGGAGGAACTGACCTTCGACAAGGACGGCAAGATCAACACCGTCACCGCCACCAAGCAGGGACCGGCACCAGCCGCCCCCGCGTCCACGGCCGCAGCAACCAAGCCCTAATAGGAGATAGCGTGCGTCTTTTACACCGGCCCATTCGTTCGTTTTGGATTGCCTCGCTGGTGGTTATTTTTGCCGCCGTCGCCACGTTGTGGGCCGCCGACCTGGCCCCCAAGCCCGCACCCCTCAAGACCGCCTGGGGCGACCAGGGCGACGGCACCTTCGTCAATCCCATACTGCCCAGTGATTACAGCGATCTTGACGCCATCCGCGTCGGCGATGACTTCTACGCCATGTCCTCCACCTTCCAATATTCCCCCGGCGTGGTCATCCTGCATTCCAAGGATCTCGTAAGCTGGACCATTGCCGGCCATGCGGTGGATGATTTGACGCGCATCGGTCCGGAGATGAACTGGGACAAGATGGACCGGTATGGCCGGGGCGTGTGGGCGGGGGCGCTGCGGCATCATGACGGTAAATTCTGGGTGTACTTCGGCACGCCGGACGAGGGGTTCTTTGTCACGACGGCCAAGGATGTGGCCGGGCCGTGGGAGCCGCTGGAATCGGTGTGGAAAGTCAAAGGGTGGGATGACTGCTGCCCCTTCTGGGATGATGACGGGACGGGGTATTTCGTCTGCTCGAACACTTCGGGCAATTACAATATCCACCTGTTCAAGATGACGGCCGACAGCAAGCATCTGGTGCCCGAGTCCGACAAAATCATCCACCAGTCCCGCGGGAGCGAGGCCAACAAGCTCTACAAAATCAACGGCCTGTATTACCACTACTTCAGCGAAGTCAAATCCGAAGGCCGCGTCGTCATGATGGAACGCGCCAAGAGCCTTGACGGCCCCTGGGAAATCAAGCAACTCAACCACGTGAGCAAAACCATCGACAAGGAACCCAACCAGGGCGGGTTGATTCAGCTTGCGTCGGGAGACTGGTGGTTCATCACGCACCAGGGCACGGGCGACTGGGAAGGCCGCGCCATGGCGCTGCTGCCCATCACGTGGGTCGAGGGCTGGCCGATCATTGGCGCGCCGGGGGCGGATGGCATCGGCAACATGGTGTGGAGCGCCAAGAAACCGATTGCGGGGTTGCCCGCGGTGGTGCCGCAGACGGATGACGAGTTTGACGCCAAGGCGCTGGCGCCGCAGTGGGAGTGGAACTATCAGCCGCGGGCGGAGAAATGGTCGCTGACCGAGCGGCCGGGATTCTTGCGGCTGCACGCGTTCAAGCCGCTGGCGGCCAATAATCTGCTGAAGGCGGGCAATACGCTCACCCAGCGCGCCCTGCGCACGGATGCCAACGAAGTGACGATCAAGTTGGAACTCGCGGGCATGGCCGATGGCCAGGAAGCCGGCTTGTGCCATCTGGCCCGCAGCCCGTCCACGCTGGGCGTATCGCAGAATGGCACGGTTCGCACGCTCACCTTCACCGATGCCGGCAGATCCACCACCGGCCCCGTCCTCACCGCCGGCAGCGTGTGGCTTCGCAGCACGTGGGGCTTCGACGGCGTGAGCCAATACGCCTATAGTCTCGATGGCAAAACTTTCGCCAACTTCGGCACGCCGTACCGGCTGACGTGGGGCTACTACCGCGGCGACCGGTTGGGCATCTATAGCTACAACAACAAGGCCGATGCCGGGTATGTGGATGTGGATTTCTTCCACTATACCTTCGCCAAACCGGGCGCCGCCGCAAGTCCGGCGACGCGTCCCTGACGTCTGCACTGGAATTGCGCTTGAATCGAGTTTGAGTCGGTGATTATACTGGCGTTGTCTACAAAAACCGATACGTTGCCGCGTACATGTTAAAATGCGTAGATTATGAGTCAGAATGTTAATTTCGCCAATTTCGCCACATGAAACAATCATCTTGTGGCCCAAACCGATCAATACACAATTATCCGTTTGACCAATTCATTTTTGGCATTAAATTGTAAATGGTGATTCGAGTATTGGATCGCCTGCGCTGGCAGGCTCCCGGCACTTGAATTGCCCTTTGCGGCGGCTGGGTTGCTGCCTGTTTGAAGTGCCATAGAAAGGCTGGGCTATCGTGAAAAAATATCTCGTTCTCGCTGCCGCGGTTGCCGCCCTGTCGTCCGCCCTGTCTCCGGCTCGGGCTGATTCCGGCCCGGTTTCACTCGACACCTATCAAGGCTCCGGCTGGCAGGTCCAGCGCATTCTCATCGGCGGCGAATCAAACTCCTCCGGCGGCACTACGCTTAGCCCAGTTCAAAATGTTGCCGTCAATCCGGGTTGGCTGTACTTTGACGCTCCCGGTTTGGGGGGTGACTCCCGTTGGGTTTCCTGGGATACCACAACCGGCGGCACGGTGACCGATAACGTATTCACCGACTACCAGGGGGATGTTGAAGGCACACATTATATCTTTTCCAAAACCTTCCAGTTGAATGGCTTTGATGGTCCGGGCATATTCCAACTCCATGCCGCCATGACCATGGACAACTGGGCCACCAACGTCGCATTGACCGCCGACAATGTAGATGTGCCCGTCACCATTGATCCGGCCTTGCAGCCGGAGAACCTTGGGTATGTGCATAACATCGATGTTACCGGCTATCATTTCACGTCGCCCGCCACTTTTGTCCTCACCATCAACAGCGTCAACGCCTATATGCAGGATGATAAGCGCAGCGGGACGAATCCCACGGACTTTGGCTTCATCCTCAGCGGCGCCGCCTCGGCCGTCCCCAATCCCGAGCCGGCATCCCTGGGCATCCTGCTTGCCGGCGGCGCCATTCTCGCGTTACGCAAGCGCCGGTAATGCAGGCATTCTGCCCGCCGTACCCCGCATGCACATGTCTCATTCGTCATTGAAGGACGGTGGCGCGCTCAGTTCGCCTTCGCCGGCAGCGACTTCATATATGCCACCCACTTCTTGCTCAAAGCGTCTAAATCCGCCCCAAACGCCTTGGTGAACATCACCTTCCGCTCATCCACCCCAATCGCCCGCAGCGGCACATGCGCCTTGTACGCCAGGATGTACTGCTCCATCGCATCCCGGTTGTACTTGTACAGGTAATGAAACAGCGCCCACGATTCCGAGTAAAACAGCGCCAGCGACAGATTGTCCGACGTGGCCTCCGGATTCGTCGTGATGATTTGCTCCAGCGGAATCAGTTTATCATCCTTGAGCGCATCCTTCAGCGGCGGCACCCGCCCGAAATTCACCAGCGCCGGCCCGCGATGCCCCGCCGCATCCTCCACCTCAAACCCGCACGCCAGCCCTTCGGAAAACCAGAACGGGTAGTCCACATTGCGGATTTGAATGCCCATGTTGAAGGATATCTGGTGGGCCGCCTCGTGCATGGTTCGCGAATTGTTCTGGATTTGCGCGTTGCTCAATATGCGGTTATTGATCTGGAACAGGCTTTCATTGGCGCGGTTGCGCTCCACGGTCAGCGTGTTCACCAGGGCGGCCTGGCCCTGGCCGCCGGCGGCCGCGAGGCGGGCGTTCAGGCCGTCGATCTGCGTTTTGAGGTCCGCGGCCTGCTTGGCGTAACTGGCGTTGCTGGGCGCCGAGGCGTCGTCAAAGAAGATTGAGCGGTTGGTGCGGTTGGAATAGAACCCGCCGGACCAGGACAGGTCGTTGCGTTCGGTCTGGCGGCCGTAGGCCAGGTAATCCTCGCGGTCCTTGAGCAGGATCATCACGAGGCGGTGCTCGAGGAATTCCGGGCGCAGCTTGCTCATGTTGAAATAGAACTGAAACGCGTCGTAGGCCTTTTCCATCGCCACGCCGCGCTGGGCGGCATAGGTCTCGGTGGTGTCATAGGCGATGATGAAATGTTTGGTGTTGCGCGTTTTGAAATCATGCTTGAAGCGCAGCAGCATATCGTCCTGGAGCGCCTTCTCCACGGCCGGTTCCTCGGGCAGCGGGCAGGCATCATCCACCTGCTGGAGGATCGTGTAAGCCGCGCGGTTCCCCGGGTCGCGGTAGAGCGCCTGGTCGGCCGCTTCCTGGGCCTGGGCCCACATCTTTTTGTCGCGCGCCCAGCGGGCCAGGGTCAGCCGGCCTTCCACATCGTCGTCCTTGAGTTTGGCGAGCCGGTCCAGGTATTCGGTCAGGTCGCGCAGGGCCGCATCGGCGGCGGCCTTGGTGGTTGTGGCCGGGGGCAAAACGGGGGCAAGGGGCGGGCGATTGGTTGAGGCGGGGGAAGGTGCGGAACTCGTGGAGGGCGCGGTCTGGCCCATCGCCAACGCGGCGATAAGGCTGAGGATCGAAGAGATAAGCAGTGGGCGCGGGTTCATACGCCCTATTCTATCGGAAAATGGTATCGGCAAGTCAACTTGCCGTCATACCGGCTTGTTCGACACTGGACACTGGGTGGAGCGCGGAAACCGGTCATTGCGCCATCACGCGGGAAATGGTCAATATGGGCATGAGCATGGCGATGGCCACGCCGCCGATCATGATGCCCATCAGCCCGATCATGACGGGCTCGATGAACTGCGTCGAGGTTTTTATCGCCGTGCGCAGATCCTCCTCCATGAAGGCCGCGATGCGGGTGAGGACGTTGGACAGTTCGCCGGTCTTTTCGCCGGAGGTGATCATCTGGGCGACCGATTTGGGAATCAGCGGCGATTTGAGCAGCGGCTCGGAAAGTTGCGAGCCGTTCTGCACCTTGGTGCGGACCTCTTCCCACAGCATCTGGTAATAGTGATTTCCCGCCACATCCTTCACGATCGCCAGGCAGTCCAGCACCTGCACGCCGGAGGTGATCATCGTGCCCATGGTGGATAGGGAGCGTGAGAGATAGAGCTTGTGAAACATATTGCCAAAAATCGGCATATTGAGCTTGGCAAGATCCGCGAAGCGCCGGCCGCGTTCGGTTTTCAGGATGAGCATGATGCCTACGGCCAAAAGCACGGCCCCGGCAACCCAAAGATACCAGAATGCCAGCAGCGAGTGCGAGATCCCCATCAATATGAGGGTCGGCAAGGGCAACGCGGCCTTGCGACTGGCAAAGATGGCGGTGAACTTGGGCAAAACAACAGTCAAAAGGAAGATCGTCACGCTGACCGACATGACCAGCATAAAGCCGGGATAAATCAGGGCGCCTTTGACCTTTTTGGTCATGTCGCGCTGCGATACCAGGTACTCCGACAGCTTGCGCAGCATCGGCCCCATCGTTCCGGATATTTCCGAAGCGCGAACCAGCGAGATATAGTATTTGGGAAAGATGCGCGGGAACTTTTCCAGTGTCGAGGAGAAGTCCTTGCCGCCGGTGACCTCCTGGTCGATTGTCTTGAGCACCGCGACAAAGGTATCGGAGAACGCCTGTTCGGACAAGGCATGCAGACTTTCAGACAGCGGCACGCCCGTGTCCACCATGACGGAAATCTGCATCGTGAACGTGATCACTTCATCCCGTTTGACGCGGGTGTTCTTCCCGACACTCTCCAGATCAACCGCGGCATCAGTGGCGTCGGTAGGATTGGTCGCCGAGGCGCGGGCGGGCTTGATGTCGATGATGTACTTTCCCTCCGCCCGTAACAGCTTGGTTGCGTCGATCAGCGACGCGGCGGCAATGAAGCCGTTGGCCAACTGGCCCTTGTGATCACGGGCCTGATAGGCAAAACGGGAGTTGATGGCGGCGGTCGTGCTCATAGCGACGTGGCCCTCAGGATTTCCTCATAGGTGGTGATGCCGGCCTTCACCTTGACCATGCCATCGGCCCGCAGCGTGCCGATATGCCGGTCTTTGCAGAATTCCCGTAACTTCTGGATGGAAGCGCCGGACACGACGGCATCGAGCATCTCCGGGTCTGGTATCAGAAGTTCATAGATTCCGATCCGGCCCGCATAGCCCGAATTCCTGCACTTTTTGCAGCCCCGGGGCCGGTAGAGAGCATCGAACGGACCCGCGGATTTCTCCACGATATGCCGCACGTTGACCGGAGGCTCGAATTGCTCGCGGCACGCGGGACACAACTTGCGTACCAAACGTTGGGCCACCACCGCCCGCAGCGAGGCCGCCAGCAAATAGGGTTCAATCCCCATGTTGACCAGGCGGATGATGGAACTCGGGGCGTCATTGGTGTGCAGTGTGGACAGCACCACATGCCCGGTGAGCGCCGCCTGAATGGCGATGCGCGCGGTTTCCGTGTCACGAATCTCCCCGACCATGATGACATCGGGGTCTTGCCGCAGCAGGGAACGCAGGGCGTTGGCAAATGAAAAGCCGATCTTGTCATTCACCTGGAACTGATTGACTCCCGACAAATTGAACTCGACAGGATCTTCGACCGTGCATATGTTAATGTCGGGTTTATGAAGATCGGAGAGCGATGCATACAAGGTGGTGGATTTGCCGGAACCAGTGGGCCCGGTGACGAGAATGATGCCGTTGGGCTGTTCCAGGACTTTCTTATAGCTGGCGAGCATGTCGTAGCCAAAGCCCAGCTTTTCCAGGTTGACCGGAATATTGCGGTTATCGATGATCCGCACCACGGCCTTTTCGCCCCACTTTTCGGGCATGGTGGAGACGCGCAGGTCGATGGGGCGCCCTTCCAGCAGCACGTGTATGCCCCCGTCCTGCGGCAGGCGCCGCTCGGAGATATCGAGTCCCGCCATGATCTTAATGCGGCTGATGACCGCCGGATGCATGGAATGCGGCGGGCATATCTTTTCATACAGACGGCCGTCCACGCGGTAGCGCACGCGGGTCTTCTTTTCATCCGGTTCAATATGAATGTCCGAGGCCCCGTCGCGCACGGCGTTGTAGATCAGATAATTCACCAGTTTGATGATCGGGGAATGACCGGCCACCTCCTTGAGGTTGCCAATTTCCTCGATCTGCGTCTCCACCAGCGTGAAGTCTTCCGGCCGCACCTCCTCGATGATGTCGTCAATGACGAACACGTTGGCGGCGGGAAGATGGGCCTGCAAAGTCGCGGAAATGTCGCGTTGCGTGGAGGCGACAACCTGCACGGCGTAACCTGTGAGCTGCTGTATTTCCTCAATTAAAAAGAGGTTTGACGGTTCCGCCAGGGCCAAGGTTAAAACGTTGTTTACCAGGAACATCGGCAATACGGAATGCTTTTCGATGAATTCGCGGGGCAATACTTCGATCACCTTGGGATCGCAAATCTTGGGGGACACTTTCGCGTACGGCACGCCATAGACTTCGGCCAGCGTTTCGCAAAGCTGCTCCTCGGTGAGCAATCCCTGCTCGACGAGCATTTCGCCCAGCAACTGATGGCGGCCGCTGGACTTCTGCTGCTCCAGCGTGGCGTCCAGCATTTGCGGCGTCACCAGGCCCTTGGTGACCAGCATCTGGCCGAGTGTTTTGCGCTTTGTCATCGTGGTAATCATGCCTGTAACGTCTTTCAGTCTGCGTGCGGTAATGAGTTCCTTTGCAGTGGGGATGTTTCCTCTAGCGCATGGTCTTGACCGCCTCGGTCACGTCCGCGAATATATCAAAGCGGCCATCCAGGCGCGTCACTTGGAGAATCTTCCGGCAGGTCTCATCGGGATTACACAGCCGTGTCGTACCCAGCAGTTCGTCACATTGCTCCTGAACCCAGATGAGCGCCTCGAGCCCTTTGGAATCCAGGAAGGTCGTCTGTTGCAGGTCGATCACAAAAAACCGCACTTTTCGCCGCAATCGTTCCTCAATCTGTTTGCGAAACGCCTCGGTGGCATCCGCATTAAATTCCCCCGCGATGCCAAGCACCGAGACATGATCATAATCTTCGCATTTGATGTTCATGCGCCGGCCCCCTGCGTCTTGAGCAATGCGGCATCGGTCATGGTTTGCACCCCGACCTGCGATTCCGCCACCAACTGGAGATAATGCGTGAAATCAAGCTTCACAAACACCTTGGCTAAAGCCGGGTCAAACTGCGTGCCCGCGCATTGGGACAACTCCCGGAGAACCGTTTCCAAAGGCAGCGCCGGCCGGTAGGTGCGCGTTGAACTCATCGCGTCAAAAGAATCGGCCACGCAAATGATGCGGCCCATCAGGGGAATGTTTTCCCCCGCCAGCGCGTGCGGATAACCCCGTCCATCCCACCGTTCATGGTGAAACAACACTCCCGGAATGATGTCCTGAAGCTGGCGGATGTTGCCCAGAATCTGCGCCCCGATCGCCGGGTGTTTCTTGATGGCCGTATACTCCTCCTCCGTCAGGCGGCCCGGCTTGGTGAGCACCGCCTCCGGCACGCCGATCTTGCCGACATCGTGCAGCAGCCCGGAAAGATACACGCGTTCGCATTGTTCGTCAGCCAGGCCGATGCGCCGCGCCAGCGTCCGGGAAAGTTCCGCCACGCGCTGCGAATGGCCGCGCGTATAGGTGTCCTTGGCGTCGATGGACCGGGTGAGGGCGTGCAGTACGCCCATGAAGAGGTCCTGCATGTCCTGGTAGAGCGCCGCGTTTTCCAGGAATATCGAGCACTGATTGCCGACGTTATTCAGCAATTTCAGGTCCACCGAATTGAATTCGGTCGTGTCATTCTTGTCCACGGCGATCAAGACCCCCAGCGGACGGTGCTCCCGCACCAGCGGCACGCATACGAAGCGCCGGAGGTGGTCGGTCAGCCTGGCCCAGTCGCATTCCGGCGCGATCTCGTTATGAACCTGGGTTTCACCCACGGCCAGGGCGTCATGGATCGGCTCATGCAAGGCCTTGAACAGGGCCGCGCTGTCCACGCCGCAGTCTCCGACGACCACGGAAACATCATTAAATTCAAACTCGGTTGGTTCATCCGGGCGCCGCGTCAGCGCGGCCATGACGGCCCGGAAGTCGCCGATCTCCTGCATCTCCCGGCACACGGTCTCCAAAAACGCCTGCGGCTTCTGGCTGAAGCGCATGCCCGACGAAATCTTCGACAGCAGCGAGATTTCCTCATAAACACTGGTGAGCTGCTCGGTGACGTTGGCCAGTTCGCTGTGCGAGACCGCCACGGACTGCAAGTCCTCGTGCATGTGTTCGGCCACGCGGACCAGCGCGCCAAACAGGTTCGCGGGCACCAGCGGCGCCTTGTGCGCGAGCGCCGCCAGCGCCTGGGCGTCCATTGCGGCACGCTGGGCGAAACGCGCCAATTCCTCGCTGGCGGGGGTGATCGGGTCGGTGCGCCCGATGAGCACAATCCAGCCGCAGACCTTGCGCCGGCGCAAAATGGGCAGCAATTGCATCTGCACCCAGGGAAGCTGGGCATGCAGCCGCACGCCTTCCGCCGTGACCGCCTCGCCAACGCGTTTGATTTGATGCGGCAGCGTCGATTCGATGGTCAGGCATAACGCCAGTACCCGCGGCATCTGGATGTCGTGCCACAGCAGCGCCCCTTCCCGGTCCAGGCACGCCAGGTACAGGCCCACGGGCCGCCAGCGTTCGGCCATCCGCGCCAGAACCGTGGTGTTGAGCTGCGTGTTCCGGGTTGTCATAACAGCGTTCATGAGGCCATTTCCAGTAAGTCCAAAAACGAAACGAGTCCTTACACTGTCGCCGGCACGGCGTCGGGATTGACGGGCAGCGGTCTGGTGCTCAGAAGTTGCTGCACTTTGTCCAGCAAATCGCGCGGGCTGAAAGGCTTGGATATGCACACCGTAATCCCGGCATGCATCAGTTCCACCTGTTCCAGGGCCAAACCATGGGCGGTCAGCAATATGGCCGGGAGATTGCGCCGTCCCGGTTCCCCGTGGAGTTTGCGCGCCAAATCCAGCCCGGACATGCCAGGCATCTGAAAATCGGTGATCAGCAGGTGAATGGGGGTGGTCGCGGCCAGTTCCAGGGCTTCCTCCGCGTCGTTGGCGGTCAAAACCGTGTACCCGGCGTTTTTCAGCTTCAGCGACACCACATGCAGGATGTGGGCTTCATCGTCAACCGCAAGTATGGTATGTTCGCTCATGACATCCTCGAAAATCATGCCGTAATCGGCAAGGCAAAGCCAAACGTCGATCCCTTGCCCACTTCGCTGTTCACGATCATGCGGCCCCGATGAATGCCTTCGATGATCTGGCGGGTCAGATTCAGCCCCAGGCCCGAACCCTTGGCCATCGTCTTGTTCTGTTCCACACGGAAGAACTTCTCAAACAGGTGTTTCATCGCCTCCGCCGGGATTCCCACACCCGTATCGGATACCAGCATCACCAGTTCATGTTTGGCTTCATCGGCCGTCAGTGAAACCTCGACGCGCCCGCCTTCCTTCGTGTACTTGATCGCATTGCCCACGAGATTCAGCGCCGCCTGATAGATCATGTCCGGATCGGCGTCCACCGTGGCGAACACGGGTGCCAGGTTGTCCACGATCTGGATCGACTTTTCCCGGGCCGAAGGCATCGCCACTTCCAGCACGCGCTTGAGAATGCCGTTGACGGAGATGTTCTTCTTCGTCACCCGCATCATGCCCGATTCGATCCGCGAGATATTCAAGATGTTGTCGATCAGCCGGCTCAACCGCTCCGCCTCGGCCTGAATGATGTGATAGAACTCGGTTCGCGTCTTGTCGTCGGACGCCTCCCCGTCTACCAGCAACTCGGCATAGGCCTTGATGCTCGACAGGGGGGTGCGGAGTTCATGCGACACGTGCGACACGAAGTCCGTCTTCATCTTGGAAATCTCGTCCTCGCGCGTGCGGTCGTGCAGGACCGTCACCACGCCGGAGAGCTGATCGGTGTTGTCCATCACGCACGAGAAGGTCACCGCAAACGTGCGGGCCTGGCCGTCGATTTCCAGTTGGATTTCGGCGCTGCTGCGGCTGGTGCGGGCGGTGCTTTGCCGCAGGTCGGCGATGTCCGCCGCCAGGGCGGCGGCCTTTTCGCCCAGCAGCAGCGCGATGGGCCGGCGGGTGGATTGTTCCAGGTTGAACTTGAACAGGTCCGCGGCCGCGGGATTGGCCAGCAGCAGTTCATCGTAGGCGTCGGTGACGATCACGGCGTCGGAGATGCCGTGGATCATGGTTTCGGCCTGCCGGCGCTGGGCGTCGGCGAGGCGGAGCTGGATTTCGAGGTTCTTCTTCTGGAGGCTCAGCGATTCGGAACGACCGCGCAGTTCGTCGAGTTTGTCGCGCAGGGGATTGATAAAGGGCTGAATGTCGGGATCGCGCGGCGCCGGCATGGCGGCGGCATTGGCCGAGAGGATCCATTGCCGGGCGTGGTCCATGATGCGCCGGCGGTAGGTGCGCATGTCGCGCATGATGGCGGCCACGCCCATGGCCAGGCACAGCGCGGTGCCACCCACGATCACCACGCCGCGCACCAGCACCCATTGGTTGGCCGGCGCGCCGTTCGCGTGGACCGTCAGCCAGTAGGCCGTGCCGACGACCGCGCTGATCGTCACCACCAACAACACCGTGATCCGTGTTTCCGCGGCTTTCATGGCACCTGCGTCTCAACTCGAAGAACCGTTCGCCCTGCTTGGGGGGGGCGTGGTCAAAATGCGACCGGGTGGCGGAAAAATCCCGCCATCTTGCGATACTATCGGCACTGCATGTTGGTCAATGAAGCAGCCAGTGCCGGTAATCACAACAGCGATATTTGGGGTGAATATTGAATTTGTGTGCGTTCATAAGGATGCCAAGAATGACAAGGATGCCAATAGAGAGAGGGGGGGTGGCAAGGTTGTCAAGTGGATAGGGGAATCCAGAACGTGTGGGGGGGCCCAGATTATTTCATGTTTGCGGCGTTTGCGGTCGGGGAGCCTTCGGGTTGGGTCGATGTGAGCAGTTCCAACGCCCAGGGGTCGGTGGGGTTGAGTTCCACTGCTTTTTGGAAGGAGTGTACGGCGGCATCCTTTTGGCCGAGCTGCGACAGGCTGATCCCCTGCATGCACAGAACGGTCCCATCCTTGGGGGCGAGGCGCGCCGCTTTATTCAAGGAGACGAGCGATTCGGTCCATTTCTGCTGCTTCTGCAGCACGGCCGCCTGGAGGATGAGCGCCTGGATGTTGTCGGGTTCAAACCGCAGGGCTTTCTGGGCCGCGGCCATGGTCGTGGCCAGGTCGTTGGTCATCAGGCAGGTTTTTCCCAGCGACAGGTAGGCCGACACATTGTTCGGCTGCGCCCGGATGATCTCCTGGAAACAATCCCGCGCCTCGAGGGGGCGCTGGAGGGCCACGTAGCATTCGCCCAGCGTCAGCAGCAGGCTGCCCTTCGTGGAGGCCGCCGCCGCCTGGTCCGTCTCCGCATCGGAGGTGGTGGAACCTTTGGTCAGCGAATTGGCGGCCTTGGGCAGGGTCGGCGGATCGCGCCGGAGATCCTCGAGAATCCGCGCCGCGTCGCCGTACTTGCCGGCGTCAAAGAGCGCCCCGGCGTAGGTCCAGCGCAGGTTCTTGTCCTCGGGCAGCAGGAGCGTCGCGTCACGGTACATGCGGGCCGCCAACGGCGCATCGCCCTGCAAAACCGCGATCCGTGCCAGGGCGATCCGCATCGCCGCGGATTGTTCAAAATAGGCCATTTTGTCTTCGAGCAACTGGCGGGCCTCGTCGAGCTGCCCGAGCGTCATCCGCATTTCCGCGACGGCCAGCACATAGAGCGCCTCGCCGGGGTTCTTGGCGCAGGCCTGCTGATAGTAATCGGAGGCGGTGTCGAATTTCTGCCAGCGCTGATACACCACGCCCAGCAGATAGAGCGGTTCGGCCTTGGCGGCGTCGATGGCCAGGGCTTCCTTAAGCTGGGTGGCGGCCACTTCGAGGCTGCCGCCTTCGAGTTCCACGCGCGCCGCCAGGACATGCGTGGGCGCGTAGGGCGTGGTTACGGCGAGCGCGGTCTTGAGGGACTCGCGGCACTTGTCGAACTCGCCGACCTTGTACTGCTGCTCGGCCACCTGATACATGATGTCCAGGCGCTGGCGGTTGAAGTTCGACTGATCCCGGGCGAGGAATTTCTCGTGCTCGGCGCGCTGCATCGCCGTGTCACAACCGGCCAGGGCCGCGGCGATGCCCGCCGCCAGCAAGGTACGATAAAGTTTATTGCGGAGCATGGGAACATCCCTTCATTCATGGAAGCTAAAAAATGCCGGGAGAAAGTCGCTCCCGGCATGCACTGTGCGGTGCGTCATTTCTTCTCGGCGGGCGCCGGGGCCGGATATACGCCCGCGCCGCCCTTGTCGGGCGTGGTTGCCGCATCGCCCTTGAGCACGTTCTTCACGAGGAAGGCAACGGAGCTGCCGGTTTTTTCATCCATCTTCTTCTTGCTCAAATCCTCGCGGAGCTTGATGGCTTCCAGGAACCGGGGATTGGTGTTCAAAGCCCAATCCAGGAACATGATGGCCTTTTCGGTCGCGCCCCGCGCGGCTTCGTCCTGCGCCCGGGCGTACCACATGTGGGCGATGCGGTCGCGGCCCCAGGGCTGGAGGCCCGCGCGGTTGCCCAGCATCATCCGCTGGACGTCTTCCTGCTCCTTGAGCGATTCCTCATAGTAGCTGGTGTCGTCGTTGATGATGTGCGGGGTGATCAGCACGATGGTTTCCTGCCGGGTGGTCGCGTCGTTGGTCGAGCGGAACGGGATGCCCAGGATCGGGATGTTGCCCAGCACCGGCACCTGGCCCTTGCCGGAGGTGGTCGTTTCGCTGAACAGGCCGCCAATGACGATGGTCCGGCCGTCGCGGATCATGACGTTGGACGTGACTTCGGTGGTGTTGGTCTGCGGCACGCCGCGCGAATCCAGCGAGCCGGAGGAGTCCTCGGGATGGATTTCCATGCGGATATAGCCGTCATCC
The DNA here is from genome assembly GCA_903868035.1 of uncultured Phycisphaerales bacterium. Next base: position 16,865 of record CAIPTQ010000118.1, read on the forward strand.
GTGATGTAGGGGCAGAAGATAAGCTTGGTGCCGATGTCGAGGAAGCTCACCGTCTGCTGGCTGGTGGTCTGGGTGATGCTGGTGGTCAGGTAGCCCAGGCGCTGGCCGATGTGGACTTCGCCCTTTTGCTTGTTGAGGGCGAGGATTTTGGGATTGGCCACGACGGTGGTGTCGGTGACGGTTTCCAGCGCCCGCATGAAGAAGCTGATGTGATTGGAGAGGAAGCCGATGGACAATCCGCCCGTGGGGACGTCCTTGGCGAAGTTCGTGCCCATATCGACTTGCTTTTGCCCGTTGGGAATGAGCGTGCTGGTCAACTGGCCGGGGGTGGTCACGCTGGAGGAAGATCCGCCGGTGGTGGCGCTGCCGCTGATGGGGCTGATGGTGGAGCCGATGTCGGAGAAGTTCAGGCCCGAGAGGCTGACGAGGTCGATGCCCAGGCCGTTGTTGTCCTTCATGGAGGCGTTGAGGACGGTGGCTTCGACGAGGACCTGCTTGGGCCGCACATCCAATTCCCGCAGCGCCGCAGAGATTCCGTCGAGGTTTTCGCGGAAATCGCTGATCACGAGGATGTCGTCGGTGGAGAGGCTCATGCCGCCAGGGCTGCCGGAGCCGGATTCCAGGCCGGTGCGGGCCGCCGGCGTCATGGCGATGATGCCGGAGGAGGAGAGATATTGTTTGAGGAGCCCTTGGGCGTCCTGGGCGTTCATGTACTTGAGGTGGAAAATCTGGTTGACGGGTTTGCGGTCGCGCTTTTTGATGAGGTCGAGTTCCTCGATGGTATACACGTAGATGAAGTTGCCTTTCTCGACGTAGTCGAAGCCGTTGGGCTGCAGAATGGCTTGCAGCGCTTCCATGTAGGTCACATTGGAGAGGTTGACGGCCGTGACGGTGCCTTTGACATTTTTGGAGGCGATGATGTTCAGATGCGTCTTCATGGCGAACAGGCGCAGGGCCAGGGTGATGTCCATGTCGCCGATGTTGAGGGCCTTGAGTTTGCCGTCGATCTCGACGTCGAGCACGGTGGAGGAGAGATCGGGGGGTTCGGCCTGGGGCTTGGACGCCGCGGGAACCGGTGCGGCCGGAGCCGCGGGCGAAACCGCCAGCGGCGTCGCCTGCGCCAACGCCGTCCCTTCCTTGAGCGGCAGGGCTTCGGCCGGCGCGCCGGTCGCCGCCGCCTGCGCCACGGCGGCATTCAACACCGCCTCCCTTGCCGGGTTTGCCTCGTCCGCCGCGCTTAGCTGACCGCTATAGACCCACCCGCCAAGGCATAAAAAAAAGCACCCGGTGCCGATGACATGTTTGAGCTTACGCATGAGGAAACTCCTTTGGCCTCGCGGGGACAATGCGGCGTCCCCGTGGTTCACTGCCCGTCGGGCATTTTGACCACGGTCGTCACGCCTTCTTTCAAAAACTCGACTTCCCGCGCACGGATCGCGGTGATTTCAAATCCGAGAATTTTATGGCCCACCGTCAGCAACTGCTGATTCACGATCGCCATCGGTTCGGCCGCGCCGTTGCCCACCGCGGTGGATTTGACCACCAGGGCGCGGGCCTGCTCGCGGATGCGTTTGGCCTTGGCGGCCGCATCTTCCATGACCACGGCGGGTGGGGGTGTGAAAGCCAGTTCCGGCGGCGCCAGCGGCTGGCTCGCGGCCACGATGACCGCCGGCGGCGGATAGTAGCTGGCGTCAAACGCAAAGGTCGCCTTGGGATTCACCGCCGTGGCTTTGACTTCCCGCAAGGCGCGCCACAAGGCCTTGTTCTGCTGAATCCGCGCCTCGGCTTCCGCGCCGCCTACTTCATTCTTGAGGGCATTCGGCACGATTCCCGCGGCGGGAGCGGCGGTGGATGCCGGGGCCTCCCGGGGCCGCAGCTCGAGCACGGCGCGGATGCCCAGGACCACCATGGCCACGAACAGGACCCCGAGCACGGCGGCCTTGCCCCGATGCTTGGACACATCCCGCTTGAATTTGTCGAGTAGACGCATGGCGCGATCCTTAAACAACGGCTCAACCGTCATCGGACAATTGCGCGGGCGACTTTGATGGCAGTGGGGCATATTCACGCAAGCTGAGGAAAGTCGGTCGGGCGCTGCGATTGTGTGAATGATGGTCCCCATTCGCGGGGCTGGCGTTTCGTCCGATAATGGAATGGCGAATGTTCGAGCCGTCACAAAACGTACCCACAAACGCTTGCAGCACCCGAAAATCCCCGGAGAATTTTGAAATTGGGATCGTGGATGCGTCAATTTGTGCGTTTTCGGATTGACTCAAGTTGTACACCCGTTACCCTATCCCTTCCGTTTTCCCTCGGCATGCGCCGCTGGGCTTGCACTCCTTATGGAGCTTTCATGGATTCAAGCGTCTACTATTATACGTATTCCACCCTGGCCCAGTCCCTGGCCGGGGCCTTCGGCTTTCTGGCGGCGGTCGTTCTGTACCGCCTGCAGTCCTTGAACAGCCAACTTGAGACCATCGCCACGAATCTGATCGGGGATCCCAAGACTTTTCTGAGTGAGCCTTTCCGCACCCTGTTCGCCTATCACCGCTGGACGCAGTTTGTCCGGCAAGTGCAGATGGATCAGGAATCGCGCACCCCGGTGTTCAAAGAATTGAACTTTATGGACCTGGGGGCCATGGACCACGCCAGCCGGCAGATTCAGATGATCCGCCGCTGGTTCCTCATCTCCATGGTGATGACCGTGGCCGGCATCACCTCCTGCCTTTTGGCGCTCTACCTTATGGGCTGGATACAAAGCCCCGAACTCATGGCCCTGCTGGTCTTGCAGGGTCTGCTCACCCTGGCGTCGTACATGCGGCTTATGGTGCTGGTCTTGCAATAACCGCTCGGTCGCTCCCTTACGGTCGCGGCTCTGATTATGATGAGGCGGCTGTGGAAACTCATGAGCTATTGATCCGATTGGGAATCTCACTGGGCCTGGGCCTGCTGGTGGGGCTGCAGCGCGAGCGCAAAGGGGAGGAACTGGCGGGCATCCGCACGTTTGCGCTGCTGACGCTGCTGGGGACGATCATGGCTTTGGTGGGCGGTCAGGCCGGCGGGGGCGGGTGGATGGTGCCTGCCGGCGCGGTGGCCCTGGGGGGCATCCTGGCGATTGGCGCGTATATCAAAGCCCACGCCAAGCAGACGGAAATCGGCCTGACCACGGAAATCGCCGCACTGGTCATGTTCGGCCTGGGGGCGTATCTGGCCGCGGGCGACAAAATGGTGGCGCTGGTGCTCGGCGGGGCGGTAGTGCTGCTGTTGTACTGGAAGAACGTGCTGCACGGCTTCGTGCGGCGCATGGGCGACCAGGATGTGTCGGCGATCATGCAGTTTGTGCTGATCGCGCTGGTGATCTGGCCGGTGTTGCCGCGGGAGAAGATGGGGCCGTATGACTTCTTCAACCCCTTTGAAACCTGGCTCGTCGTGATACTGGTGGTGAGCATGTCCCTGGCCGGGTACGTGCTTTATAAGCTGGTGCCGCCGACGGCCGGGGCGCTGTTGGGGGGGGCGATTGGCGGGTTGATCAGTTCCACGGCGACGACGGTCTCGTATTCGCGGCGGGCGAAAAGCGATCCCTCGAGCGCGCCGTTGGCCGCGCAGGCGATCATGATGGCCAATACGGTGTCGATGCTGCGTGTGATTGCGCTGTTGGCGCTCTTTGCCCGGCAGGACGCGTGGCCGCTGCTTGAACCGCTGGGCGTGATGGCCGTGATCATGGCGATGCTGACGCTGGTGACCAGTTGGCTGGGGCGCCGCGTGCATGCCGCTTTACCGGCGCAGGGGAACCCGACGGAACTGAAAGCGGCGCTGCTCTTTGCGGCCATTTATACGGTGGTGAAACTGGCGACGGCGTGGGGCAAGGCCAACTTCGGTCCGACGGCACTGTATGTGGTCGGGGGCATTTCGGGCCTCACCGACCTGGACGCGATCACGCTGTCGATGAGCGATTCGGCACGCAATGGGACGGTGGCGGCGGGGGTGGTGTGGCGGGTGGTGCTGGTGGCGGTGCTGGCGAATCTGCTGTTCAAGGGGGGGTGCGTGATGGTGCTGGGGAATGCGCGGCTGAAGAAGTGGATTGCGGGGTTGTTTTTGGCGGGGATGGCGGCGGGGGTGGTGCTGATTATGGTGTGGCCGTGGTAGGGGGGGAGACCGCCAAACTCACCTCGTTTCCGGGGTGGGGTTGGCGGTCTGCCCTAACAAGATACCCCATATTGTTGTTTATACGTTTTTACGGATGAATATTGTTAAAATGGGTAAATTGGCTTTCTGAGTTAAAAATTCCTATTAGAGCAAGTAGCGGGAGCGGTCGTCTTCGGAGGTGATTTTGGTGAGGCGTTCCTTGACCATGCGGCCGGTGATGACGTGTTTTTCGCCGTGGCGGTCGGTGGCGGAGAAGGAAAGCTCCTCGCAGACTTTTTCGACGATGGAATTCAGGCGGCGGGCGCCGATGTTCTGGGTTTTGCGGTTGACGGTGTAGGCGAATTCGGCGATGGCCTCGACGGCGTCCTCGGTGAACGAAAGCTCCAACTGCTCGGTCGAGAGCAGCGCGACCGTCTGCTTCATGAGGGAGTTTTCCGGCTCGGTGAGGATGCGGACGAAGTCTTCCTTGGTGAGATCGGAAAGCTCGACGCGAATGGGGAAGCGGCCCTGGAGTTCGGGCATCAGGTCGCTGGGCTTGGCCTGGTGAAAGGCACCGGCGGCGATGAAGAGGATGTGGTCGGTGCGCACCGGGCCGTGCTTGGTGCTGATGGTGGAGCCTTCGACGATGGGGAGCAGGTCGCGCTGGACGCCGCCGCGGGAGACGTCGGGGCCGGTTTTGGTATCGACGCCGACGATTTTGTCGATTTCGTCGATGAAGATGAGGCCGGAGTTTTCGGTGCGTTCGATGGCGGTGGCCACGAGGGATTCGCGGTCGATGAGCTTGTCGGCTTCCTGCTGCATGAGGAATTCGCGGGCGTCGCGGACGCGCAGGCGGCGGCGGTGGGTCTTGCCGGGCATGAGGCGCTCGAACATTTCGGAGAGACCGCCGCCGCCCATGGCGTCCATCTGGTCCATGCCCATCATGCCCAGGAGGTTGCCGGTCTGGGGTTTTTCGGTCAGGGAGATTTCGACGGTGGCGGCATCGAAGACGCCGGCCTTGAGGCCCTCGCGGATTTTTTCGCGGGAGCGCTGGCGGCGGGCCTCAACCTCGGGATCGTTGGAATAGCCCTGGTCCTCGAGGGGCAGGAGGAGATCGACGAGGCGCTCCTCGGCGGCGGCGGCGGCTTTTTCGCGGAGCACCTGGGATTGCTCCTGGGAGACCATGCGGATGGCGATCTCCAGCAGGTCGCGGACCATGGATTCGACATCGCGGCCGACGTAGCCGACTTCGGTGTACTTGGTGGCCTCGACCTTGATGAAGGGGGCGCCGGTGAGGGAGGCCAGGCGGCGGGCGATTTCGGTTTTGCCCACGCCGGTGGGTCCGATCATGAGGATGTTCTTGGGGATGACGGCCTGGGCGAGGGGGGTGGGGAGCTGCTGGCGGCGCCAGCGGTTGCGAACGGCGATGGCGACGGCGCGCTTGGCGGCGGCCTGGCCGATGATGTGCTTGTCGAGGGCGGAGACGATTTGCTGGGGGGTGAGGGAGATTTGGGGCATGAAGGGGGTCCTTAGACTGCGGTGATGAATGAGGCATCTTACCCGGTTTGGCCCGGCGATTCGAATCGTGGCGACGTTCAACAACGCTGGCCGATCGCGCCGTTTGTCGCACGATGTGGCCGTGCGTATAATCGTGGTGACATTTCGGGGGATCAGGACGGGTCAATACACTGGAGATTTGCCATGGCAAATGCCACCAAAGCGGCCGACACGACAGTCCGGGAATTCTTCCACGCCAAGAAACAAAAGGCGGGGGGAGACATTGACTGGCAGGCCAAGAAGGCGGCGTGGATCCAGACGGTGGAGAACCTGTATCAAACGATTCAGCATTTTCTTGCCGCACCGATCAAGGCGGGAGACCTGAGCGTGGCGCGGTCACCGAAAACCGTGGTGGAAGAATATATCGGGCAATACGAAGTGGATGAGTTGATTCTGCAGGTCGGCAATGAGCGTGCCGTGATATCCCCCAAAGGGATCAATATCGTGGGGGCATCCGGCCGGGTGGACCTGATAGGGGAGCGCGGCGAGCGCACGCTGGTGGTTCAGTCCGGGAACCGCTGGGGAATCGTGGTGTCGCGTTCGCCGACGGTGAAAGTCATCCCGTTGGACGAAAGTTCACTGCTGGAATCATTGAAGGACGTCATGCGGCCATGAAGCGCGTATCGCTTTCGGGTTTGGAAAAGTCGTTGTCCGCGATCTGGCAGTGGTACAACTATCAGTCGTCGCTGTCGTTGTCGGCCAAGAGCCAGCTTCGGCAGCAGTTGCTCGCGGGCGCACCCGTGACCGATCCGGTGTTCTTTGGCATGTCCCTGGAGGAAGTTGATGACTTCTTCAGGGAACTCGACCTGGTAACCATACTCGACCTGCTGGCCGCCGCCGAGGCCGCCATTCGTGTGGACTTTCTCAACCGGGCGTATCACGGGAAGGGCGATCAGGTAGCAAGGGAATTCCGCACGCTTTACAAACGACACGGTGTTCGGGTGCGTCTGGATGAGGACATACTGGAAACCTGGAAGAAACACCGTGCGACCGCGGAGAACGCGGTGAGCAAGTTCCGGGGAGCCCTCAAGCTGAGGCATTGGCTGGCCCACGGACGCTATTGGACCCCCAAGTTCCGCATGAACTATTCGCCCTCTGACGTGTTTGACATCGCCGACGATCTCCTGAACGCCATTGCATGATATAGCACTGGCGTTCCCGCCTCATTTGTGCGGGATGTTGAGCGCCGGCTGCGGGGGGGTTATCCGGAACCCAACTGAATCCCGCGCCGCACAGGAGCGAGCGCGTAGGCCCAGGGATTGCAATCCCTGGGCTTGATGGGCGCGAGAATCAAATGGAATCCGGATTACTTCATCAGCCCCGGCAGCCAGGTGGCGATGGCCGGGAAGATCAGCAGCAGGATCGTCGCGAGCGTCAGGGCGATTACGAAGGGGAAGGCGCCCTTGAAGACCTTTTCGAGGGGGATGCTGCGGTCGATGCCGTTGACGACGTAGGCGCAGATGCCGACGGGGGGGGTGATGACGCCGATTTGTGTTACCAGCACGATGATCACGCCGAACCAGATCGGGTTATAGCCCAGCCCCAGCACCACGGGGTAGAAGATCGGGACGGTGAGCATGAGGAGCGCGAGGGCATCGACGAAGCAGCCGGCGATCATGTAGAAGATGATGATGAACGAGAGGATCACCCAGCCAGGGAGGGGCAGGGAGGAGAGCCAGGTGGCCAGTTCGTTGGGAATCTGGGAGATGGTCAGGAACTTACCAAAGACGTTGGCGCCGGCCACGATGATCATGACCATGCAGGAGGTGCGGGCGGTCTCCTGCAGGGAGCGGGTGAGCATCGCGAGGCTGAGTTTGCCGCGGATGAGGGCGATGAGAATGCTGCCGCCGGCGCCGATGGCGGCGCCTTCGGTGGGGGTGAAATAGCCCCAGAGCATGCCGCCCATGATGGCGGCGAAGAGGAGGAGGGTTTCGGACATGCCCAGCAGGGAGCGGAACTTCCGGCTCCAGGGGATGGGGGGCGCGGCAGGCCCCATGGCGGGGCGGAAGACGCAGACGAGATAGATGGTCAGGCAGAACAGGAAGGCCGAGAGGATGCCCGGGAGGATGCCGGAGATGAAGAGTTTGCCGATGGACTCCTGGGTCATGATGCCATAGCAGATGAAGACGACGCTGGGGGGGATCATCATGCCCAGGGTGCCGCCGGCGGCGACGACGCCGGCGGAGAGTTCGGTGCCGTAGCGGTATTTTTTCATTTCGGGCAGGGCGACGGCGGCCATGGTGGCGGTGGTGGCGGGGCCGGAGCCGCAGATGGCCCCGAAGGCGGTGCAGGCCCCGACGGTGGCCATGGCCAGGCCGCCGCGCAGGGGGCCGAGCCAGCAATAGGCGGCATGATAAAGCTTGCCACTGATCCCGCTGTGAAAGGCGACCTGACCCATGAGGACGAAGAGGGGGATGACGGTGAGGTCCGGATTGGCGAGGGTGGAATATACCTCGCGGGTGGTCATGGTGATGGCGGCATCGGAATTGATAATCAGGGCGAACCCGGCGAACCCGACGAGCGTCATCACGAAGGCCACGGGCATGCTGCTGAACAGCAGCACCACCAACGCCACGCAGCCTAAGATGCCAACTTCGATGGGGGTCATGGCTTGACGATCTCCGCGCCGGGGTAGAGCAGTTCATGCAGGAACACCAGGACCATCCCCCCGCAGGAGGCCGCCAATACCCAGGGCAGCCAGAACATCGGCAACTGCAAGGTCGAGGTGACCTCGCCGACCTTCAACTTTTCCTGCCCGTATATCACGGCCTGGTAGCACAACAGCGCGAAGAGCGCCAGGCTCACCAACAGCAGAACCTTGGTCACGCCCCACTTGAGGCCGCGGGGGAATTTGTTGGAAAAGTAATCCACCGTCACATGCCCCCGGCAGGCCGTGGTATAGGGCATGGCCCCGGCCAGCACGATGATGGCGGTCACGCTCACCAGATCCTGCGAGCCGCTGATCGGACGGTTGACGGTGGCGCGCATTACCACATCGACACAGGTCAAAAGCATCATGCCCAGGAGGCTGACGCCCGACACGGCGGCCATCACCAGGACCAGTACGCGAACTGTGAGCGTGAAAAACCGGACCCGCGGCATCACAGGTGCCGGGGCCGATGCCAGCGTATCCTCGCAGTCAGCGGGTGGTTGCGTCACTTACCAGCCCCTCCGGCGACCTTGGCCAACTCCGCCTGGATGTCCTTGAGGAGCGCCGCGCCGGGCAGGTTTTTCGCCTTGGTATCGGCCAGATAGCCATCGAGGACCGGCTGGACCTTGGCGATCCAGCGCTTCTGCTCGTCGGGCGGAAGTGGAATGACCTGCTTCTTGAGTTCCGCGACAAACGCCTTGCCCTCGGCATCGGCAAGGTCCCAGGCCTCGCCGTGCCTGGTGACCCACTCGGCGCTCACATCGGTGATGATCTTGCGGAGGTCTTCGGGCAGGCTGTCAAACTTTTTCTGGTTCATCACGACGAACATCGCCGTGGTGTAGCCGATGGCCGAGCTATCCGTGACGTAATCGATCACTTCGCCCTGTTTCCACCCTTTGAGCGTTTCGATGGGGCAGAGGGTGGCGTCCACGACGCCTTTTTGGAGGGCTTCGTAAGTTTCCGGCTGGCTCTTGCCGACGGCCGTGCCGCCGAGGCTTTCCACGATCTTGGCGCTCAGGCCGGTGGCGCGGATGCGCAGGCCGGCGAGGTCTTCGAGTTTCCGCACGGGCTTTTTGCTCGCGAGGATGCCCGGGCCGTGGGCGTGTACGTAAAGCAGTTTGGTGTCGGCGAGTTCGGCGGGGTTGTACTTGCGCGCCATGTCGGTGGCGATGCGGCTGGCGGTCTTGCCGTCGGGATAACCCAGGGGCAGGTCGAGGGCTTCGAGCAGGGGGAAGCGGCCGCGGGTGTAGGCGAAGCAGCTCATGCCGATGTCGGAGATGCCGCTGACGACGCCCTCATAGCACTGGTCGGACTTAGTGAGGGTTCCGCCGGCGAAGACGTTGATCTTGAGGCGACCGGCGCTGCGTTTTTCGACTTCCCGCGCCCAGGCTTCGGCGGTCTTGGTCTGGATGTGCGGGGGAGGGAAGAAGACGCTGTAGGAGAGTTCGATGGGCTTGTTGCAGATGGGGGTGCCGGTGAGCAGCACGCGCTTCTTGGCGGTGATGCCGGGAATGTCGGCCATGCCATTGGCCTTCTCGGCTTTTGTGGCGCGGGCTCCGACCACCATGCGGGTGCGGA